>NZ_KB900536.1:956248-1304582 GCF_000378965.1 Thioalkalivibrio thiocyanodenitrificans ARhD 1
AGGTCCCCACGAACAGGAAGTATCGCTCCGGGAGCACGTAGCGGTTGCGCACCCGCGCGACATCGTCCCCCGCGGGCGGTTCGAACCAGCGGTGGTCCACGCCAAGCGGGATGACGCTGATGCGCTCGCCCGGAATACCGAACCAGCGTTCGATCTCGAGCCGTGAGAACTCGGAGATCGTGATCACGTGATCGGCCCAACGCACCGATCGGCGCCACAAAGCGTTGGTGACTCGCTTCAGCGGATAGGACACCCACTCCGGATGGGAAAGCGGAATGGCGTCCATGACCGTGGCCACCACGGGGATGCCCCGCACGCGGGGCACCAGGTGGTCGGTGGCATGGACCAGTTCAACCCCGGCCATCGCGCGCAGACCAGGGAACGAGGCCCCGGTCACCAAAGCACGCAACGCCTGGCGATGAAAACTACCGGCATCCTGCGCGGATACGCCGCCCGGAAGGCTCGCCGGCGGGCCATAGACGAAGGGCAACAGGTCCACCGCGTCCATGGCCGCCAGGCGCGAACCCAGTTCACGCGTGTAGGCGCCGATACCATCGACACCGCCTCCCGCCGTACCGTGAGCGAGCGCCGTCATGCCGAACGCCACACGCATTGCCACATCAGACACCCCGGGTGGAGTGGTCGCCTTAGTTCCGCGGGTCTCAGGGACAGCCGCGTTCACGCGGGCTCCCGGCTCTCGTACATCCAACGCAGGGTGTCGTGCAGGGGAATCCACGGCATCGCGCCCAATGCGGCATCCAGTCTCGCGCGGTCACCATGAAGGCACTTGACCTCGTTGGCACGCACAAAATCTGGATTGACCCTCACTTCGATCCGATAACCGGAAATCTCCTCCATCATGTCCAGGGCCTGCTGAAGACTCACGGCTCTCCCCGAGCAGATATTGAAGGTCTCGCCAGCCGGCGCAATCCGGATCAACCGCATATAGGCATCGACCACGCTGCGGACATCCGAAAAATCGCGAGCGACGTCGACATTGCCCAACTCGATCACCTGCCTGCCCTGGCGGAAATGCTCGACAATCTTCGGCAGCAGGAACCTGTCCGATTGGCCCACGCCCGTGTAGTTGAACGGACGCGCCATAACGACCGGAAGCCGATGGGCCCACAGCCTTGCCATGTGCTCCATGGCGAGCTTGCTGACGGCATAATCATTGGCGGGTGCGGTCGGGCTGTCCTCCGTCAGCGGCCCTCCCTTCGCGTTGCCGTAGACGTTGGCACTGCTGGCAAGCAGGACGCAACGCGGCACGTGCGCACAGTGCGCCAGCGCCTCCAGAAGGTTGCGGGTACCGATGAGATTCACGCGATAGAAATCACCCGCATCCGCGTGACCCACAAAGGCAATCCCCGCCAGGTGGACGACCACGTCGGGCCGCACCTCCGTCACAGCCTTCGACAGAGCGGGGCGGTCTTCGAGATCCACCGTGAAGTAACCCGGGGAATCGGAGGGATGCGATCCGATCCCGAAGACCTCATAACCGCCTTCGGTCAGTGCTCGCTCCATATAGCGGCCCGTGAAACCGCTCAGGCCGGTGACCAGTGCGCGCGGTTTCGAACTCATCTCAGAATGACCGGGGTTGATCGATGCGAGGGAGATCCGCTTCGTACATCATTTGGCAGAGCTCCTCGAGACTCGTCTTCGCCTCCCAGCCAAGCTCACGCCTCGCCTTCTCCGCATTGCCGATCAACAGGTCCACCTCGGCGGGCCGGTAGAATCCGGGGTTGACGCGCACGATCGTCTTTCCCGTCTCCATATCCACCCCCTGTTCCGATTCACCCTCACCGCGCCACTCAATGCCCATGCCCGCCGCCTTGCACGTCATGGTCACGAAATCCCGCACGTTCTCCGTACGCCCGGTGGCCAGCACATAGGTGTCGGGCTGTTCCGTCTGCAGCATGCGCCACATGCCGTCGACATACTCCTTCGCATAACCCCAGTCCCGCTTGGCATCCAGATTGCCCAGCTCCAGCACGTCCAGCTTTCCCCTCTTGATCCGGGCGATGGCATCGGTGACCTTGCGGGTCACGAACTCACGGCCACGAAGCGGGGACTCGTGATTGAAGAGGATACCGCTGGCCCCGAAGATTCCGTGGCTCTCACGGTAGTTTACGGTCATCCAGTGCGCATAGAGCTTTGCCACGCCATAAGGGCTTCGGGGATAGAAGGGGGTACTCTCGTCCTGCGGTACGGTCTGCACCTTGCCGAACATCTCCGAGGTGCTGGCCTGGTAGAAGCGGATGCCCGGGTTCACGATACGGATCGCCTCCAGGAGATTGACCGCACCCATGCCGGTGATCTCTCCGGTGGTAATGGGCTGATCGAAGGAGACGGTGACGAAGCTCTGGGCCGCCAGATTGTAGACCTCGTCGACCTCGGCACGTTCCAGCAGGCGAATGCTGGCCGAGAGGTCCGTTAAGTCATGTTCCACCAGATGCAGGCCGGGATGGTCCTGAATCCCCAGTTCCTCGATTCGCCAGAAGTTGGCCGAGCTGGTCCGCCGATAGGCGCCGAACACCTCGTAGCCCTTCTCCAGAAGCAACTGCGCCAGGTACGCGCCATCCTGGCCGGTAATGCCTGTAATGACTGCCTTTTTCATCATGACTCCCCTTCCCTTTTCATCCTGCTGAACCAATGACTTCCATGCGCACCGCGTCGGACTCGCGCCGTATCGATAGGAGCCCAGTACCCTGGGCGATCCTGCCCGCCGGGACCAAACCCCTTTCGCCCGGAGGACCGGGCTCCTACGCGTGTCCTGCCCTTCCGGTCGGGGCCCAGTCCCCTGGGCGATCCTGCCCGGGCCCGAACCCCTTTCGCCCGGAGGACCGGGCTCCTACGCGTGCCCTGCCCTCCCGTAGGAGCCCAGTCCCCTGGGCGATCCTGCCCGGGCCGAACCCCTTTCGCCCGGAGGACCGGGCTCCTACGCGTGTCCTGCCCTTCCTGTCGGGGCCCAGTCCCTTGGGCGATCCTGCCCGGGCCGAACCCCTTTCGCCCGGAGGACCGGGCTCCTACGCGGCCCTGCCCTCCTGTAGGAGCCCAGTCCCCTGGGCGATCCTGCCCAAACTAAACCCCTTTCGCCCGGAGGGCCGGCCCTTCCCGACGAACGGGTTCCATTCGAGGCATCAAGGCACCGATACACATGGGATACGGCACAGGACTGTTCCCACACAAAAATGCGGCATTCTACCCTCGATACCACGGCGTCGCGACGAACCACGTCTCGAGATCGCAACCTGATCCGGGATCACGGCCCCGGTTGGGGGTCCACGGGCCCGGGGATCGGTACGAGCTCATAACCCGTTACCCGCAGTCGATCATCACTGGTGACAAAGATCCGGATCTCGGCATCCCGGATCGGGGAAGTCACCGAGACCATGCCTTCGACCACGCCGGCACCCGCATCCGGATGATCCGCCAACGGAAAGACCGCATGGCGTTCCCGGCCGGTGCCGGACACCAGTTCGACGTGTCCGCCCGCGGCCGCATCGACCTCGCCGAACACGCGAAGCCGGTAATCGCCCGCCGGCAGAGTTTCGTAGGGCCCATACAGCAGAAATCCGCGCCGCCCGTCAGACACGACCGCCCCCGCCTCCCTGCGCCCCACCAGGCCCGGCAGCCGCGCCAGCGCCTCCGCGTCGATCTTGAGGGCTCTGGGCGGCATGGGCGCCAACGCAAGGACCCGATGCCCCCGATCGCTCACCACCCGGGCCTCGCGCAATTCCAGAGGCGCGATGTAGGTGTTGGCCTGGCGCACGCATTCGGCCACGTCCGCCTTCAGACAGCTGATCCGCAGCACCCCGTCCGCGTCGATCCTCGCCTGGGCCGCGCGGCGCAGCGCCTCGCCGTTGCCGCTCGCACGCTCGGCCACACCCAGGCTGTCCTCCCCGCGAAGCAAACCCCGCATCACGGCCGCCCATGCAAGGTTGAAGTCACCCGCATAGAACGACGTATCGGCCTGTCCAAGTGCGTCCACCCGCTGGATGAATGCATAGTCCTCAAGGGGGACGAATGGCCTGGCCAGATAGCCCACCACTCCCGCCAGGACAATTCCCGTCAGGGCCGTGCGAAACCCTCTCCCCAGCGGGAGACGCACGCGCGCCAGCCCCAGGGAAATCAACATCACCGCCGCGAAGACGACCATGGCGAAATACCGGAAGTGGTACTCGTTGAGGACCACCCACGTACTGCCGGAAAACACCACCAGCCATCCCAGGCCGAAACCCAGCAGGGCCGCCCCGAGCCGGCCCATGGGCACGGCATCCCGATCCGCGATCCCCGGCGCGTCCCGGCGGGATGACCACCACCACGACCCGGCCACCAGCACGAGCACGGCGATGGCATTGACCGTGTACAGGACCTGCAGGATGTTGCCGATCACCCCTGCCATGGCCGCCGGGAGCGAGCTGAAATCAAACCCGGCGTAGGCCTCCGCCCCGGGGCCGGGATAAAGGCGCGCCACCATGCCCCAGGCCGCAAACACCGCAACCGCCGCCCCCGAAAAGCCAAGTGCACGGCGATCCAGCCTGCCCGCCAGCCAGACATGCGTGCCGCCGAGCGCCAATGCCGGCAGGACGACGCTGTAGTTCACACCCGTCGCGACCACCAGCAGCGCCATGCCTGCCGGCCACGCAAGCCACCGGGGACCTGCGGAAACGAATGCCACATAGGCCAGACCAAGCAGCAGCAGGGAGAGGGTGTACTCCACATGCCAGATGACAAAATCAAATACCGCCGCGGGCCTGAACACCAGGAAGACCACCGCCACCACGAGCACGAACAACTCACGTGCACCCGGCAACCCGACGCGGCCACCCCCTGACGCCAGGCGTGCCGCCTGACCGGTCCAGAATCGAATCATCGCGAAGAAGGCCAGCGCGGGAAACAGCAGGTTGGCGTAGAGATTGGCCGCCGGATCACGAATGACGGACGTGAGCAGCGGCCCGACATTTAGCAGCCGGTTCTGTTCCCAGAAGAACAGAGTGACGTTCTGCAACGACATCACGGAATAAAGAATGACATCGC
Organism: Thioalkalivibrio thiocyanodenitrificans ARhD 1; assembly: GCF_000378965.1. Classification (NCBI taxonomy): domain Bacteria; kingdom Pseudomonadati; phylum Pseudomonadota; class Gammaproteobacteria; order Chromatiales; family Ectothiorhodospiraceae; genus Thioalkalivibrio; species Thioalkalivibrio thiocyanodenitrificans. The sequence continues at coordinate 961,289 of NZ_KB900536.1, forward strand.
CCGAATGTATATCCGGTGCGAAGCGATTCACGGTCAGTGCCGCCAGACCCAGCACCAGGGCCGCATCCAGCCACATCCCATGCCACCGGATCCGGCCCATCAGCATTCATACCCGGGGCTTTCCACGCCGTCCCGAAAGGGGTCGATCAGCGCATCTGAATGCTCGCCCATCAGCAGCCGGTTTCTCGGCAGGAAATGGAGCCGGTAGAAGCGGCTGAAAGCCGCCAATCGCTCACCTCTCCCGGTCAGTCTGACGCAGTCATCCTCGATCAGGATCGTTCCGGATGCCAGTTGTTCAGTCAGGCGCACCTGGACCAGCCGATGCTCGGGCATGTACTCATCCACGAAAACCTCCCCGAAGCGATCGAGACGAATCCCGCCGCCACGCTGGTCAAGCTTTTCCAGGATGTAGAAAGACAGGGAACGGTCGATGACCGTCGGTACCGAGATCGCGAAGGCGTAGGCGGCCAGGATCCAGATCAGGCACAACTGAAACTTCTCAAAGATGCTGAGCGGCCAGAACCAGCGCGCCCCGAACAGCACAGCCGCCCCGACCAGACACGCCACCAGCCCGTCAACCAGGGCGCTGTACAACACCACATCCACGGTCAGGAACCGCACGTGCACCCAGTGCACCGCCAGCAACGCCAGCAGGAAAACGGCCGTTGCCACCCCTGCGCGCCAAACCTTGATCATCGGATCACCCGTCGCATGCCTCCCGTCCATCGCCAGCCTGCTCCGCCCTGCCTGCCGGCGCTGCGCCCATTTCCGGACCGTCCGGCTTCACCAGCACCGCGTCAATGAACGCCAGGTAAGCCGGGCGGCCCAAGACCCCGCCACCACCGACGCCGGTCCGCATCAGCAACATCCAGGCGAGTACTGCCGTCTGCGCAAACAGCAGTGCCACGACACCCAGCGCCACCGGCACCCAATCGGGTATCGCGGCCCCGGCGGTTTTCAGCAGAATGGCACCCGCGCCGACCAGCAGGGACAGGGCGGCCAGCAGAATGAAGGCCATCCCGATCCTCACCAGCACGGTCTCTCCAAACACCCTCAACGCCCTCGCGCCATGCAGCACCAGTGCGGAGAAACTCATTCTGCTCTCACCCGTATAGCGCCGCCCCCGATCGGTCGGACAGCCGGCGATGCGAAGCCCGGAACGCAGCGCACAGGCCGCCACGTGGACCCACAATTCGTGCATGGCGGCCAGGCGCCGGACAGCAGCCGGGCGAAGCGCCATGAAGTTGCCGAACCCGATCCGCCGCCCGGTGAGCATCCGGAAGGCCCACTTGTACACCTGGTAGAACACGCGAAAGCCCGTGCTCTCCTGGCGGCGCCGCCGCTCGGCCACCACCACATCCGCGTCGCCGTGCCCCAGCATATCCAGAAGCGCGCCCACGCTCGCCGGAATATCTTCCCCATCGGCATCCATGACCACCACCCGCTCCGCGCCGGGCAAGTGGTCCGCGACGTAGTTGAGCCCGATGGCGATCGCGCGCTGATGCCCCATGTTGCGGGTCAGGCGCAGGACCAGTCCGTCGATCCCCTCCAGGTCGGACGCCTCCAGCGGCTCCCGCACCGATCCGTCATCCACCGCCACCACGAACGCCCCCTCGCCCAGCAGGGAACCAAGCTCCGCAAACAACCGGGAGGCGGCCTTTCGATCCTCGTAGACCGGTGTGACGATGACCGTGCCGATCTTTGCATCCCCGCCTGCCGGCGTCATGCCCGCAGAATCCCGCGAAAGTACGCGATCGTCTCCTTCAGGCCGTCCTCCAGCGTCACCGTCGGCGTCCAGCCCAGTTGATCGCGAACAAGCCCGATATCGGGTCTGCGCCGACACGGATCATCAGGCGGGCGCGGCCCGAACTCGATCCTCGACGTCCCCCCGACAAGCCGCACGATCGTCTCGGCCAGCTCGAGGATGGTGATCTCGGTGGGATCGCCGATATTCACCGGGCCGGTAAAATCCGGCGGGGTCTCCATCAGCCGCATCAGACCGTCGACCATGTCGTCCACGTAGCAGAAACTCCTTGTCTGCTGCCCGTCCCCGAACACGGTCAGGGGCTCCCCCTTGAGCGCCTGCACGACAAAGTTGCTCACCACCCGCCCATCCTTCATGTCCATCCGCGGGCCGTAGGTGTTGAAGATCCGGGCCACCTTGATGCCCAGGCGATACTGTCGCCAATAGTCGAAGAACAGCGTTTCGGCGCAGCGCTTTCCCTCGTTATAACAACTGCGCACACCGATCGGGTTTACCCGCCCCCAGTAAGATTCCGACTGCGGATGCACCTCCGGATCCCCGTACACCTCGGACGTGGAGGCCTGAAGGATGCGCGCCTTGACGCGCTTGGCGAGGCCCAGCATGTTGATCGCGCCGTGCACCGACGTCTTGGTGGTCTGCACCGGATCGAACTGGTAGTGAACCGGCGACGCCGGGCAGGCCAGATTGTAGATCTCGTCCACCTCCACATAGAGCGGGAACGTGACATCGTGACGCATGGACTCGAAAAGAGGATTTCCGATCAGATGGGCAACGTTCGACTTCGTGCCGGTGAAGTAGTTGTCGACGCACAGGACGTCATCGCCCCGCCGCACCAGGCGGTCACAAAGATGGGAGCCGATAAAACCCGCGCCGCCGGTCACCAGAACCTTGTTCACACATGATCCCCCGCAAGGTCTGGCCCGGCGCGCCTGAAGACATCGTTCACGATTTCACCCTTCCCGCTGTTCTCGCGGGTTCCACAACGCGTTGCGCATCGCCCGGCCTGCCCGGGCGTTCATGATACGCACCATCCCGGGAGCATTGCCAGGGTACGGATCCGACACAACCCATCTTGGACCGGGACGTGATTCCCCTGGATGCAACCAGCACGAAGCGCCTGCAAGCGGATCAGCCACATGTAGGAGCCCGGTCCTCCGGGCGATCAGGGTTTAGCCTGGGCAGGATCGCCCAAGGGACTGGGCTCCTACACGGCGGGGATCAAAGCACGCGTGTAGGAGCCCGGTCCTCCGGGCGATCAACCCCCACCGCACAGATCGCCCGCGGGAGCGGGCTCCTACGAGGGGTGATCTGGGGGTGCACGGGATGAACCTCGCCCCGCTTGACCCGCTTTGATCCGGCGGCATAATGTGAATTCAAAAGGTTTCAAGGGCAAACTGCGGGTGACCGTAGGGCGCAAAGTCGTGGATCCCGCGTGAACAGATCGCGGGACAGCCTGGCTACAACCGCCCTCCCGAATTCCTCCTGGCCACGACAGGAAAACCGGCCGGAGAGTTTGCTCCAACACGATATTCCTCCCGGTCGGATGGCCCGGATCTCATGATATGAAACGCACAAACGGCGTCATATTTCGCCTTGCCGCTGTAATCCTCATCGCGGCGCTGGGGTTGCTCGGCTATACGCTGCCGACCGCCGGCGAGAATCCCCACCTGCCCGCGCTGAGCTCGCATCCGGCATCCGTCGAAACTCCAGAGGAACATCACGCCGCATTGGTCAACCGGGCGATTGCCGACGGCAACGTGCCCATCCTGGTTCAGCTCGACGTTCATCTGGTACTCGAAGAAAAGCTGCCGGACCATGCCGCCCTCACCGCGCAGCGCGAACGGCTGCGCAGCATTCAGGAACAGGTCCTGCAACGTCTGTCGGCCGTGCCGGCGCCCGAAGCGGCCCGCGGAATCAAGCGATTCCACCTCTTTCCCGGCTTTGCCATGCAGGCCAGTGCAGTCGAGATCCAGAAACTGCTCGAAGACCCCAAGGTTGTCCGTATCTTCGAGGACACCCCCGTACCGCCCCTGCTGGACGACAGTGTGCCGCTGATCGGCGCGGATGGCTCCGGAACCTTCTCCGGATTCACGGGAGACGGGCATGTCATCGCGATCCTCGATACGGGTGTCGACAAGCACCATACGTTTCTGAGCGGAAAGGTGATCTCGGAGGCCTGTTATTCAAGCACCGTGGAGGCTGATGGCTCCACGTCACTTTGTCCGGACGGTGTCGCCGAATCCACGGCACCCGACTCCGGCCTGAACTGCCCGGGGAGTATCTCCGGCTGCGATCATGGCACCCACGTGGCCGGCATCGCGGCAGGGAAAGGCGACACCTTCTCCGGCGTTGCCCGGGAGGCCGAACTCATCGCGATCCAGGTGTTCAGTGAGGTCTCCGGCACCATATGCACGAACCACGGATTGTCGTCACCATGCATTCTCAGTTACAACTCAGACCTGCTCAAAGCACTGGAAAGGGTGTTCGATCTGCGCAACACCTACGACCTCGCCTCCGTCAACATGAGCCTCGGCGGGGGCGCCTATCCCAGCGCATGTGACGACAATCCGCTCAAGACACCCATAGACAACCTTCGCGCCGCGGACATCGCAACGGTGGTTGCCAGCGGCAACAACGGCTTCACCGACGCCATCAGCAGCCCGGCCTGCATCTCCACTGCCGTGAGCGTCGGCAGCACGACCAAGTCGGACATCGTATCGGCCTTCAGCAACAGCGCGGATCTCCTGGATCTGCTGGCACCGGGCGATTCAATCTTCTCTTCGATACTCGACAACAGCTTCGGCTACAAGTCCGGAACCTCCATGGCCGCGCCTCATGTGGCGGGTGCCTGGGCCGTGCTCCGGCAGGCACAAAGCGATGCGACGGTGGATACCATTCTGGACGCATTCAAGAGCACCGGCGTCCTGATCACCGACACCCGCACCGGCGCGGGTAACCGGATCAAACCGCGTATTCGCGTGGACGCCGCGATCGAGGCCGTCACGACCGGCACGGGTCCCGCGCCCGAAGAACCGCCCCCGCCCCAGCAGATCAAGACCGGCGAAACCATCGACGGGATCACCGGTGATCAGGGCAGCGAGCGGTATTTCTTCATCGAAGTGCCTGCCGGCGCATCCGACCTGGTCATCAGCACCTTCGAAGGCACCGGGGACGTGGACCTGTACGTACGCTTCGGCACGCCACCCACCCAGTCGGAGTACGACTGCCGCCCTTACCTGCCGGGCAATGAGGAAACCTGCGAGTTCTCAACGGCTCCTGACGGCATCTGGTACATCATGCTGCATGGCTGGGACGCCTATGCCGACGTAAGCCTGACGGCCAGCTATGCATGTGAGCCCGGGCAGATCCTTCAGATTTCCGGAACCGTGATCGATGCCTATTCACTCACCGCATGCCGGACCATCCGCACGAGCGGGGATGGCTTTACAGTGAATTCCGATGCCTATGCACAGTTCAGGGCAGGCGAGCGCATTACCCTGTCTCCCGGCTTTCGGGTTCTCCCGGGAGGAAGCTTCAACGCACGCGTGGATACCGCTCTCGCGCCCTGAACAAGGTGTCGGGCCCCCTTGCACCTCCATTCTCGAAAGATCCCGTATCGACATCAGGAGATCGACATGTTTCAACCATCCATATCCGGTTCAGTACCCGTCCGCCAAGGGTTGATGGTCTCGGTCCTAGCCCTTGTCGCCATTTTGTACAGCCCCCTTCCGCAACAGGCGGTACACCAGGCAGGCGCCGGCATCCTGACGCTCGTCGCATCCTCCGCACATGCCAGTGGTGAGATGTATGTCGAACCTGAGGGTGTCGGAATCGGTACGGCGAATCCCCAGCGTCAGCTTCATTTGGTCGGAAACAATGCGGTTTTCCGTATGGACCGGTCTGCCAACACGGCGGCATTCCTGATGGTGCGTACCGACGCAGGTGGCACTCCCCTAAAAACCTTCGTGGTCGGCACCAACGCCTCCGGTTCGGACAACGGCGAGTTCATCATCACCGACCTGGGTACCGCACTCGGGGGCTCCGGAGCCCGACGCCTTACGATTACCAACGATGGCGAGGCACATTTCACCGGCACCGTGCGCGCTCCCGCGTTCGTGCAGACCAGTTCGGCACGGCTCAAGGACAACGTTGAAACCCTGCGCCACGCGCGCCTCGCCATACAGCAGCTACGCGGGGTTCGATTCTCCTGGAAGGACTCGGGTGAAGCGTCGTTGGGAGTGATTGCCGAGGAAGTCCAGGCCGTGTATCCGGAACTAGTGGACACCGAGGACGGCATGGCGGCGGCGGTGAACTACTCCGCCCTGGTGGCGGTGCTGGTGGAAGCGGTCAAGGAACAGCAGACCGTCATGGACGATCAGCAGAAGGAGATTGCCGCCCAACAGGCCCGTATGAAGCTGCTGGAGAACCGACTGGCAGAAATCGCGCTATTGAAGGCCCGCTTGGCGGATGTCGAGGACCAGCTCACCCGCGGGCACCTCCAAAGCGCAACACTTTTGGAGTGATGCATCGCGATCCACGGATGGGGTTGCCACCATGGGGCGGGGCGTCTGAGCTTCCCCCAATAAAACGGACGGTTTAATTGCTCGCGTATCGTGCTTCGTATTCTACCGGCGCCAGGTAGCGTAACGAAGCATGCCGTCGTTGCCGGTTGTAGAACACCTCGATGTACTCAAAGAGGCTTTGCTTGGCTTCTGCCCGGGTCTTGTAGTCCTCGTGGTGCACCAGTTCGTTCTTCAGGGAACCGAAGAAGCTTTCGGCCACCGCGTTGTCGAGGCACTCGCCCTTGCGGCTCATGCTGCAGCGCAGGCCGTTCTCGCGTAACTGCTGCCGGTACGTCGTCGAGGCATAGGTGCTGCCCTGATCGGAGTGGACGATGAGGTTGTCGACCTTTTTTCGACGCCACAGCGCCATAGTCAGGGCCTGCTGCACCAGTTCGGTATCGTTGCGGTTGCCCATGGCCCAGCCGATCACCTGACGGGAGAAGAGGTCCAGGAGCACGGCGAGGTAGAGCCAGCCCTCGCGGGTGGGGATGAAGGTGGTATCAGAAACCCAGGCAGTGTCCGGCTGGTCGACGGTAAATCGTCGCTGTAGCAGATCGGGTGCGGGCTGCAGGGTGTTCTTCGAATCCGTGGTGATGACGAACTTGCGGGCCATCCGGGACTTGATGTCCGCCGCCTTCATCAGGCGAGCCACCCGGTTAACACCACAGGCCGCGCCTTCGGCGACCAGGTCTTTGTGGATCTTCGGCGAGCCGTAGTTTTGCCGGGAACGTTGATGATAGTAGGCGATCTTCGCGGTGAGTCGTTTGCTTTCCTGGGTCCGCGGGCTCTCGGGCCGATCCAGCCAGTCGTGGTACCCGCTACGGGAGACCCCCAGTACCGCGCACAGCCGTGAGAAGGTGTGTTGATGACGGTGTTCCCGGATGAAGGCGTACTTCACTTGGACTCCCGAGCAAAGTACGCCGCGGCTTTTTTTAGGATTTCATTCTCCTCCTTGAGCCGCTTGTTCTCCTGGCGAAGCGTGGCCATCTCGCTCTGGCCTTCTTTCCTGGGCCGGCCCCGTTTGCTTGAAGCCACCTTGCCTTTCTGACTCATCTGTTCCTTCCATTTGTAGAGCTGGTTGCGTCGGATGCCGAGCTGCCGGGCTACTTCACTGGCCGGCCTGTCGGATTCCTCCAGCAAGCGCAGGGCTTCGAGCTTAAAGGCTTCGGGATAGGTTTTATAGGGCTTGCGTTTGACGGTCATGGGACACTCCTTGGGGAGACGCTCGTCTCCGATTAAAAGTGTCCGCTAAACTGGGGGAGGTTCAGTCTGACCCGATGCTTCCGTGAACCCGATAAACTATATTTTACTAAACTTGACCCCATGGCTAGCCCACGATATGGCGCTTAACGGGCTCCATACCAGTCGCCTCGCATGGCTTCCCGGTCGAAGGGTTCGAAGCATGTCGGACGGGACGAATTCATGACATTTTCAACGGCCTGTTAAAGCAGGTTTCTGGCTAAAACGCCTCAGCAGTAATCCGACCAGTAGTGATATCGCGTCACCAACAGTAGTTGTGATTCTTAGAGTAATCCCCAGTCCTATCGCCGCACCAGTGCCGAGAACAGGAGAAAGCGTTACTGCCATAACGGCTTCCCGTATCCCAAGCCCACCTGGTGCTCCTGGCACAAGATACCCAGCCAACCACGCAATTGCGAATAAACAAGTTATTTCAAAAACATTACCGCCAGACACCCCAAAAAACCACTCGGCCTGGAATTTAAGGATTAGCCCCATAATCAAAAAGCTAGCCAGATAAAGAAGGCCCACTGCAATAGCCGTTCTTGGGCTCGGAGTGCTTATTGAGCTGCCCCCCGATAGCCGTTTAGCTAGTTCTGGGAAAAGCTTGTTAATAAACTTTATTCCGATCCAAGGAGAGAGCAACAAGACGAGCGTCGCGGCCGCAAGCTCAGTCGCACCGATTTGAATATACGAACTGACTGTACTTGCATCGACATACAGGAGCACGGATAAAAGCGACAGTCCCGCTCCGGTACCTGCGCTCCAGAGCATTTCGACTACTATTGTATTTAGAACAATTGAAACGGGAATACCGATGTCTCTTGCAAGAATAATACGGCCAAAGTGTTGTCCTACATTGCCAGGTAGATATTTTCCGAACTGAGCGATTGCGAATGTACCGATTACATCCACTTCCCCCCTTTTGACCCCGTTGTCTCGCAAAAGGAGCAGCCAAATTACTCCTCCAATTATCGTGCCGAATACAATGAGTACCGCACTGCCTGCCATAACGAGAATGGCTGAAGGGGTAACCGTGATGCTAGGTATTTCTTCGCGAAAAGACCAAACCAGCGTCACGTAGAAAACCAAGGCCACCAAAAAAAATACGGCCTGAATAAGTTTCTTAATTGAGTTCTTACTCACCAGCATCCGGACTCGTGTGGCGTAATGCCCTTCCGAGGGGCATGCATCTTCCGCAATACGCGTTAGCTATCTTGGATAAAATCCAAGAATCTGTGGCTTTTAGGGACGAACAAGATATTTCTACTGCCATTCTCGTGCGAAAAAATATCGTTCCCGCATAGGCAAGGTCCGGTTCCAGTAACGATTATCGATTCATACCCAAGTGTACGAAGGAACGTGACAATTTCTCTACACCTCTCTGATTGGCCATTTTCATAAAACACTTCGACAAGCAACACCGGTTTATCTCGCTGTATTGTACTCTGTCCGCCAGCGATCACACGTTCCTCGGCGCCTTCCACGTCGATTTTTACAAACCCTACATCCTTAAAATCGTAAGAATCCAGCGTGCGGACCCTCACACGCCTTTCTTCACCATGCGTGTTGCCAACAAGTGACGCTCTAGTCGTGACTCGCCTCCCATTGCTAACCGGTATTCGTAGAGTGAACTCACCATTCTCATCGGCTAAAGCTGAGTTAATAGCGGTCAATCGTGGGGAGCCGTATCTCCGTATGTAATCGCATAGTTCGGAAATCGGTTCAAAACCGTAAACGTGCTGTGCGCGCTTAGTAAGTGCATAGGAATAAATACCCTTATTAGCACCCACATCTATTGCCACCCGGTGAGGATCGACAAGGACATCCAGATAGTACATCTCCGGTTCCAGTGCCCCTACGAATCGTTGTCCGTGATATCGAAGCGGAAGCCGCAGTGACTTGGGCACTGCTTTCTCGAGAACCTCCAGTTTGCGAGAAAACGTGATTGGCAACTTCATGGTTTTGCGTCCAAAATTGACTTGACGAGGCCCCACCAACTCAGACGTCTCCTGTATGATGCAATAGCGTCAGGACTGTAAATACACTCACTTGACAGGACCTTCCGGATCGCCTCAGCCAGCATAGCACCCGAGTCAGGATCAATGAGTGTTCCGCTAACCCCATCTTCGACTACATCCGGAAGCCCGCCCACCCGTGTCGCGATGACCGGTTTTCCATAGCGATAGGCAAGTGGTATCACGGCGCTTCCAGTCGCACTCCGATATGGGAGAACCACCAAATCGCAACGCTCGAAATAACTGGCAGCCTCGCCGTCAGATACGTAGCGCGGCTCGAACTCTACTTTATTCTCGATTTTATTATCAACGATAAACTGGCGAGCGTCTTCTTCACCTTTCCAGAATTCTCCGACAACAGACAGGAATATATCCTCATCTTTAAGGAGATTGATTGCCTCCAACAATACCTCGAGTCCTTTATATGGTCTGATAAAGCCGAAAAAGAGCAATTCCAGCTTGGCTCTTCGAGGTAACCGGGTTGTCGCCTCAGGAAATTCTTCGAACACAGGGATGGGATGGATCGTTACGCTCCGTTGGGGGAAGCGATGCCTTAAATTACGCTCATCGACAACGGTGTGGACCACGAAACGATCGGCGGACCGTAGCACTAAATCACCCAGACGGCGCTTCCAAGGGGCGTCTTCATGACCAAATACGTTATGGCATAGGAATACGATTTCGACATCTTGGCTCTTGAGTCGCTGACTGAACCACCAAAAACAAGGTGCCCAATACACATGCCACCAAGGGAAGATCGCGATCGACGGTCCAAACTCCTTCGCACGCTTCAGGGCCTTAGACCAACTAAGGGGATTGATAGAATCAATGAGGTACTCGACGCCTTCCTCTCGAAGGTCACCTTTGCTGCGGTCTTTGTCATCCTTCCCGGGAAACAGCCAACGGGGGTACTGTCTGCTAAATGAAATCATTAGGGTCTCTGTTTCCTTTGCCAACGCACGATACAACATGGTGGTGTGCTGGGCGATGCCGCCGCGATAAGGGAGCACGGGCCCGATTAGAAGGACACGAACAGGTCCTCCTGGTGAGGACGATCGGGCGCAATCAGAATCGGGTGGAATGGCGTCCACCTTCTTGATTACCGGACAAGTAACTGAGCATACGGTGCATTATCGACCACAATTTTGCACGTGCGCGTACCACCGCGATTGGCAGTGACGATCATCGCTCCGCCTATTTCCCTGCGTCTCCCTGGCATTATTCTTCGTGCGCCTTCCTGGCGCGCAGCATATATCCCTTCCCGATGCCGAATTTTCCCAACACCCCTTGGGCCAGGAACGAACTCCGCATCAACAGCCTGCCGGGAATACTGCACAGATGCGGATACAACCGCATCTCGACAGGGCGCTCCACGCCGCTCAAGGAGCTGCCCACATCCTTTCCGCCGATCCCCTCACGCCTGCGCCGAGACAATTGCCGCGCATGAACTCGGGCGCGGATCGGATCGATCAAATTCGCAAGCGGCGACCCGTAGGCCTCGAGATGGTCGATGGCATAACCGCACTCTGCAACCAGCGACTCGAGCCCTTGTCGCTCATAACGGCGGTAGTGGCCCGCCCACTCATCGCTGGCTGTCCACTGGCTCATGTGCGCGGGTACAGACAGCAACAAGTTCCCGCCCGGCTTGAGCCATTGTCGCCATTGCGCCAGGGCCGCCCTGTCGTCCTCAATGTGTTCGAGCACCTCGAATGCCATGACGCAGTCGAACCTTTCGTGCCATCGGTCATCCGGCCTGTCTGCGACGAAGACGCCCGATTCCGCGTTTAGATGACGCGCGATGGCCAACGCTGCCGCGGAGGTTTCGAGTGCCGTACACTTAAGACCCCTGCCGGCCAATTCATAAAGAAGCGCTCCTGCACCACAACCGATCTCCAGTATGTCGCAAGGCTCTACCTCGTCAAAAAGCCTCAGGATCCGGTCACGTCGCAGCAAATAGCTGGGCGCGGGGACCCATCCCACTTCGGGTGCGCTCGGCCCGTACAAGGCGTCATAGTCCATCGTCCTCTTTACCCCGAAGCCGCCGTGTTACCGATCACTTCGGTCATTCTGCGACCGATGCTGACAGGAGATATCCGTGCCCTGACGGCCGCGTGCAGTCCCGGCTCGCATTCCGGGCTTGCACGCACCGCTTGTGCGAGCGCCACCGCGTCCGCCGGAGGCACCAACGCGATACCCGTCATCCCGCTGCCGACCAGCTCGCGGATCGCCGGCGAGTCGCGCGTAATCAGCGGTTTGCCGCTCATCAGGATTTGGAACACCTTGTTAGGGATCACGCGAGCCGCCTTGTCAGTGTCACCGAAGATGCCGAGGCACACGTCCGCGCGGCGTATCCAGTGCGCGAGTTCCAGATAGCGCACCCATGGCAGCCATTTAACCCGAGGCAGCGGCGATTCGTCGAGCATCTTTCTGATTCTGCCCGCCTCCTGGCCGCTGCCGATGATGATCCAGTGGATAGCCTCGTTCTTCGTTTCGCGCGCCGCGTGGATGATCGTCTCGATGCCGTGCAGGGGGATGAACTGTCCGTAGAAGAGCGCGATCTTCTCGACTCCGGCAGGACGTTCCTCGGCCGCGGCGACGGGAAACGCCTCCTGCTCGGCGCCGACCCAGACAACGTCAGTGCGTTCCGCCGGGCACCCGAATGTCGCAACGAAATAATCCGCATGGGCTCGCGTGTCGAGCACCACCCGGTCGGCCGCCCGACACGCCAGCCATTCCAGTACATACAAAAGCCATGCGACGGGGTGCCATTTCCGCAACAGGCACCGATCTTCAACCACGGTATTGTAAAGAGACAGGAAGGCATCCCAAACGATCGGTACACCCCGCAGCCTCGCGAACGGCCAGAGTACCAATACATCCATCTGCCCCATATACCCCACCACGACGGCATCGTGCCGGGGCGCGCGTAGATAACAGCTGATCAGCCACGGATAGGTCAGGAGCCATCGGCCGGCCATCACCAACCGCGAGAGCCAACCGTGTACCTGGCTCTTGTCCTCGATGTCGCCCCAGACCTCGCGATGGCACTCGATAACCTCGATTCCATTCTCCGTCAGGCCGCGGCGAATGATCCGCACACGGGGCTTGCCATTATCGTAGGTTCCCCACAGGACGACGCGCATCAATTCTCCCGGCACTGAACCACTCCGGGCTTTTCGGAGGCTCGTGGATTTGAGTCACGCCGCCATGCGTGACCCGCGGATTGTAGTGCAATGCTCCACTTCGACTTCTCCCGATGGCCTGTCGCCATTCGAGCTAAACAACCAACGATGATTGAACCAGTCAACCCACTCCAGGGTCGCAAACTCAACCTGATCGAGGTTTCTCCACGGATCGCCATTTGCGGATCACCTCGGTTTTATCTTGTAGAGTCGGTTGATTGTCTCGGCGAGAGCGTCATCGTAGGAGCCCCCACGCTCCCTACCGATGGTTCAATCTCGGCCTCGGCCAGTCGCTGGCTGTAGCGGAGTAACAGATACTTGCTTAGGTTCAAGTAGTCGTCGCAACACTGGCGCGCATACAGCGCCTGTTCCAGCGCATCCAGCACCAGCCGTACGGCCCGCCCCTTCACTTCTTGTGAATCGCTTGGTCTTCTCATATATTGCTCCATTCTCTCAAGATATGGAGCCTCTGGGAAACTCGGGGTGGTTCAATATTCAAAACATAAAATCTAGCGAGTCACTCAATACATTCCACCTGTATGTGAGTCAGTTCAACAATTGCCTCGGCTATTCTGAAGCGGAACTCCAAATCTCTGACCTCAGCTAAAACATTAAAATCCAGATGGACTAAGCTCCCATTGTCTGACTCTGGATCAGTAACCTGCACCAGCCGCTGCGCGATCATTGTTCCCCCTTTATCTGCAACCACATCCACTTCGCCAATGTCCGCCGTCACCGACTCCAACATCGACCCGTACCATGTCACCCTGTACTTCCCAGGAGTCGCACTGACATACGGGCCAAACTGAAGAAACCCGGGCTGTCCGATCGACGTCAGCGTGCGTCCTTTCTGATCGAGTTTACCCACACGCGTGTGAAGTAACGGATCACCCACCGCGATCGAATCTGAGTCGCACACCGCCGTTCCGGCATGGCTCAATGGTTCGACTGAAACGTAATGACAACGCGATATCAACTTCTCGGGACGTCCCCCTCGCACACTTTCCGTGTACTCTCCACACCATTTCGGCCCGCTTCCAAGCGAAATTCTCTGTGGACTGATCACTTGCCGCGCGCCACCAATTGCCCACGCCTGGTCGCCCAGTTCCTCCCTGAATACCTCAAATCCATTACTGCGAACGAGCACCGTCGGAATACCGTATACGTAGGTCAGTACGCCGGCCAGATGACCATCTCTCGTGGCGTAGACTTTGGCAGAGTCGTTTCTCTCAAGTTCGGTCGCCAATCTTTCGTACTCATACGGATAGGCAGCCAGCAGCGACGTCGACCAGAAAGGTGTCACCAGGGTCATGGTCCCCCATAGATACCAAGCCAGCGGCGCCAGTATGACCACGCCGGATACGGAAATCGGATACCCCCTGTTTACTAAGGTCTGGTGTCCAAATTGAACGGCCTTCACGGAGAACAGCACGATCAACGGGATGCAGTAACTCAGCCATCTTCTGGAGGCCCAGAAATGGTCTGGGGTGATACTTGGTCGCCATGTGTAGACAAACAAGGTAGCCAGAAACACGCCACCAATGGTCAGTATGTAAAGCCATTGCCTTTCTCTATAAAGTACCCAGACGCCTACGACCGACAAGACAAGTGCAAGTGGCGTCACATACCATCCTAGTTCGCGAACCGAGCGCAATGGGAAGTCGGCGTCGTTTGAGAAGGACAGCCCATAACGAATCACAACCCAACCTACAATCCCCGAAAGCACCAGTGGTAACGCCTTGTCCAGATAGCGGGCCAAAGTACCTCGCCACCTATCGTTACCGCGGACAATTAGAGCAATACCCGCACCAAACCCAAACACATAGTTGGCAATCACGAGTTGCTTGAGAGACCCATGTGCCCAGAGGTCAAACAAATAGGGATATGCGTGAAGATAACCATCCACTAATCCCAGGGTACTGATCCCAAGATAGGAACCGACCAAGCAGAGACCCGCTTTTTTGAGTTCCGGGCGCTTAATACAAGCGTACAGAGCGAAACCAACTATCACCAAAACAGCTATGAGTGCATCCAGTCGGTTGAACACCCCGAGCCCCAGCACAACGCCCGCAAGAAGCGCCCACCAAGCCGACTCTCTGTCGGTCGCCTTAAGAAGTAAATACACGCCCGTAAATAGGACTACGATCTGGAGAGGTTCGGTGAAGGTCGATCTGGTCACCCATACCATGGACGCATTGATCGCCAGAAGAAACGTGGCGGCCAACCCCCACCGATCTCCGACAATCCGTCGAGACACCATGAAGAAGGACCAGAGGGCAAAAAAGGCGATTACCGCATTTGTCCGAACAACGCCTTCGAGTCCCGCGACCTGGTGGCTCAACGCCCCATACGCCGGGAATAGATGCATAAACTGAGGAATAAGTGTCGAAGGACTGTCACTTAAGCCCCTGTTGTAGGCGCTGTATATCCCCGGATAGCCAAGCAGTACGGCATCACCAACGCGTTCGTGGATGTCGGCCAACCACGGAAGATCCAGGTCCAGCCCCCCGGTGTAGGAAATATGATGGGCAAATATCAGATAAAGTCCGTGGTCCCTCCACCCAAGAAGGTAATAGGTTGGGTACCAGGCATAGAGCAGCAAACACAGGACACCAAGTCCGCCAAGAACCAGCGCTGCCGGAATGGCATTCCCTGTGTTGCGGTCGGCCTTCGATTTGATCGCGAGACTTGCGCCAAACGCCGCTGCCGATAGCACCAACGTTAGGACCGATACCAGCGTCGCCGAGAAGATTCCCAGGCGTACACTCGCGAGCGCCGTTGCACCAAGCAGAAGAAAGGCCAGCGTCGCGGAGACGAATAAGCGATCCAACTCCGAAGGCCCGAATGGCGATGTGGACTCGCACTGCCGAAACGCCACCACGGCACCTGTAAAGCAAAGTGCCAACACGATTCCATTCATCATAAAGAGGCCTTATTTTCTACTTGTCTGAACGGACAATCAGGAGGTTATGGGAACCTCCCAGAGCGCCACGCAGTTGCCCTTCATTATTGTGCCCGTTTAACACTACGCCGACCGTTGGGCCGAAGCCTCCGTAAGCGTCTCTGACTCGATACTCCGCTCCAGAACGACATCGAGTAACTGTCGGGCACTCTGTTCCCAAGTCATCCATGGCATCAAATCTGATTTCGGATGGCTATCCTTCTCGTACAAAGCAAGCCACTCCTGCACTGTCCGTTCCAACACCTCCGGCGAGGTGTTATCGGGGAAATAGTATGCGTACGCCCCGGCCACCTCACGAAAAACCGGGATGTCTCGGGCGATAATCGGGGTACTGTGCTTGGCGGCCTCTATAATCGGCAATCCGAAACCTTCCGCCTCGGACGCAGCAATCAAACAGTCACTGGCAGAATAAACTTGGTCAAGATATTTGTCGCAAATACCGTCAAGCCAGAAAAGTCGTCTATCTCTTTCGGAATGATTGCGCAGACTTTCCATCAGTTTGTCGACCATCCACCCCCCCTTTCCTACAATCACCAAATTGACATCCACCCCTCTTCTCCACAGAAGATCAAACGCGGCAAGGACTTGCGCATGGCCTTTCCGGGGTTCCAGTGTCCCGACCATTACAAAAGATGGTGCTTCTCGCATTCGCCGCAAAACAACATTCGATTTATCCGTGGAAACATTTACTGTATTCATATTGAGATTGTCTGTACCAAGATGAATCCAGTCGATCCTATAGGGACAGAGGCGCTTTGTTTCTTGTTTGCAAAGCCATTCACGAAGCTCTTGCGCCACAGATTTCGAAATGCAGACGGCTCCATCAAACTGCGTTATGGCTTGGAGCCATCTTTGATAGCAGTCTTCCATATCTTTCGGAAAAAATTCCGGCCTATTCACGGCAATCAGATCATAAACCATGAAATAGATACTTACTCCCTGCTGATGAAGTTTGTGCAAGTAGTCTGTTTGCGCTGGAACGGATTGCGGCTGGAGATCTAAGCCGAAGAATATATCGCCCGGCGCGCAATCCACGAGTTCATCCGGGAGCGATGCAGGGCTCCCTCCAAAAAACTCACAGGTAAAGCGCCTCGCATATCGATATCCATGCGTCAGCGCGGCGTACACAGGCTCGATGCGGTATCCGTTTGGCGGATGGCTTAACAACTCTCTCAGCATAGTGCGCACCACACGCTGGATGCCGGTTCTGGCATCGCGCTGCACCAGTTCAGAAACATCCACCAGAAGTTGCCGGCGTGGGTAGTTCTGCTCGATCAGCGCTGTCTTGAGTTTTTCGGCACTTTCCTGCCAAGTCGACCATGGCATCGAGGTGGAGTGCGGATGCTGGCCCGCGTGGTACAGACCGAGCCATGCCTTGAGTGCCTGAGCGAAGTCATGCGGCGTTTCACCGCAGAAATAGTAAGCGTGACGACCAGCGACCTCTCGAAACACTGGTATATCGCGCGCAATGATCGGGATCCCGTGGCGTGCGGCCTCTATAAGGGAAAGACCGAATCCTTCGTCGATACTGGCTGCAACGAGGCAGGTGCTGGCTGCGTAGACTCTTTCAAGGTATTCATCGCTAATGCCCTCAAGCCAATAGAGGCGTTTTCCCTGTTCGTAATGACTGCGCAGTCGATTGGCGAGGGATTCTGTTTGCCAACCTTCCTGGCCGACAAGAACGAGATTCAGATCCGTGCCTTCTTGCCATAGCTGCTCGACAGCTTCGAGTACTTGTTGCTGCTGCTTGCGTGGTTCCAGAGTGGAGACACAAAGCAAGGTCGGTCGTTGACGCAGGGTTTCCAGGATTTTCTCGGCGCCACCTGGCAAGCCACGGGAAGGATTGGAGCCGTCGATATCACCCCCAATATGCACCCAACATGTGCGAAACGTCGGCGATCGCGGGACACCGGCTTCATTGATCCAGGTTTCGAAGGCGTCGGCTGTGGCCTTTGAAATACACACAGCGCCATCCGTACCGGCAATCAACGTCAGCCATCGTTCGTGTAGCTCTTTCGCGTTCGAGTCCTTAAACAGATCAGCCAACTTGATCGGCAGCAAGTCATAGACAAGAAACTTGACAGTCACGCCATCCTGCATGAGCTGACGGTAAAACGACGCATGTGCGAGCTGGACATGGTGCTGCATGTCCAAGCCAAAGAAGACATCGCCGCGTTGCCAGCGCACAGGGTCGTCGGATGCGTCCGTGGCATCCTGACCCAGGAAGCGCTGGGAAAATCGGCGTGCATAACGATAGCCTTCATTCTGTGTTGCGTAGATCGGCTCGACCCTGAACCCAGGGGGTGGCAATTGCAGCAGCCAATTCAGGTAACTACGAACAACGCGCTGTATACCAGTAGCAGCATCGTGCCGGCTAATCTCCGACACATCCACGAATAGTTGACGCACGGATCCGGCGGCGTGATTTTTTGCAAGGCAGTCGGCAAGTACTGGCAGTTCGTCCGCTTTGTTTCTAGAAATCTTCTCCGTCAAGTTTTCAACAAGCATTGCGCTCGCGCTCAATGCTGACCAGCCAAGTGCGTTGTGACGCTCACGTGTATCGCACACCGACTCCCATGCATTGAACGCGCGCCTGGCCGTATCATCCCATGCAAACGTTTTTGCCTGTTTCAGGCCATGCTCTCTTAGCATCGCGCGAAATACACCATCCTCCAGCACTCTCACCATCTTGGCAGCGATTGCGTCAACGTCAAACGGATCAAACAAGGCGTCATCCAGACCAATCACCTCGGGAATACTCGATGTATTTGATCCGATTACCGGGGCACCGCAAGCCATTGCTTCGAGCGCAGGGAGACCAAAACCCTCGTGCCAAGACGGGAACACGAAGAACTCGCAAAAGTTGTACAGCTTGATAAGGTCATCGTCAGATATGTATCCCGTGAAGCACACATCATCGGCTTCAAGGCCAGCAACTCGTGCTTTATGCTTGAGCTGCGCTACTTGATACTCTGGCATCATCCCCGCCAGCAGCAATTGGTATTTGCTCCGAAGTGGCTGCGGTATTTTCCCGAATGCTTGAATCAAGCGAGCCAAATTCTTCCGGTCATCAGCCCCACCGGTATAGAGAATGAAGGGTCGGGTCAAGCTGAGCTTCCGGCGGAATCCCGCGGAAATCGCTGGCTTCATGTCGAGAACACCAAAGCGTGGCTCTGTCGCCGTGGAAATATTGACCACGCTTTCTTCTGGCACACCCAAATATCGTATCGCTTCCTGACGAGATGACTCCGATATCGTCAGATATAAAGCTGCCTTCTTAGCCTCACGGAGCTTGCTTTCATAAAAGCGTGCGAACTCGGGATATGGCTTAAGATACTGGTCTGGATTCAGCAACGGGATGAGGTCATACAGCGATACACTCACCAGATAGGAGGTATTGTGACAACCGATGTTAGCGGCCGCACTGTCACTAAAGCCTTCGAAAAGGCTGCTCAGATGGACAACATCCGGCTGGAGACTTTCCAGGAATGCCTCGCGAAGAAGCTGGGCCACCTCATACCGTGATTCCCTTTCCTGTAAGCCCTTCTTTGCGGGATCAGGCGCATGCCAGACCCTTATACTCTCTTGGGGAATAAGTCCGTCAAATGCCGCCCTAATGATCTCGATTGTGTCGGGGAAGAGGCCACTCAGTGCGAGGATGACTTCGTGCTCGCCCCGGTTACGCACGACGGCCTGTGCAAACGACATCGTGTACCGGCCGATACCGCGAAAACGGCTTTCGGTTTGCGCTCCGTGCATGTCGATCACGATCCGCATCAGTGCTCTGTCCCGTGTTTCTCCAATCTTGCCTTCAGGTCCGCATGGATCCGCCGGGCCCTTGGGGGGAGTTGCTGCAAACTCTCATCCTCCCCGGTTCGGTCGGCATCTGCCTTTCCATTCACCGAAGCAAACGGCGGTGGCACGATCCGGGTCACGACCCGAGTGGCAGCGGCATGGAGCCGCGGGAACGGTCGCAGGCAGCGGTGCACACACGCGACGAGCCGCGGGTTGCCGAGGGAATGGAACACGGCCCCATGGAACCATCGTGGCGGTGTCACCGGGCCCGCCCTGCACCCGGTGAGCAACCGCATGAAATCCAGCCCGCATCTCAAGGGTGCCGTGATGCGCCAGGAGAGGCTTCTACGAAGCGCCTCTGCTTCGGCCTTCGCGCTCTGGGCACGGTCCTCGGCTGCTACAGCCTGCTCCCCCCGTTCCGTCGCAAGTGCCTCGGCCGCTACAGCCCGTTTCTCATGCTCCGTCGCAAGTGCCTCGGCTGCTACAGCCCGTTTCTCCTGCTCCGCCGCAAGTGCCTCAGCTGCTACAGCCCGTTTCTCCTGCTCCGCCGCAAGTGCCTCGGCCGCTACGGCCCGCTTCTCCTGTTCTCCCGCGGAAGCCTCAGCCGCTGCCGCCAGCCCCTCCTGCTTGGCCGCTCGGGCATCGGCGGCAGCAGCTTCTTCTTCTGCTACCCGAGTCCTTAACTCGGAGGCAAATTGCCGCGCGGGCATAAATTCGTCAAAAACGTTCGGTGGCGTTATGAAATGCGCCTTCAACTCATGATGCTCATATGCCACGTAATAGCGGTTCAGCCCGTCGAAATAGACATAATCATAATCGGCGTCACAAAGAATCGGCTCCCATTCCGCGTAATCTTCGATTTGCGTATTCGGCAATGTCGATTCGACGACGATGACCCACGGACGAATAATCGAGAGATCGAGCCCTTCGAGAACATCTTTTTCCGCCCCTTCCACGTCTATTTTCAGGAAATGGATGGGGGCCACATGAAGGCGCCGGCAGATGGATGTCAGCGTTTCAACGGGCACGGCATTTTCAAGTTTTTTATAACCACGCTCGGCTTCGTGACGCTCGGCCGTCGCCTTGTCCGTCGTCGAAAGCCCCGTATCCGGCAACTCATAGATCACGACTTCGCCCTGCTTCGCGCCCACCGCCATCTGCAGGTTGATGTCCCGAGGGCGCTGCTCCTCAAGTCGCTGGAACCACTGTGCGACGGGCTCGATGTTGATACCCTGCCAGCCACGATCATAGAAGGCCTTCGTCACCGAATCGATCTCTGGATCGTTGGCGCCAACATCGATGTAAAATCCGCTTTCGACATGCTTGAGCGCACGCCAAAGCATGACGTCTTCAAAGTTCTGGGCGTAAGAAACGAACGTCATGACATACTGATTCTGATTTCGGGATCGATCCACGCACAGCCGGCAAAGTGTGTCTTGCTGATATTCACGACATTGAACACCAAAGCGAGGTCACGCCATTCGTAATTATCAACGAGATGGGTATCCGTGCTGCACAGCGCCGTCTGGACCGAATAGCTCCCCGGTCCGAGATTGGCGGGGAAGGCGATTTCATACACGACCGTCGCTCCGGCCGAAACGCTCGACAACGCCTGGTCCCTGAGGTGGGTGTTGGTCCCGTACATTACCTGTCCAAGGCGATCCTTGATGCCGTAACCGAACACGAGGCGGTCGATGTCCCGATATACGCGAACGACGACACGCAGCGTGACCGGCGCCCCGACGTCGATGCACTCGACCCGCCGGCCCGAGGCGTCGATCAGCGCAATGTCCTCGACGGCAGCCTCGCCAGTTCCTGAAGTCGTCTGCGCCCTCCCATCCTCAAGCCGCTTCACTTCGACGGTGGCGTTCTCCTTTTCGGCGATGATGGCGTTATAGAAGTCCATCACCTCCTCCGGATTTCCGTCCCTGATGACGAAGCCGTCCTCAAGCAGAATGGCGCGGTCGCACAGGCTCTGGATAGCCAACCTGTCATGCGAAACGATCAGCAGCGTGGTGCCCTGCTTGCGGAATTGGCGGATACGGTCGAAGCTCTTGTGCTGAAAATAGGCATCACCGACGGACAGGGCCTCGTCAACGATGAGGATCCCAGGCCGCCGGGCCGTAGCGACGCTGAAGGCAAGGCGCATCTGCATGCCACTGGAATACACGCGCACCGGCTGGTCGATGTACTCGCCGATCTCGGCGAAGGCCTCGATCTCCGGCATCATGCGCTCGATTTCGGCGACGGTGAAGCCCATGATCTGGCCGGCCATGTAGACGTTCTGGCGGCCGGTGAACTCCGGATCAAAGCCCATGCCGAGTTCCAGCAGCGCGGCCATTCGGCCGTTGACGTGGACGCTGCCGGTGGTGGGCTGGGTGGTCCCGGCGATGATCTTGAGCAGGGTGCTCTTGCCGGCGCCGTTGATACCGACGATGCCCACGGCCTCCCCCGGCTCGACGGTGAAGTGAATGTCCTTCAGCACCCAGGTGAGTTCATGCCGGGGTCCGGCGAAGGGAGCCATCCATTCCACCAGGCGCGACCAGCGCGTCGGGTAGCGCTTGTAGGCCTTGGACACGTTGGTCACGGCGACACTGCCCATCAGAGTTCGTCCACCATCTCGCCGGCGCGGCGCAGGAACAAACGCACGCCCAGGGCACAGAGCACGATGCCGGCCAGTGTCACCGGCCAGAGGGACCCCCAATCCGGCGCCTGAGCGTAGACCATGATGTCCTGATAGGCAGACATGAGCGGATACATGGGATTGTAACGAAGCATCGCCTCGACCCTGTCGGGCAGGATGGCGGCGGGGTAGACGATGGGGGTAAGCCAGAACCAGAAGAAGAGGACCACGGTCACCGTCTGGCCAACGTCGCGGAAGAAGACGTTGAGAATGCCCAGGGAGACGCCCAGCCCCAGGGAAAACAGCAACTGAATGACCAGCAACGGGATCATGGCGAGCATGGCCCAGCCGGGGAACGCGCCGACCGCGACCAGGAAGACGATGAACAAGCCGAAGATCAGGACAAAGTTGACCAGGGCGTTCAGCGACAGGATCACGGGCAGGCAAAGCCGGGGGAAGCTTACCTTCTTCAGCAGGTTCGCGTTCTCGATGAACATGGTCTGGCTGCGGCTGACGATTTCGGCGAACAGGCCCCAGGTGATGATGCCGGCGCACAGGTAGATGCTGTAGGCGAACGGGCTCTCCACCCCGGGCAGCCTGGCCTGCATGATCTGGGAGAAGATGAGCGTGTAGACCACGATCATGCTCAGGGGCTGGATGATGGTCCAGGCGCCCCCCAGCATGGAGCGCCGGTACTTGGACTGGAACTCGCGCTTGACGCTGCCGAGGATGAAACCGCGGAAGTTCCAGACCGGCCTGACGATGCCGATCATGGTTCATCCCCGTCCGTACCGACAGGCGCCCGCGGGCGCGGGGTGGATGACGTCGAGGCCGGGGATCGGGAGAGGTCGATGATGGCCCGCTCGCGCAGCAAGGCGAGCACCCGATCGACGGACTCCTCGAGCGAGAGCCGGTCGGTGTCCACCACCAGTTCCGGGTTCAATGGCTCCTCGTAGGGCGCGGAGATACCCGTGAACTCCTTGATCTCACCGGTGCGGGCGCGCTCATAGTGCCCCTTCACATCGCGGGTTTCGCAGACCTCCACCGGGCAGCGGCAGTAGATCTCCAGAAAATCATTCGGCATCACCAGGCCGCGCACCCGCTGGCGGTCCGCTGCAAACGGAGAGATGAACGCGGTCAGTATGATCACGCCGGCATCGACGAAAAGCTTCGCCACTTCGCCGACACGGCGCGCGTTCTCGCTCCGATCCTCCTCCGAGAAGCCGAGATCACCGCAGAGGCCGTGCCGGACGTTGTCGCCATCCAGCACATACGTGACACAACCCTGCTCGTGCAGCTTTTCCTCAACGCCATGGGCAAGCGTGGACTTTCCCGCGCCCGACAGGCCGGTGAACCACAGCACGGCGCTGCCGTGCCCGTTGAGACGCCGGCGATCTTCGCGCCTGACGGTGGCATGATGCCAGACCAGGTTATTCGTCATCCCTCATCCCGCGTCTTTCTTTCATAAAGCGCCAGTTGCTGGTTGAGCCTGCGCAACCGGCGTTCGTTGCGTGTGTTCGCGATGTCCGCCAGCAACGATTTTACGAACAGCACGATGACGGCGCCCAGCAGCAGGAACGCGGGCGGATAGGCGACACCGAAAAGGCCGGCGATCCGGTCGATCAGGCCCGGCACGGCGCCGAAGATCACGGCGATGGCGGCGACGGCAATCCAGAAGACGCCGTGACTGAGACGCAGGTGGTCGCGCCGGATGAGCACCAGTATGGTGGCCGCCAGGCCAACTCCCAGGATCGTCGTTGTCACGGTCAGTTGCATGGTCACCTTCCGTAGTGCTTCGGATGCCACCGGGCGCAGCACAGCAAGGTGCTTTCGGCCATGTAGCGGGCCACCCGCCACCAGTTGGCAAAGACACGCGAGTGACCGTTGGCGCGCTCGTTCATCTCGACCGGCACCTCCGTGATCTTCAGGCCGTTGGCCCGCAACAGCAGCAGCACGCCCACATCCTGGTAGTCGAAGAGCGTCGCCTCGACCCCCGTGAGCACTTCGCATGCCGCGCTATTGTAACAGCGAAAACCCGAGGTGATGTCCTCGATGCCGAAGCCCGTGATGAACCGGAAATAGCCCCAGGCGATCTTGCGCAGCCGGCTGCCGCGCCCGGTGCAGGCCCCGATGACCACATCGCTGCCCCTGGCGGCTTGCAGCAGATCCCGGACATGTGCCGGTTCGTGCTGGCCGTCCGCGTCAAGCGTGACCACCTGGCGAAAGCCCCGGCGCAGCGCATAGCGGATGCCGGTCTGGGTGGCCCCCCAGGCACCGAGGGGAAGCGTGGCCGATAGGACAACGGCGCCGGCGCGGGATGCGCACTGCGCCGTGTCGTCGCGGCTCTGATCATCAATTACGACGATGTGCTTCCAGCCCTCGGCACGCAACGCTTCGACTACCGCGCCAATGGTCTCTGCCTCGTCACGGGCGGGAATGACCATCATCGGCTGCTCGGGCGGCGCGTCCGCGGGAATGGCCAAATCCATCCCGGCGTACAGATCCCGGACGGCGTGCTCGCAGGTGCGGATATCGAAACGCGAGAACGCGGCTTTCCGGCCGGCGCGGCCCATGGCCCGCGCCCGGTCGGGCTCGCTGCCCATGGCGGCGATGGCGTCGCGCCAGGCGGGGATATCGTCGGGCGGGACCGTTCGGCCGGCACCGGAGCTTTCCACCAGCCAGGGCAGCCCGGACCCGGGCAGGTCGCTCACCAGGCAGGGCCGTGCATAACGCATGGCCTCCAGGACGGCCAGCCCGAAGGCCTCCGTGCGCACGCGCGAGGCCAGGCAGAAGACGTCACATGCCGCCAGCATGGCCCATTTCTCCGCCCCGGACGCGGCGCCGGCGAGGGTCACCCGAGGCGACTGGCCCGCGGGCGTGGTGTCGGCGATGAGCCGTTCCAGTTCGGCCCGTGACTCGCCCTCCCCCACGATGACGAGATGGACACCGTTCATTCCGGCCACGGCGCGCACCAGGGTCTCGTAACCCTTGTAATGGGAGAGCCGGCCGATGGACAGCAGGCGCAGAACACCCGGCGGCCAGAGGTCCGGGGGGGCGGGCCCGGGGTCATCGGGCAACCGGTGCAGATCCAGGCCCAGCGGAATCACCGCGCAAGCATCGCGCCAGCCGGCCAGGGGTTCGGATGCCTTCAGGTAGGGCGGTGACGTCACGATGATGCGGTCCGCGTGCTCCAGAACAGCCTGCTCGAACGGACGGTAGACACGATAGGCCGCGTTCACGGCGCCATGGTCTCGCGGCCCCACGACATCGGAGTGCCAGTGCACCACCCACGGGAGGTCCCGCGCGGCCGCGAGGGAGAGTGCCCAGAGCGCCGACGGGTTGGGCAGGTGCAGGTGCAGGAGATCCGGCCGGAAGCGGCGGATCGCGGCGGACAGCGCCCCGCGAAAGCCCGGCGCAAGCGGCGTGTAGAGCAGCGAGCCCTTCACGGGTACACGGATGAGCCAGTCCGGATCGTCCGGCAACGGGGTGCCGTGCACCAATGCCGCGGCGTCGACACCCCCGGCACGCTGGGCGCGGACCAGGTCGGCGAGAAACCTCTCCATGCCGCCATGGGCCGGCGGGAAGAACTTCCCGATATGGAGCACGGAAGCCGTCATGCGCTCACGCCGGCATGGCCGGGCCGCGCGGACAGGTCGGTGCGGTTGCGCATGTATTCGATCACCAGCCATGTGTGCACAACGAACACGGCACTCCAGTGCAGCAGCAGGCGATTGGTGGCGGTGAAGTCGGCGCTCCAGGCGCCGGCCTCCGAGTAGAAGAACATCACATAGAACACGGCGACGGCGGGAATCAGTACCGCGGAGGTGGCCCGGATCAGGCGGTCATGCCGCCCGAGATACACGCCGGCGATCAGCGCAATCGCGGCGACGAACCAAAGCAGGTGCCAGTTCGCCAGGGCGAACATATTGAGGACCAGCGGCCGCCACGCACCCGGCATGACCTCCCAGGCGAAGGTGCCGACCAGCGGCACATGCAGCAGTCCGTCCCGCAGCCCGATCGCACCCGGGTCCATCGGCAGAGGCAGATAGAGATTGAATCCCAGCGAGACCCACGCCAGCACGGCGACCCCCATCAACGCGGCCACCATCAGCCAACGGCCGGAAACCACCCACACGACGGCGAGCGGCAACAGGCACAAAAACCACAGCATGCCCTCCAGCTTGACGAACGGTAACGCCAGGGCCGCCGGCAGCACGACCCAAGCGAGGCGATGCTGCCCGGTATGGATCCATAACAGGGCGCCCATGACGGCCAGCCCCAGAATGACCGTGATCCACAGATCCGCATAGCCCGCCAGGGCGGCGTGCGTGGAGAGCATCGGCAACGAGCCGAGCACATAGGCGACCGCGACCCCGGCCACCCACGAGCCGCTCAGCCGGACGACGGTGCCATAGGCGCCGGCGAGCAGCGCGAACCAGCACAGCAGCCAGGGCAACCCGACGGCGAGGTCGGATTTCACGCCGGTGGCCAGCAGGCCCCAGGTGGCCGCCAGGGAAACAAAGGCGGGGTAGTGCCAGGCGGCGAGCTGCCAGGTTTCGGGAGGCTGCAGGTGGGGCTGCGCGGCCGGGGCGACGAACTCCACAAGCTCTCCTTGCTCGAACCACAGCAGGGCACGATAGATCCAGGTGGTCCACGCGTCCCAGGGATACGTGGGCAGACGCACCACTTCATGGATCAGGCTGCCGAAACGCAATGCGAGGAGCATCAGCAGCAGACCCGCGAGAAGGGCATACCAGCGGCCCGCCGATACCCGCGACACGGCGGGCACGGCGGACGCCGGACTGCGTCCGGCAAGCCGGAGCCTGACCACCGTGCCCGCGGCGACCAGCAGGGAGAGCAGCAGGCCAGGAGCGATACTCAACGGATAGCCGGCCGCGTCGATCACCACCAGGGTCGCGGTCATGGCCAGCGCACTGAGCGGGAATCCGAAAGCGACGGCGAGCGGCAGGCTGCCCCTTTCCCGGGACGGATGAAACACAAGCGCGTAGACGAGCAGCGAGAACGCCAGCCACGGAAGACCGAAGGCGGGCACCAGGTACAGTTCCGTCATCGCTCGTATCCGGTCAAGACGTGTTCCGTGCGCATGAATCTCCCTGACCGTCAGTGCGTTACATCTTGCGTTACATCTAATGACAGCGTGACGTTGAACTGCATGAGGCGGGGCGTGCACAGCTATCCCCAAAAACACGCCAAACACAAGGAATCAAGTCACGAATTACGCAATTCTCAGGTTCCTCGACGTTTCCGGTGGTTTCGATCATCACAGCGGATCCAGGAACATCCGCGCGATGATCTACACCCCCTGTAGGAGCCCACTCCCGTGGGCGATCCTGCCCCAGGCCAAACCCCTTTCGCCCGGGGGACCGGGCTCCTACACGCGTGTGCCCTGATCCCCCTGTTGTAGGAGCCCAGTCCCCTGGGCGATCCTGCCCAAACCAAACCCCTTTCGCCCGGAGGACCGGGCTCCTACACGCGTGTGCCTTGATCCCCGCCCTGTAGGAGCCCACTCCCGTGGGCGATCCCGCCCAGGCCAAACCCCTTTCGCCCGGAGGACCGGGCTCCTACACGCGTGTGCCTTGATCCACCTGTAGGAGCCCACTCCCCTGGGCGATCCTGTCCAGGCCAAACCCCGGTCCTCCGGGCGAACCGGTCATTGCCGATAAAGGCTTACCATTCGAGACGTCGAAGGACCAATTTCTATGTGCCTGGCGGAGTGGGAACCGTCATCCGCCGGATCGTGCTCGCCGCTTCCGATGCCGGATTGTGTTCACCGCCAATGATGATGCTGATCAGGTAATCAGTGCTTTGGCGGATGTTTTTGTTCGAACGCCCTGCCGGGGATTAGACCCATGTCCATTTCAGGGATCAACACTTGACCTGGACGGACGGCTTAACTGGTGTGGTCAATGGTCAGTTGTCAGTTGTCAGTTGTCAGTGATTGAAGCGTAGTCGGTCGCGGATGGGTGAGTGCCCGGATCGGGGATGATGCCGTAATCATTCCACGCCGGAACGACAACTGACGTCGTACGGGAGCTGTCAGTTGTCAGTTGTCCGTTGTTGGTCGTTCTTTAACCACTGACAACGGACAACTGACAACTGACAATTAAAAATCCCCAACTAAAAAACCCTTTCGGTCAACAGACGCAGGAGGTACTGTCCGTAGCCGTTCTTGCTCAGGGGCTCGGCCAGTTGTTCGAGCTGCTCGGGGGTGATGTAGCGCATGCGGTAGGCGATCTCTTCCGGGCAGGCGATCTTGAGGCCCTGGCGGGTTTCGATGGTTTCGATGAACGTGGCGGCTTCGAGCAGGGAGTCGTGGGTGCCGGTGTCGAGCCAGGCCATGCCGCGGCCCATGATCTCGACGTTGAGCCGGCCTTCACTGAGGTACTGCTTGTTGACGTCGGTGATCTCCAGTTCACCGCGGGCGGACGGCTTGAGGGACCGGGCGATGTCCACCACCCGGTTGTCGTAGAAGTACAGGCCGGTCACGGCGTATCGGGACTTGGGGTTGGCCGGTTTCTCTTCGAGGCTGAGGACCTGGCCGTCGCGGTCGAATTCCACGACGCCGTAGCGCTCCGGGTCCTTCACGGGATAGGCGAACACGGTGCCTCCCCCGGGGTTGCCGGCGGCGCGCTGGAGCTGCGGGGCGAAGTCGTGGCCGTGGAAGATGTTGTCGCCCAGGATCAGCGCGCAGTCGTCACCGCCGATGAATTCGTTGCCGATCAGGAAGGCCTGCGCGAGGCCGTCGGGCGAGGGCTGCACGGCATAACGGATACTGATGCCCCACTGGCTGCCATCACCGAGGAGCTGCTCGAAGCGCGGCGTATCCTGCGGCGTGGAGATCAGCAGGATATCGCGGATGCCCGCAAGCATCAGGGTACCGAGGGGGTAGTACACCATCGGCTTGTCGTAGACCGGCAGCAGCTGCTTCGAGACCACCTGGGTCACGGGATACAGCCTCGTGCCGGAACCGCCCGCCAGGATGATGCCCTTCATGAGGCACCTTCCGCGAGGCCGATGCGCTCGAGGCGGTAGCTGCCGTCGAGCACCCGGCGCCACCATTCGGGGTTCTCCAGGTACCATTGCACCGTCTTGCGCAGGCCGCTCTCGAAGGTCTCCTCCGGGGTCCAGCCAAGCTCTTTTTCGATCTTCGCCGCGTCGATGGCATAGCGCCGGTCGTGCCCGGGGCGGTCCTTCACGAAGGTGATCAGCGACTTGTGCGGGCGATGCGGGGATTCGGGCAGCAGCTCGTCGAGCAGTTCGCACAGGGTGGTGACCACCTCCATGTTGGTGCACTCGTTGTGTCCGCCCACGTTGTAGGTCTCGCCCGGGCGGCCCTGCTCCAGGATACGGACCAGGGCACGCACGTGGTCGTCCACGTAGAGCCAGTCGCGCACGTTGGTGCCGTCTCCGTAGATGGGCAGGGGCTTGCCGTCCAGGGCATTGAGGATCATGTGCGGAATGAGCTTCTCGGGGAACTGGCAGGGGCCGTAGTTGTTGGAGCAGTTGCTGGTGACCACGGGCAGGCCGTAGGTATGGTGCCAGGCGCGCACCAGGTGGTCGGAGGCCGCCTTGCTGGCGGCGTAGGGGGAGTTGGGCTGGTACGGCGTCTCCTCGGTGAACAACCCGGTCGTGCCGAGGCTGCCGTACACCTCGTCGGTGGAGACGTGGTGAAAGCGAAACGCCGCCCGCGCCTCGCCTTCCAGCCCGATCCACCAGGCGCGGGCCGCCTCCAGGAGTGTGCTGGTGCCGACGATGTTGGTGTCGATGAACTCGGCGGGCCCCTCGATGGAGCGATCCACGTGGGATTCCGCCGCCAGGTGCATGACGGCGGCGGGCCGGTGCTCCCCGAACACCCTGTCCAGCGCCCGGCGGTCCCGGATGTCCACCTGCTCGAAGGCGTAGCGCGCGGACCCGGCGGCCCCGGCCACCGAATCCGGGTTGCCCGCATAGGTGAGCCGGTCCAGGTTTACGACCCGGTAATCGGTGTGGTGAATGAGGTGACGGATGACTGCCGAGCCGATGAACCCGGCTCCGCCGGTGACGATGAGCGTTTTTGACACTGGTGAGCTGCCCGTTGTTCTTCTGCAAGAAGACGCGTGGTTCCGTAGGGCGGATCAGCGAAGTCCATCCGCCGACCCTTGCCGCTGGCATGCCGGATGCGGCTGCGCCTTATCCGGCCTACGAGGTCCGCGGGACCGCCCGCCAGTTACGGCCGATCCATGCGGAGAACCGGCATCGTGGATGCCTGTCCCGGAAAACCAAAAGGGAATTAAGCCCTTGCTGGCGGCGCGGGTCAAGACTTGACTTTGCATTCCCGCCCCGCAAAAGCGGGGAACCGCCGGATCCGAAATCGGGACCGTTCACCCAGGTGGCTTGGGGCCCCTGAGGATGTCCGGTAGGAGCCCGGTCCCCCGGGCGATGGCCGGGCCGTGGAACGCCCGTTGTAGGAGCCCGGTCCCCCGGGCGATGGCCGGGCCGTGGAACGCCCGTTGTAGGAGCCCGGTCCCCCGGGCGATGGCCGGGCCGTGGAACGCCCGTTGTAGGAGCCCGGTCCTCCGGGCGATGGCCGGGCCGTGGAATGCCCGTTGTAGGAGCCCGGTCCTCCGGGCGATGGCCGGCCCCGGGGATGATCGCCCACGGGAGTGGGCTCCTACAAGGGGGGCATCCGGGTGCCGTCGGCGCCTTCCGGGCGATAGGCCGGGGCGCGGAATACCCGTTGTAGGAGCCCGGTCCTCCGGGCGATGGCCGGCCCCGGAAGCGATCGCCCACGGGAGTGGGCTCCTACAGGGGGTGGGTGTTTGCGGCTAACGGACCGCGGCCATGGCGCGGAAGCGCTCGCTGGATTCGATCAGTTCGTCGTAGCTGCCCTGCCCGATGACCCGCCCCTTGTCCAGGAGATAGATGCGATCGCACTCCCGCACGGTGCTGAGCCGGTGGGCGATGAGGATGATGGTCTTCCTGCGGCCCAGGTTGTGCACGGCCTCCATGACCGCAAACTCGGTCAGGTTGTCCAGGGCGCTGGTGGCCTCGTCCATGATCAGCACCTGGGGGTCCCGGTACAGCGCCCGGGCAATGCCGATGCGCTGGCACTGCCCGCCGGACAACCGGATACCGCGCTCCCCGATGCGGGTTTCGTATCCGTCGGGCAGTTCGGACACCACGAAATCGTGCAGATTGGCGACGCGGGCCGCCTGTTCGACGGCGGACAGGTCGATCTCGTCGTGCGCCCGTCCGAAGGCGATGTTCGCGGCCACGGTGTCGTCGGCCAGGTAGATGCGCTGGGGCACGTACCCCAGGTTGCGCTGCCAGGCACGGAGGTTGTCCGCGCCCAGCGGCTCATCGTCCACCAGCACACGCCCGGTCCGGGGCCGCAGCAGGCCGAGGATCACGTCGACGGCGGTGGTCTTGCCGGACCCGGTGGCGCCCACCAGTCCGACGGTATGCTGCGCGGGGATCTCCAGGCCGAGATCCCGCAGCACGGGGCTGTCGGCCCCCGGGTAGGTGTAGGTCACTCCCTCCAGGCGCACCGCACGGTGCACCCGCAGCGGTTCCGCGCCCTCCCCGTCCCCGGCGGCGCCCGGCCCGGGTGCCAGCCCGGTGAGATCCCGGTGCAATGCCTCTACGGCGGCCTCGGCAAACCTCAGGTTCGCGAGGTCTCCGTAGACCGTCTGCAGCGCGGGAATAAGCCGGTATCCCGCGAAGGCGTACAGGGCGATGACGGGCAGGGCCTGCTGCAGGCCGCCCTCCCCCGCCATCAGGTACAGCACGACCGCCAGCATGCCGCCGAAAACCACCACCTCGAGACCGAACCGGGGGACCCGGCGGGCCACCTGGGCCGCCGCCTGGCGCGTCGCGAACCGCCTTGCCGGGCGCTGGAAGCGTGCCAGCATCCGGCCTTCCGTTCCCGAAAGCTTGATCTCCTTCACCCCGCCGAAGGTCTCCTGGACCACCCGGAACCGCTCCTGGTTGGCCTTGACCCGGTCCGCGCCCAGGTGGCCCAGATAGCGGCGCAGGAGCATGTAGATCGCGACATAGGCGCCACCGAGCCCCAGGGCCACCACGGTGGCCAGCCCGGGGTCCACCACCACCAGCAGCATGAGAATGGCCAGGACCACGGTGCCGTGGGCGATGACGTGCAGCATCGGCATCAGCCCCCCCTGCACCACCTGACCGACCTCCGACAGCACCATCTTGCCGAGATCGGCGCTGTGGCGATCCAGGTACCATTCATAGGGCTGATTGAGGTACCCGGCCGTCAGCCGCATGCTGAGGGCGTACTCACGCATGTTGGCGTAGCGCGCGATGGCGTAGTGCGTCAGCGCCTTGAACAGGGTGGAGACCACGAAGAAGACGAATACGAGTACGCCCAGAAAGAAGAGGAACCGCTCCGGGTCCCGGAAGCCGAGCAGTTCATACGCCGCGGACAGATAGGCGTTGGTGTGCACCAGCTCCATGTTGGCCAGGACGGCCAGGAACGGCAGGATGGAGGCCACGCCCAGCACCTCCAGGAACGCCATCATGAGGATCATCCCCAACAGCAGATAGCCCCGGCGCCGCTCGGCGGGGGTCAGCAGGTCAAGGATGCGTCGCGGTGTGGTCAGGGGCACGGGGGAGTTGGTGAGTTGTCAGTTGTTTATTGTCAATTGTCAGTCGTCCGTAGTCAGTTGTACAAGAGCCCTTTGACATGCTGCGGGGGCCGATTTCGCTCCTGACAACGGACAACTGACCATCACCCACCACCAACCTTATCTGTCCCTATGGAGTTCAGGTATGCGTTGAGTCTGGGGGCCAGTTCGTCGATGGTGGCTTTCAGGGGCTCGATATCCCGATCCGGGAGCAATTTACGTTTATAGGCCCGGCGCAGCCAGTGCTGGACTTCGGTGAGGGAACCCCGGGCGATGCGAATGAAACGGCGGTTATCCTGATATGTGCCCCTGGCACTGCCTTCGGCGATGTTGGCGCCGACGCTGTCGGCCGCCTTCACGAGTTGCTTGCCTACAGTCTCCCTGGGAAACGGGTCCCACCCGGATACGATCTCCCAGATCGCGTCGGCCAGGCGTTCGGACAGTCCATAGACATGAAGATTCTGAAAATTCGGCCTTCCCATGGCAATCTCCCGTGCTTTAGTCCGTGGCCGTTGCATTTAACAACGGACAACGGACCACTGACAACGGACCAAAAAAAACCCCGGACCCTTGCGGGTGCCGGGGCGGGCCAATCCGTGGCCAGTCTATGGTGATTGCAGCGTTCCATACGCGATCCGTCGAATCCATTCCCGGAGCATCCGTGCCCCGGCACTGCCCGGAAATCCCTTTCCCGGATCGCGGCACTATGATCCCGGCTGGGCTGTTGACACGTAAACCCTCGATCCACGGCGCTTTTGTAGGATTCGGCCCCAACGCTCGTAGGACCGGCCCGATCGGGAGGCTATCCGTCGTCAGATGCAACCGCCAACGGGCAGGGCGTACAGATCGCGCGCGGATTGTGCCGCCCCGTAGGAGCCCGTTCCTCCGGGCGATGGCTGGCCCCGGAAGCGATCGCCCACGGGAGTGGGCTCCTACAGGGGGGCGTCCAAGTGTCATCGGAGCCTTCCGGGCGAAAGGCCGGGGCGTGGAATACCCGTTGTAGGAGCCCGGTCCCCCGGGCGATGGCTGGCCCCGGGGATGATCGCCCACGGGAGTGGGCTCCTACAGGGGGGCGTCCAGGTGTCGTCGGAGCCTTCCGGGCGAAAGGCCGGGGCGTGGAATACCCGTTGTAGGAGCCCGGTCCCCCGGGCGATGGCTGGCCCCGGGGATGATCGCCCACGGGAGTGGGCTCCTACAGGGGGGCATCCAGGTGTCGTCGGAGCCTTCCGGGCGAAAGGCCGGGGCGTGGAAATCCCGTTGTACGAACCCCCGGCCAGCCCCCTGGGCGAACAATCTACCGAGAGCCCACAATGAGGTCACGGATCTCGATTGTCTTTGATTTCAGCAGATCGGCGTCGCGGCGGGTTTCCACGTTCAGGCGAATGACGGGTTCCGTGTTGGAGCCCCGCAGGTTGAAGCGCCAGGTGTCGAACTCCATGCTGAGGCCGTCGGTGCGGTCGACGGCGGGGGACTCGGACTGATAGCGGGATTCGATTCGGGCGATGGTGTCGCGGACACTGTCCACGTGGAAGTTGATCTCTCCGCTGCAGGGATAGGCCGCCATGCGCGCGTCGACCAGGTCGGCCAGGGGACGGGGCTTTCCGCCCTCGGCACTATCCGCGGAGGCACACATGCGTTCGGTGATGAGCAGCCAGGGAATCATGCCGGAGTCGCAATAGGCGAAATCCCGGAAGTAGTGATGTGCGCTCATCTCGCCGCCGTAGACGGCATCCTCCAGGCGCATGCGCTCCTTGATGAAGGCATGGCCTGTCTTGCTCATGACGGGGATGCCGCCCGCGGCGGTGACCTGTTCGATGGTGTTCCAGGTCAGTCGGGGATCGTGGATGATCTTTGCGCCCGGATACTTGGCAAGCATGACCTCCGCAAGCAGACCCACCAGATAATAGCCCTCGATGAAGCGGCCGTCGGCATCGAACAGGAAGCAGCGGTCGAAGTCGCCATCCCAGGCGATGCCCATATCCGCACCGCATTCCCGAACCGCGTTCGCCGTGACCGCCCGGTTCTCGGGCAGCAACGGATTGGGGATACCGTTGGGAAAGCGGCCGTCCGGTTCGTGGTGGATGCGCGTGACCTGAAACGGCAGATGCTCGGCAATGGCATCGAAGACCGGGCCTGCTGCGCCGTTGCCTGCGTCGACCACAAGGTGCAGAGGCTGAAGCGCCGCCACGTCGACAAGCGAGAGCACACGCCGGACGTAGCCGGCAATGACGTCCAGCGGCTCATCCCTTCCACGGTCCGTAGCATCCGGAAACTCCCCCTTACGAACGAGCTGCTCGATTTCCCTGAGACCACTGTCGCCGCTGATGGGGATCGCCTCTTCCCGTACCAGCTTCATGCCGTTGTAGTCGATGGGATTGTGGCTCGCGGTCACCATGATGCCTCCGCCCATGCCGGGCAGGGAGGCCGCGTGATAGACGATCTCGGTACCGCACAGGCCGAGGCTTCGGGTATCCACGCCTGCATCGTTCAGGCCCCGGATAACGGCTTCGGCCAATTCGGGGCTGGTGAGCCGCATGTCCTGCCCTACGGCCACGGGGCCCGACGGTCCGATGACCCGTGCATAGGCACGGCCGATGCGGTAGGCCAGCTCCGGATTGAGTTCGTCCGGGATACGACCCCGGATGTCGTAGGCTTTGAAACAGGGCAGGGTCTGTGACATGCGGTGCTATCCATTTTGTTGCATTTGGGTGGGAGGCAATTGCCCACGGGAGTGGGCTCCTACAGGGGGTTTTCGTAGGAGCCCGGTCCTCCGGGCGATGGCTGGCCCCCGGGAAAATGATCGCCCGGAGGACCGGGCTCCTACGAGAATCGCGGACCGGCGCGGCTCACAACCAGGCGGCATCCCAATGAGGATAATCTCGTCGCAGTAGGGACGCCGGTTACCCGGCGCCCCCTGCACAGATCCCGGCGTGCGGTTTTCCCGCACCGGGCTCTTCAATCATGCTCACATTCGTAGAAGCAGCAATGCTGCTCATAGATAGTCCCTGCAAGAAGGTTGGCTCGTCGTACTCCGGCCCTACATTGTCCGGCGCGAGTTGCCTTTGCAAGCTACACATGACTGTCACTCCCTTCCCCATGTGATCGGCCCTACCGTCTCCGAGTACTATGGAGTGATCCGACTCCCCATCGGCCTTCAAGCCAGCCTCCCGTTTGTAGCGGTCCGCTGTACTTTACCCTTCCCTTGGAGCCCATGGGGCCTCCCGCGTTCATGACGCATCTCTTGTTACATGCCGCAGCTTGAGAACTCCGCCGGCTCTCTACAGGCTCACCAATGCGCCTGCTTCGTATGGGCTTCACGCGCGTTACAACGCTGGCCAACCGTGAACCGCCCCGGGAATTGCGGAGGCTGGTTGGTTTAAGTCAAGCCGCCATTACGGCCTGACTGGCGAGTTGCCGATAGTAGTTTGCCTCAGCTTCCACCGGCGGAATATACCCCAAGGGCTCCATCAACCTCTGATGATTGAACCAGGACACCCATTCCAGCGTCGCCAGCTCCACCGACTCCCTGGACCTCCAGGGGCCGCGGCGATGGATCAGTTCCGCCTTGTACAGGCCGTTGATGGTCTCGGCCAAGGCATTGTCGTAGCTGTCGCCACGGCTGCCGACCGACGGCTCGATACCGGCTTCGGAAAGTCGCTCCGTGTAGCGAATGCTGACGTATTGCGACCCGCGGTCGGAGTGATGGATCAGGGCATCGTTATGCTCGGGCTGCCGAGCGTAGAGCGCCTGCTCCAGGGCATCGAGCACGAAGTCCGTGGTCATGGTGCAGCTGACGCGCCATCCCACGATGCGCCGTGCGAAGACGTCGACAACGAAGGCCACGTACAGCCATCCCTGCCAGGTCGAAACGTAGGTGAAGTCCGACACCCAGAGCTGGTTGGGGCGCTCGGCCTGGAACTGCCGATTAACCCGATCCAACGGACATGGCGCCGATCGGTCCGCCACGGTGGTGCGAACCGTCTTGCCACGGCGTGCCCCCTGCAAGCCCAGGCGGCGCATGAGCCGCTCCACGCTACAGCGCGCCACGGAAACACCTTCGCGGTTGAGTTGCTTCCAGACCTTGTCGGCGCCGTAGACCTGGAGGTTGGCCTCCCAGACACGCTCAATGTGTGGAACCAGCCGCTCATCGCGCTTGGCCCGGGCACTGCGCAGATCCGGATTGCGCCGCCGGGCCGCATGGCGCCGGTAGGCCGATGGGGCAACCTGCAACACTTTGCAGATCGGCTCGACCCCATAGGCGTCCCGGTGCTGATCGATGTAGGCGTTTACGACTTCAGTTTGCGGTCGAGCTCCGCCTGCGCGAAAAAAGCGCTGGCGGTACGCAGGATCTCATTGGCGCGCCGTAACTCCTTGTTCTCGCGCTCCAGGTCCTTGATGCGCTGCGTCTCGGCCGTGGTCATGCCTGGCCGCGCACCCGCATCAATCTCCGCTCGCCTGACCCACTCCAGCAGCGTCTGTGGCACGCAGCCGATCTTTGGGGCTATCGACTCCACAACCGCCCACAGCGACGGGTACTCCCCACGGTGCTCCTGGACCATCCGCACCGCCCGCTCACGGACCTCAGGTGAAAACTTGTTTGACTTGTTCATGGCTCCATTCTCTCAAGAGTTGGAGCCTCCGCGATACCCGGGGCGGTTCACCGGGACTGTTCATTTCGAAGCGATTCCATCTCTAAGGAGCTACGTCTCCAAACGGCCTGCAACATACCCTGTGTACGCTTCACCTCTCTTGTTCACGCATGCTCCAGTCTTCGTGACCAAGGCACCGTTCCGCCAGAGGCGCAACACTCGGTAATGGTGGGTGGTTCACCCTTACCATGTCGGGACTCTCACCCGACCAGATGCGCCACGCTTTGCGCGGCGCGCCAACGCTTGCCACCAACCCGGCGCGCAGGGGGTTGGCCACGATATATCGCGCCCAGGCCCGCACGTCGTCTTCCTTTCTCAATGCGTGATCATGAAAACCCTTCTGCCAGACCCGGCGCCCGACACGGCGGCTGCTCATGGCCTTGACGTCGCGAACCACCGCAGACAGGTCATGACCCGGCCGAGTGTCGTGTCCCACAAATAACTTGCCATTCAGCGCGACTGTGCGGGCGTGTGGCCAGGCACGCTTGCGCAGGAATGGCCACCCCCTTTCAAGCAAGCGTAACACCGCCACACGCCCGCACAGCCGCGCCCGAAGGGAGCCCCGCAAAAACGCCAATGCGGCGTTGCACACCTTGCCAAGGGCCTGCCATTGCCTGCGGTGTGCGCCTTGCCTTGGCGCTTTTGCGGGGCTCTGAATGGCAAGTTATTTGTGGGACACGACACTAGCCGCATCAGCCAATGCAGGTGATCGGGCATCACCACGTAGGCCAGGGTCTCGGCGCGTTGCAGATCCCGCTGCTCACGAAGCACCCGAACCACGGCCCTTGCCGGTGGAAACTCCGAGAAATACGCGCGCCGGTCGCGGGTGACCGTGGTGACCGCATACACCTGACCCGGAACCGAGACGCGCCCGACGCGCAGGCGTCGCCCGTGAGGCTGAAGAGACATGGTGGACCTCCTGTCCGTTGAAATCTCATCCCTGGGTCGGCCCTGCGCGAAGCCGCCTGGCTACAAGGGCCTCCCCCAACAAAATACCTGTCCCGAGGTCATTCATCCACCGTGTAGGAGCCCACTCCCGTGGGCGATCGCCGGAGGTCCGACCTATCGCCCGGGGGACCGGGCTCCTACGGGAGGATCCCGGGGCTCCGTTATCGCCCGGGGGACCGGGCTCCTACGGTCGGGATCCTCGGAGGCTCCGTTATCGCCCGGGGGACCGGGCTCCTACGGTGGGGATCCCGGGGCTCCGTTATTGCCCGGGGGACCGGGCTCCTACGGAACCGCCGGCCAGGCCCCTGTAGGAGCCCACTCCCGTGGGCGATCGCACTGCCACCCTACCTCAGCAGTTGTAGAACTCCCGATACCATTTCACGAAATTTGCCACGCCCTGCTCTACGCTGGTTTCTGGCTTGTAACCCGTGTCGTCGACCAGGTCCCGGACGTCGGCGTAGGTGTCGGGGACGTCGCCGGGCTGGAGCGGCAGCAGGTTCTTCTCGGCCTTCCTGCCCAGGCACTGCTCCAGGACCTCGATGTAGTGCGTCAGCTCGACGGGGTTGTTGTTGCCGATGTTGTAGAGCCGATACGGTGCATAGCTGGTGGCGGAGTCGGGATCGTCTCCCGACCAGTCCGGGTTCGGCCCGGGGATCCGGTCCAGCGCCCGGATCACGCCCTCGACGATGTCGTCGATATAGGTGAAATCGCGCCGGTGCCTGCCGTAGTTGAAGACGTCGATGGGCCTGCCGGCGAGGATGTTCTTCGTGAACAGAAACAGCGCCATGTCCGGCCGCCCCCAGGGGCCGTAGACGGTGAAGAACCGCAGGCCGGTGGTGGGCAGCCCGTACAGGGAGCTGTAGGTGTGGGCCATGAGTTCGTTGGCCTTCTTGCTGGCCGCATAGAGGCTCATGGGGTGATCCACGTTGTCGTGCGCCGTGAACGGCATGCGGGTGTTGGCGCCGTAGACGGAACTGGACGAGGCGTAGACCAGGTGTTCGACGCCGTGATGGCGGCAGCCTTCCAGGATGTTCACGAATCCCACCAGGTTGGTGTCCACGTAGGCATGGGGATTCTCGATGGAGTAGCGCACGCCGGCCTGGGCGGCCAGGTTGACCACCCGGTCCGGCTTGTGGGCGGCAAAGGTGTCCTCCATGGCGTCGCGGTCGCTGATATCGGCGCGCACGTCGGTGAAGCCCGGCTCCCCAACCACCCGGGCGAGCCGGGCCTTCTTGAGATTGACGTCGTAATAGTCGTTGAGGTTGTCGATGCCGACCACCTCGTCGCCCCGCGCCAGGAGGCGCAGGGCCAGGGCATTGCCGATGAAACCGGCGGTGCCGGTGATGAGGACCTTCATTGCGGAATCCTTGAGATGGGCTCAGTCGGTGGCCGGATCGCTCAGCATACCGGCGTACAACCTGTACAGCTCCTGCAACGCGGGATACTTGTCGCACAGCACATCGTAGACCTGACCATGATCGAGACGGGCATAGTCGTGCACCAGCAGGATTCGAAACGCCGCCATGCCGTCCAGAGACCGGTACAACGCCTCCGGCAGCACATTGTGATCGAACAGGACGGCAAGCACGCCGGCGTAGGTGTCGGGCCGCGGGTAGCCGCGTTCGGCGATGATATGGTTGCCGATATCCAGAGCACTCTCCATCGCGAGGTGCAGGTAACGCTCGCCTGCACCACGCAGGATCGGGTCCCCGACAAACTCGTCCCGGAGCCGCGTCCTGATGGAATCCAGCAGACCGAGATACTCGCGAAATCGATCCAGCCGGGCGGCAAATGCCGTCTTGTCGATCATGTCCGGCCAGCACCTGCAGAGGCCCTGAGCGCCGCGTCATGCGGTTCACGCAGGGCATGCGTATCGAAGTACTCCGACATGGCTCGAACCTCGAACGGCACGCGCACCGAGTGGTCGCCCTTGAGCAGAATGCCATCGCAGATCACGTTGAATCGGAGAACAGGGGAGGCCTGCGCAAGGTCGATCAGATCGACACGATCCGATCCGAGATACCTGCACAGGGCATCGTGGAGTCGGAGCCTGTCGTTGAAGTCATCGTCCCCGGGGCCGGAGAACCGCACGGCCACGTCCACGTCGCTGAGGGGCCCCGTGGTGCCACGCGCGGCCGAACCGAAAAGCCAGGCGAGTTCCACCCGGGGCTGCTCCTGGAAGAAGCTGCGCAGTCGGGCTGAAAGATCCGGGCTGTTCGGCTGGAGGGTCATGGCCATGGGCTCATCGGCAATGAGGGCATTTTAACCGATTTGACGACGATCTCATTGACCGGATTCCGGATGCATTCCCACGATCGGGCTGGCGCGAAGCGCAATCGATGTGCGGGCGCGGCGATCCGGCCGTAAACCAGCCGGGCCCGCCCGGGCGCCGCATGCCCGGCATCCGCTACGCGGCATTCCGAAGTCTAGAGACTC
Source organism: Thioalkalivibrio thiocyanodenitrificans ARhD 1 (assembly GCF_000378965.1). NCBI lineage: Bacteria > Pseudomonadati > Pseudomonadota > Gammaproteobacteria > Chromatiales > Ectothiorhodospiraceae > Thioalkalivibrio > Thioalkalivibrio thiocyanodenitrificans. Next base: position 1,002,114 of record NZ_KB900536.1, read on the forward strand.
CAGTAACGCAGTTTCCCGCCCATGTCGCCCGGGCCGATGGCCGACTTCACGTCCACGAACACGCCGTCATCCACCATCATGGCGGCCAGGCCCCGGGCGCCAAGTTCGAGGTACGGGCGATGCGTGACCGCGAGGATCAGGCCGTCCAGGTCATGGAAGGCCTCCAGGGGAGACAGTTCCAGGCCAAACTCGTCACGGGCCTCATCGGGGTCGGCGAGCGGGTCGTGAATCATGGGCTCGATACCGAACTGGCGCAGCTCCCTGACCATGTCGGGCACACGCGAGTTGCGCAGGTCGGGGACGTTCTCCTTGAAACTGAGACCCAGGATGCCCACCCTGCCGTGCTTCACGGGGCGGTCCTGCCCGATGAGCATCTTGACCAGGTGCTGGACGATGTAGGGGCCCATGCCGTCGTTGATGCGCCGACCGGCCAGGATCACCTGGGGGTAGTAACCCACGGCCTTGGCCTTGGCGGTGAGGTAATAGGGATCGACGCCGATGCAGTGGCCCCCCACGAGTCCCGGACTGAAGGGCAGGAAATTCCACTTGGTGGCGGCGGCGGCGAGCACGTCCCGGGAGCGGATGCCGAGCCGGTTGAAGATCATGGCCAGTTCGTTCATCAGCGCGATGTTGAGATCGCGCTGGGTGTTCTCGATCACCTTGGCGGCCTCGGCCACCTTGATGGAGGGCGCGCGGTGGATGCCAGCGGTGATGATCCGCCCGTAGGCTTCGGCCACGCGCGCCAGGGTCTGATCATCCTCGCCGGAGACCACCTTCACGATGCGCTCCAGGGTATGTTCGCTGTCGCCCGGGTTGATCCGCTCGGGGGAATAGCCCAGCTTGAAATCCCTGCCCTGCGCCAGACCGGAAACACGCGCCAGAATGGGGCCGCAGACTTCCTCGGTGACCCCCGGATAAACGGTGGATTCGAACACCACCACCGCCCCGGGCGAGAGCGCCCTGCCCACGGTTTCGCAGGCGGCCATCACCGGGCGAAGGTCGGGCTGGCGGTTGTCGTCGATGGGGGTGGGGACCGTCACCACGAAGAAGGTGACGCCCTGCAGATCCGCCGGGTCCGTGGTGAAACGCACGGAAGCGGCAGCGAGTTCGTTCGGTGTGACCTCGCCGGTATGATCGCACCCCTCCCCGAGGGTGCGAACGCGCCGCTCGCTGACGTCGAAACCCACGGTATCCGGGTAGTGCCTCGCGAAACCCAGGGCCACTGGAAGGCCCACATACCCCAGGCCGATGACGCCGACTCTTTCCGTCATGCTGCTCATCCTGTTTACAGGCGGATCCGGGGGCGAACGATAGCCCAAACGGACGGTGGGGGAAAAGGGGCGGGCGCAATGGCGCCCCGATCAGGATTCTGCCTACGCCGGCCCCGGGGAATACCTTGCGATCATGGAACAGCCCACTTGCCAGACGGGAAAGACTCGGGGACGCCGTGGATCAGGCAGTTGCACATCCGGGCAAGCGGGGGCGGCGCAGATCAGAACTGTTTGGAAAGCCCTGCCTGCCTCAATACGGCGTTTGCCGTGTGCCGAGAAATTACGCTCAGTGATGGGGCTGTACCAAATCTCATGATCACCTTTTCCCTGGCGTACGAAGTTACATCCCGCATCACGCAAAACGCGTTTCAGGTCCGGGGTAAAGCTACCCCCCATCAGCTCGCCAGGCGGACGCTATCGTGGCGCTCCGCAATGACTTCGAACGGCAGTTCATCGTTCTCTGTCTGCGGGGTAATGCCATTGGCTTCCAGTAGTTCGGGGATGAGTACGCGCAGCTTTTCAGTGAGAGCTTCGATGGTATCCGCCTCGGTCACCAGGCCCGGCACATCATCGCTTTCTGCGGCCCAGACCTTTGCGTCTGGATCCCACAAGGCATTGATGCGAATGACGGTAGCCATACTGGAGCCTCGGGTTACCCGGTTACCGGAAAAATTATAGTCAACTATGAGGAGGGCATAGCAGCAGTCTGCACCCCGATCGCTCCTCATCACCCGCCAATCCCCGCTGAACTATCTTAACCCATTGATTATTGGCGCCCCGATCAGGATTCGAACCTGAGACCTTCCCCTTAGGAGGGGGACGCTCTATCCAGCTGAGCTATCGGGGCGGCGGGGAGAACGCAGCACAGGATACGGGATACGGGTTGCGGGAGGGAAGCGCGGGCGCCGGCGCGTGCCGCCCGCCGCTTGCAGCGGGCACGCTTTTCCGACGTCCGACGCGGGGGAAGACGTGGCTCGGGCCGGCATGCGGCAGGGATGCCGCATGCCGGCCCGAGAGGTTGCGCTCAGTCGCCCGAGCCCGGGGGACCGGCGTGTTCCGGCGGCCCCGCATGATCGGGCGGCCCGGCATGGGGCGGCGGACCACCGCCCACGTCACTCACCACCTGATCATTCATGCCCAGGGTAATGGCCACGATACGGTGCGCCTCGAAGTAACTCTCGCCCTGCTCGCCCTGGGCGATGATGCGCACCCGGTCGAAGTCACCCAGGTCGGCGAGGGCACCATCGGACACCTGGCCCTGCCCGCTGATCACGAGCTGGCCGCCCTCCTCGAGCTGGACCCAGTGAACTTCACCGTTCACGTCCACCTGCAGGGTGTCTTCGTTCTCCACGGCGATCAGTTCTCCCCTGATATTCGTGGGAGACGCGCCGAAAGCCTCGCCGTTACCGTCATCGTCATCGTCATCGTCACCTCGCAGAATCACCAGGGTCGCCGGGATCGGATTCGAGGGACCGCCGACAATGCCCATGAAGGTCAGGCCCTGCCCGTCCATGATGGCCTCGGCGCCCAACGGCTGACCCCGGTTGTCGACCACGGGGGTCTCCGGCGCCAGGGCCACCGTGCGTCCGTCGCGCAGCACGAAGTGACCGTTCTCGTCCACGGGACCGCCGGCAGCGCCGCCACGCGTACCTACCGTCGGGCGAGTGCCCATGGTGATGCTCAGCACCTCCAGCACACGGCGGCCATCCTCCGGATCCCGTTCAAGCAGACCCATGGCGATGAGGCGCGCGCCTTCCGTGAGGGCATCGGGACCAACCAGAGCGCCGGTAGTGTCGAACACCGGGCTTTCATCGTTCAACGAGAGACGCACACAGGCCGTCTCGGACGCCGCTGTGGCGGGGCAGACCAGCACGCGGTCTTCCTCCGCCAGACGCACCAGGCCACTGACGCCCAGCAGCGGCGCGTCTTCCCCGGCGGTCTCCATCTCCTCGTTGTCGACGGCCTCCGGCAGCCCGTTCTCTTCACCGTTTCCGTTCTCGCCGTTGCCCTCATCCTCCTCGAAGACACGGACAAACACGACCGGACGGAAGATCAGGTTTCCGGTGCCGGTCTCCGTGATCAGCAGCGAATTCCGGGCGTCGAGATCAAGCTCCAGATAGAGCGTCTGATCCTCGGCCACGGTGAGCGGCTCCTTCGGCAAAAGGTCGATCTTGCCGCTCGGCAGCGTGGCGAACACGCTGCTCGGCGGTTCGGTGCCGTTATCGACGAGTTCGACCTGGGAGATGAACAGGCGAACCTTCTCGTAGTCGTCGATCGGTACCTCTTCCGCGACGACGAACAGATCCGCGTAGTCGCGCAACTGCAGGATATCGATGGTCTCTTCGCCTTCGAACAGGACGACCTGTTCCGCATCGGAGGCGTCCTCGCGAGGCAGCAGCACGATGCCGGTGATGGTGACATGGATCTCGTCGTAGAGAAGGGTCGGCGCGTCGGTGAGCAGCACCGCCACGTTGCCGGTGGGACCGGTCGTGTCACTGCTGCCCGTGCCCGAGCCTCCGCCACAGGCACCGAGCAGCAGCGAGAGGCCCATGACCAGGGCCGCGGTGACGTATGTGAATCGGGATTTCGGGAAGTTCATGATTGCCCCCTGCACGATGGTTGTGTCCAAGCCGTTCCGGCAAGGCTCTCGGCTTTTTGCGCGACTCCGGGGTCCTTCCGGGGTCGCGATCGTCGGCCGTCAGGCTATCGGGCTCCCTGGGGTTCAACGTTGTCCGGCATCACATTCCCGGGCATCCGGCGATGGGTTCGGGGACGAATGGCACCCGGTACCCGACGGGCTGTACTCAGGTGTCCCGAAATGCCGGACTCATGGCATGATGGAATCGTTTCGGCATCCCGGGCGGCATGAGGAAGAGATGAGATGAAGGTCACGGAACGCTTCGAGGTCGGGGATCCGCTGGGCCGGGAGGCACGGACCCTCCGGGCCGGCACCTACAACCGCGCGCAGTTGCTGCTGGCCCGAAGCGGCGAGCCGGCGCTCTTTGTGCCCATCCGCAGCATGCAGTACCTGGCCGTGATCGAGCCCCGGGAATTCGTCTTCGTGGACGGTTTCGGTTGCCGCACGGTGGAACTGCTGTGGCGCGGATTCCGGCCCGGAGAGCGTGAATCCCTGGACGACCCGGTACCCTTCGAGATGGTGTACTTCCGCCCGGACGCCCCGGACCTGATGCGCCGCCTGCACACCGAGTTCCCGCGCGCCCTCCAGCTTCTGGCCGAGCGCCGGGAAACGGCACCGACAGGCACTAATGTTGTGGATTTCAAAAGATGCCAATAGTCAGTTGTCAGTTGTCAGTTGTCAGTTGTCGGTTCTGCCTTTAACCACGGACAACGGACAACTGACTATTGGCATCTCTTAATCAAACGGGACTTTCAGGGCGAAGGCGAAGATGACGTAGCCGATGGTGGCGACGCTGACCGAGATGACCAGGAACCCGGTGAGCGCACGCAGGGTCCAGGGCTCGAAACGGGCGAGCAGGCCCGCGCAGATGAAACCCACCACGCTGGCGGGATAGAAGCCGATGCTGGCGATCAGCACGACCCACAGGGCCCCCACGCCCACCAGCGCCAGGGGACGCCAGAGGGACTGGATCGGCGTGACCGGGGTGGGCGGCAGACCGGCAATCACCCGCGCGATCAGGGCCACGCCGACGACGATCATGACGATGGCCACGGTGCGCGGGAAGATGGAACCGAACCGGGTGTAGTGTTCGGTCACCCAGAGCACGTAACCGGCCAGACCGATGCAGAACGCCGCCGCCGCGAGGCCCGACCAGTCGCGTCCGGCGTGCTTTTCGGTATCACTCTTCATTGGTGGGCAGCAGCTTTGACTTGAAGCGTTTCATGATCAGCGGATACAGCAGGCCCAGCAGGATGAGGCCGATGATCACCAGCGAAATGGGTCGTGCGAAGTAGATGCCGAACAGGTTGTCCGAAGCACTGCCGATGAGCCAGGACTGCACGAAACCCTGCTCCGCGATTGCCCCGAGCACCACCCCCAGGACGATGGGCGCCGGGGCGAATCCGGCCCGGCTCAGCACCCAGGCGACCACGCCAAGCGCCATCATGATGACCACATCGGCATAGCTGCTGTGAATGGCGTAGGTGCCCAGCACGGTCATCAGCAGGATGCCCGGCACCAGCAGCGTCTTGGGGATGGCCACGAATGCGCGGAAGGCGTAGCGCCCGATCAGCAGGCCGATCGGCAACATGATCACGGTGGCGATCATCAGGCCGAAGATGAAGGTGTAGACCACGTCTCCGTGTTCGGTGAACAGGTTGGGCCCGATGCGGATGCCGTGCACCAGCAGCGCGCCCAGGATGATCGCATCCGGCGGCGTGCCGGGGATGCCCAGCACCAGGGTGGGGATGAAGCCGCCCCCCACCGTACCGTTGTTGGCGGACTCCGAGGCGATGATGCCGCCGGGAGCGCCCTTGCCGAATTCTTCCGGATTCCGGGCGCTGCGCCGTGCCTCGGAATAGGCGATCAGGGATGCCACGGACCCGCCGGCGGCGGGCAGCGCGCCGACCAGGGTGCCGATGGCGGAACTCTTGAGCAGGTTGACCTTTTCCCGCCATGCGTGACGGAAGGCCTCGCCAAGGCGCAGACCCTTATTCTCCCCCGCGTTGACCTCCATGTGCGGGTCCGGCGAGGACACCAGGTCCAGGATCACCGGGATGCAGAAGATGCCGATCAGCGCGACGATGATGTCCACGCCGCCCACCAGGGCCGGCTGATTGAAGGTGAAGCGCATGTCGCCGCCCACCACGGCGGAGCCCGTGAACGAGATCAGCAGACCCAGGCAGGCCCCGAGCAGGCCCTTGAGCAGGGTGCCCTTGGAGAGTGATGCCACCAGGGTCAGACCGAGCACCGCCAGCCAGAAGTACTCCGGCGGACCGAAGGCCAGTGCGATCTTCGCCAGCTGCGGGGCGAGCAGCAACAGGGCCACCACGCTCAGGAAGCCGCCGGTCACCGAGGCCAGGGTGGCGAGACTCAGGGCCATCTGCCCGTCGCCGCGCCTTGCCATGGGATAACCGTCGAAGGTGGTGGCAATCGATGAAGGTGTGCCTGGCGTATTGGCCAGGATGGCGGCGTAGCAGCCGCCGTAGATGGCGCCCATGTAGATGGCCGCCAGGGTGATCAGGGCCGAATCGGCCGGCATGGTGAAGGTCAGCGGGACCAGCACCGCCACCGCCATGGTGGCGGTGAGCCCCGGCATGCCGCCGATGGCCACCCCCGCGATGACCCCGCCCACCGCCAGCATGAGGTTCAAGGGCGTGAGCGCCTGAAACAGGTACTCGAACATGGATCAGTTCCGTTGCATCAGCCGGTACTTGTGCAGGGTCTGCGCGGGGGTGACCCGTGTCAGCGGATCATGCCCAGCAGGCGCGCCACCTCCTGGTAGTTCTCGGAGAGCTGACGGCTGTATTCGGCCATCTCCGAGTAGGGGATGTCCAGCAACACGTAGCCCGCGTCCTCCATGCGCTTGCGCAGGTCGGGATCCTGGTTCACCTTGGCGAATACGTCCGACATCTGGTGGCGCATCTCCTCGGACACACCGTTGGGCACGGCCACGCCGCGGCGGGCACCACCGGTGAAGTCGATGCCCTTTTCCTTGAAGGTGGGCACATCCGGGAACAGGGGATGACGTTCTTCCGTGGCCACGCCCAGCAGGCGCACCTGGTCACCCTGCTGCACACCTGCCGTGGTAAACGCCCACTGGGCCTGAACCTGGCGGCCAAGCAGCGCGGCCGAGGCAGCGGCGGTACCGGTAAAGGGCACGTACGTGGTCTGGATGCCCGCGAAGTGGTCGAAGCTCTCCTTGGCCACGTGGGGCGCGGAGTTGGTGCCGGTGCCGGCCACGGTGATGGTGCCCGGGGCAGCCTTGGCGCGTGCGATGTAGTCGTCCAGATCCTTGATCGGGCTGTCATGGGGCACGATCAGGGCATAGGGGGTGAGCTGGAAGATGTAGACCACGTTCACGTCTTCGGTCTTGTAGCCCACGTTGCCCGCCAGGGGCTGCAGGAAGATGTGCGGTGTGTTGATGCCCATGATGGCGGAGCCATCGCTGGTGATGCGGTTGAGCTGGGCCCAGCCCGCCGCGCCGCCGGCACCCACCCGGTACTGGTAGATGAAACCGTGCCCGGTCACTTTCTTGAACGTGGACTCCTGCATGCGTGCCGTGATGTCCGACTCGCCGCCCGGATTGAAGTTGATGATGTAGGTGACGTCTCCCGTGGGCCACTCGGCGGAAGCCGTCGCGGCAAAACCCAGGGACAGTGCCGCCACACAGGCGACGGCAAGACTCGATAAACGTGAGAGTTTCATGATCCCGCTCCTCCAATGGTGTCTTTTTTGCTACCCAGTAGTTGTATATCCAGTCTGACGAAATCGCCGCGATAGACGATCTCCGCCACGTAGATCACCCGATCCGAGCGATCGGTGATGACCCGGCGAACCTCCGCCACCGGTCCACCCACGTCCATGTCCAGCAACCGCGCCGTCTCCATGTCGGCCCGCCCCACCGTCAGGGTCTGATGGGCGGAGCCGAACGCCACCTGCTCCATGCCGTTCAGGGTCTCCAGGACGAGGCGCTCCCTGAACCGTTCCGGAGCCAGCGCGTAGATATCGCTGGCGAGAAACAGATCGATCTCGCAGTAGGGCCGCCCGTCGCGCGTGTGAATGCGGTGGATGCGCTGATAACACGCAGCGGGTGTACCGTCCTCCGGCCGCAGCGGGTCCGGGTGCGCCACCTCCATGGTTTCGATCAGGCGCATCCGTGTGCCGTCGATCATGCGCAACAGGCTCGACCACTCGGTCCCCACGGGCAGCCAGCGATCATTGCTGGGCCGACGGGTCACGAAGGTCCCCTTGCCCTGGCGTCTCCAGATCAGCCCCTCCTGCTCCAGCAGCCCGATGGCCTGGCGCACGGTCACCCGCGCCACGCCGAAGCGTTCCGCCAGGTCCTCAAGACTCGGAATGCGCTCTCCGGGTGCCCACTCCCCGGCGCTGATCCGCTGCCGCAGGTCGGACGCCACCTGGTCGTACAGGGGCAGGCGGCTGTGCGCGTAGGCACTCGCCGGCCCTGTGACGGCCCCTGGATCCGGTCTGTTCTCGATCATCCTGGCCCCATGCGGCAGATGTCCGTTCAACGATGAAAGATATGGTCGTACTATTTATAGTATCTTTACCGAAGGACAGGCTACCATTGAATGACCGCCGACGCCAAGACATCGGCCAACACGACTCCGAGGGGAAACCCGTGCCCATGCACCGCGACGAAGTTCTGACCCCGAGCGATCCGCCGCTGGACCCGGACGCCGCCCTGCCCGGCACGGCTGCCGTATCCGTCCGCCGGGTGGAGACCTTCGTCTTCCGCGCTCCCATCGACACCCCCGTGGTGACCTCGTTCGGCGAAATGCACAGCCGGCCCGCGGTGCTGGTACGGGTGGAAGACGCCGACGGCGTTTGGGGCTGGGGCGAGGTCTGGTGCAACTTCCCCGCCTGCGGCGCCGAACACCGGGCGCGGCTCCTGGACACGGTGCTGGCGCCCCTTCTGCTGGACACGCGCTTTTCGGGCGTACCGGAGGCCACCCGCGCGCTGGAGGCCGCCCTTCGGATCCTGGCGGTCCAGACCGGGGAATGGGGTCCGCTGGCCCAGGTGCTGGCAGGCGTGGACATCGCCCTCTGGGATCTGGCGGCCCGCCGCGCCGGGCAACCGCTGGCACGGCTGCTCGGCGGCACGAGCGCCATGAGGCAGGTCCCCGCCTATGCCAGCGGCATCAACCCCGGGGACGTGCCGCGGATCCTTGCAGGCAGCCGGGCGGCGGGTTATCGGGCATTCAAGATCAAGGTAGGTTTTGGCCATGAGGCCGATCTGGCGGCACTGGACCGTGCCCGGACCTGCCTCGCCCCGGGCGAGCGGCTCATGCTGGATGCGAACCAGGCCTGGTCCGTGGACGAGGCCTTGCGGATGGCGGAAGCGCTCGCCGCGTTCGGGCCCGAATGGCTCGAGGAGCCCCTGGGTGCGCATCAACCCCTGGATGAATGGCGCCGTCTCGCCGGGTCCTCCCCGGTGCCCTTGGCCGGCGGGGAAAACCTGCGCGGCACGGCCGCCTTCAAACGTGCCATCGAGGCCGGCGTGATGCAGGTGGTGCAGCCCGACATCTGCAAGTGGGGCGGGTTCACGGGCTGCCTGCCCGTGGCACGCGCCGCGCTCGCCACCGGCCGGCGCTACTGCCCCCATTTCCTGGGTGCCGGCATCGGCCTGATGGCATCGGCCCACCTGCTGGCCGCGGCAGGCGGTGACGGTCTGCTGGAAGTGGACGCCAACCCCAATCCGCTGCGCGAAGTGCTGGGCACCCCCTTCCCGCCCCTGGACAGCGAGGGCCGCCTCCCCCTGCCCGCGACGCCCGGACTGGGTGTGGAGCCCGACCTGAACGCCGCCCGCCCCTGGCAGGTGATGCATCTGGAAGGCGGTGAGTTGTGAGTTTGTCCGTAGTCAGTTGTCAGTTCTGCCTTTAACAACGGACAACGGACAACGGACAACTGACAACGGACAAACTCACCCAACTACCCGCCGTACGCTGGTGACATTGGGCAGTGCGCCGAGCTTGTCCATCAGGCCGCTGAGCTGGGCGCTGTCCTCCACCTCCAGGGTCAGTTCCATGGTGACGGACTGGTCGCTGCGGTCGGTACGGGTGGTGGCCGACAGGACGTTGATGTGGTCGTTGGCCATGACGCCGGTAATGTCGCGCAACAGGCCCTGGCGGTCGAAGGCCTCGATGCGCACATCCACCGGGTAGGCCCGGGGCTCGGCACCCCAGTTCACCTCCACGAGGCGCACCCGCTTCTCGGCGGGCATGCGCAGGACGTTCACGCAGTCGCGCCGGTGGATGCTCACCCCCTTGCCCCGTGTGATGAATCCGATGATGGGGTCGCCGGGCACGGGCCGGCAGCAGCGGGCGATCTGGGTAAGCAGATTGCCCACGCCCCGGATGTGAATCTCGGACCGGTCGGCCGCGGCGGGCTTGGGGCCGCGTCTGCGGCGCTTGCTGGTGACCAGGGATTCGACCGCCGGGGCCACCGGCTGCAGGGCGGTGGCCAACTGGGCCGGGCTGATGTCACCCGCGCCCACGGCCACGAGGAACTCCTCCCGGTTGGGCAGATGGAAGCGCCGCGCCAAGGCCTCAGTGTCCGGATTGGTCACGCCCATGCGCTGGCATTCCCGGTCGAAGATGCTGCGTCCCTCGGAGACATTGCGATCGTGGTCCTGGAGCTTGAACCATGACCGGGCCTTGGCCCGCGCCCGGGAGGTGCGGAGATACCCCATGCTGGGGTTGAACCAGTCACGGCTCGGGCCGCCCTGACGGGTGGTGAGCACCTCCACGCGCTGCCCCGAGCGCAGGGTGTAGGTGAGCGGCACGATGCGCCCGTCCACCTTGGCACCCCGGCAGCGGTGGCCCACCTCCGTGTGGATGGCGTAGGCGAAGTCCAGCGGCGTGGCACCCCTGGGCAGGTCCACCACGTCACCCCGGGGGGTGAGCACGAACACCCGGTCCTGAAACAGCTCGGACCGGAAGCTGTCGATGAGGGCCTCGTCGTCCTCGCGGTTCTCCAGCAGGCGGCGCAGGGAGCCGATGGCGCGCCCCATGGCCTGGTCCTCGCGTCCGCCCTCCTTGTAGCGCCAGTGGGCGGCCACGCCGAGTTCCGCGAAGTCGTCCATCTCCCGGGTCCGGATCTGCACCTCCACCACCTTGGCCTTCGGGCCGATCACCGCCGTGTGCAGGGACTGGTAGCCGTTGTCCTTGGGATTGGCGATGTAGTCGTCGAACTCCTGGGGAATGTGGGGCCACAGGCCGTGGACCACGCCCAGCACGGTGTAACAGGTGGAGACCCGGTCCACGGTCACCCGCACGGCGCGGAGATCATAGAGTTCGTCGAAATCGAGCTGCTTGCGGCGCATCTTGCGCCAGATGCTGTAGATGTGTTTCGGCCGCCCCAGCACCTTGGCCTCGACACCCTCGTCGCGCAGGGCCTTCTCCAGGCGCTCCATGAAGTCCCGGATGAAGGCCTCCCGCTCGGTCCGGCTCTCCTCCAGCAGTTTCGCCACCCGACGGTATTCATCGGGCTCCAGGATGCGGAAGGACAGATCCTCCATCTCCCACTTGAGCTGCCCGATGCCCAGACGATGGGCCAGGGGCGCGAACACCTCCAGGGTCTCCCGGGCGTAGGCCCGGCCCAGGTCGTCCGGATGCCGGGATATGAGGCGCAGGCGCTGCACCCGGTATGCCAGCTTGATGAGCACCGCACGCACGTCTTCCACCACCGCCAGTAGCAGGCGGCGCACCCGCTCGGCCTGCTCCGGGCCGGTTGCGGACCCCTGGGGCATCTCCTCCTTGAAGGTGAGCATCCAGTTGACGCTGCGCACCAGCCCCGCCACCGGCTCGCCGAAGCGCTCGCGCATCCCGGCCTCGGGCAGGCGCCGCTCCATGAAGGCGTCCAGCAACAGGGTGGCGATCAGGGTTTCGCGATCCACGCCCAGCAGGCGCAGGATCTCCGCCACGTCCAGGGCGCTGGGACGCAGGGGATCGTCCCCGCGATAGGCCACGGCCATCTTCAGCGCCTCGCGAAGGCGCGTATCCGTGGGGTCCCCGGGGACCGCGGCGAAGTGCGCCTCCAGCTCGTGGAGCGGCGCGCCGGAGACATGCTTCTTGTGGTAGTGGGAATGTTTCATAGGACGAAGGGACAAGTTACAAGAGCGAGGATACAACGGGAAACGAAATACCGGTGTCTGAAACGGCTGACTATTTGTGACTCACCGGTCCGCATGGGTCCGCTGCGCTTGACCCATCCTACCGCTGCCATCCCGCCGTCACCCGTCGTCGGCGTTGTGGCCCTTCCGCATGGGTCCGCTTCGCTTTGCCCATCCTACCGGTTGCCCTCTGCATTCACTTTTCTGCTCATGCGGCCTTTCGCAGCGTGAGCAGCGGCGGGTGTCTCAGCACGCCCCGGGCGCCCAGCCAGCCGGCCAGGCCGACGCCGAGGGCGCCGCCGCCGACACCGGCGATCCACAGCCAGGGGTTGACCGCGAAAGGCAGGTCGAAGATCTGCCGGGCGAGGATATAACCCACCAGTGTCGCCCCGGCGGCGGCCAGCAGGCCCGCCAACAGGCCCATGACCAGGAACTCCGAGAGCAGGCCGGCAAGCACCTGGCGGCGGCTGGCACCCAGGGTGCGCAGCAGGGCGGTCTCGTGCCGGCGCACGTCCCGGGTGGACTGGATCGCGGCAAACAACACGGTCACCCCGGCCAGGAGGGTGAAAAGGAACACGTATTCCACCGCCAGCGTGGCCCGGTCCATGATGGAACGCACCTGGTCCATGAGTGCGCGCACATCCAGCACGGTGACACTGGGAAACCGGCGCACGGCGTCGGCCAGCAGGCCGTCACCGGCGTCATCCAGCCGGAAGCTGGTGATGTAGGTGGTCGGCATGTCCGCGAGCAGCGCCGGGGTCGCCACCACGAAGAAGTTCACGTTGAAGGAATCCCAGTGCACCTTGCGCAGACTGGTGACAGTACCTTCCACGCGCTCGCCGGCAATGCGGAAACTGAGCCGGTCGCCCATTTCGATACCCAGGGTGTCGGCCAGCCCCTCCTCCACGGACCACTGGCCCGGGTCGCCGCCCGGCTGCCACCAGCGGCCGGCCACGATGCGATTGTCCGGCTGGGGCTCGTCGCCGAAGGAGAGATTGAACTCCCGGGCCGCCAGCCGCTCGGCCCGGGGATTGGTGTAGTCCTCGGGATCGACCGCCCGGCCGTTGATGGCGGTGAGCCGCCCGCGCACCATGGGGTAGTAGGCCGGCGCCGGCAGACCCCGGGATTCGAACAGGTCCTGCAGCGGCGCCACCTGGTCCGGCTGCACGTTGATCATGAAATGGTTGGGGGCATCCGGCGGCAGGTTCTGCTCCCAGGCCGAGAGCAGGTCCACCCGTACCAGGGCCAGCAGCAGCAGGGCCATGATGCCCAGCCCGAAGGCGGAGAGCTGCACCGCGCTCAGGCTGCCGCGACGGGACAGGTTGGCCAGCCCGAAGCGCAGCGCCACGCCGCCCCGCGTACGCAGCGGCCGGAGCAGCAGGATCATCCCCCAGGCCACACCCCAGAGCACCAGACCCATGACCACGGCGCCGCCCAGCACGCGACCCGCCATGCGCATGTCACCCGACTGCCAGAGCAGCAGAACCGCCAGGGTCGCCAGGGCCAGGCCCAGCACCAGCCACATGGACGGCGGCGGTGCACCCAGTTCCCGGCGCAGCACCCGCAGCGGCGGAACCCGGCCGATGCGCAGCATGGACGGCAGCGCGAAACCCAGCACGGTCACCAGCCCGACGGCGAGCCCCGTGAACACCGGCCAGGCGGAGGCCCCGGGCAGACCGCCGGCGAACCACCGGCCCAGCAGGCCGGTGAGCACCGTCTGGGCACCGTAACCCGCCAGGGCGCCGGCCAGGCTGGACAGGAGGGCGATCCACAGCAGGCGCAGCAGAAAGACCCGCACCACGAAATCCCGGCTCGCGCCCAGGCAGCGCATCACGGCGCTGGTGTCGGACTGGCGATCGCTGTAATGGCGCGCCGCCACGGCAATGGCCCCGCCGGCCAGCAGCACCGCCACCAGCGCCGCCAGGCCCAGGAACTGTTCCGCCCGCTCGAGGGCCTGGCGCAATTCGGGGCGTGCATCACGCACGCTCTCGATGCGCTGGTTGGGGGCGAGGCGCGGCGCGGCCCACGCCCGAAACTCGCCGACCGCGGCCTCGTCCCCGGCCACCAGCAACTGGTGGCGCACGCGGCTGGCGGGCGTGACCAGGCCCGTGGCGGGCACATCGGCCAGGTTGAACATCACCCGGGGAGCCAACTGGAACAGGTCCCCGCCCCGGTCGGGTTCGTAGGTGAGCACCCGGGTGACCTCCAGCTCGATCTCCCCCACCTGCAGCCGGTCACCCGGTTCAAACCCCATCTGCTGGAACAGGCGTGCCTCGACCCACACCTGGCCCGGACCGGGACCCTCGACCCGCGCCTGTTCTTCCCCGAAAAGGGTTTCGGAGACGCGAAGCTGCCCGCGCAGGGGGTAACCGCCATCCACGGCCTTGAGTTCCGCAAGCTGCGCGGCGTCCTCGAACAGCACCACGCTGGGGAAGGTCACGAACCGGGCGGTGGACAGCCCGCGCCCCCGGGCGCCCGCCTCCAGGGCGTCATCCACCGCTTCCGCGGAGGCTACCACCAGGTCCGCCCCGAGCAGTTCCGTGGCCTGGAGCAGCATGGCCCGCTGCACCCGGTCGGTGAAGAACCCCACGGAGGTCACCGCCGCCACGGCGATCACCACCGCCAGCGCCAGCACCTGCAACTCGCCCGCGCGCCACTCGCGCATCAGCGAACGCAGGGAATAGCGGATCGCGCCACCGTTCATCGGGCTTCCAGGACCCCGTCGCGCAGAAACAGGCGGCGGTCGCAGCGTCCCGCCAGTTCCACGTCATGGGTGACCATCACCAGCGCCGTGCCGGAGGCCACCTTGAGATCGAACAGCAGGCGGATGATCTGGTCACCGGTGACCTGGTCCAGGTTGCCGGTGGGCTCATCGGCGAACAGTACCCGGGGACCGGGGGCGAAGGCGCGGGCAATGGCCACCCGCTGCTGCTCGCCGCCGGAAAGCTGGCTGGGGTAATGGGCGACCCGGTCCCTGAGCCCCACCCGCTCCAGGGCCTCGAGCGCCACCCTGCGGGCATCGCCCGGATGATCCCCCAGTTCCAGGCCCAGCATCACGTTCTCCAGGGCCGTCAGCGCCGGCAGGAGCTGGAAGGACTGAAACACGAAACCCACCCGTCCGGCACGCAGCCGGGCCCGGTCATCCTCATCCAGCGCACCCAGGGATTCGGACATCAGGCGAACTTCTCCGCCGCTGGGCAGATCCAAACCGGCAAGCAACCCCAGCAGGGTCGACTTGCCGGACCCGGAGGCCCCCAGGATCGCGACTGCCTCGGAGGGCGCCACGGACAGATCCACGCCCTTGAGGATATCCAGGCGCCCGCCCGGCCCCTGCACGAACTTGACCAGCCCGGCCGCCTCCACCATGGCGCCGTTTGACACGTTAGAATCGGACCCCATGAAACGCCTGCTCCTGTTGTTTGCCCTGCTGATTCTGCCACCCGGCCTCGCCGCCGGTGAACGACCCACGCTGATGGTGCTGGGCGACAGCCTGAGCGCCGCCTACGGTTTTGCCGAGGAGGAAGGCTGGGTGGCCCTGCTGGAACGGCGCGTGGCCGACCACGACCCGCCCTGGCGGGTGGTCAACGCCAGCATCAGCGGCGACACCACCCGGGGCGCACTCACCCGCCTGCCCCGGGCCCTGGAACGCCACGACCCGGCGCTGGTGATCATCGAACTGGGGGGTAACGACGGCCTGCGGGGCGTCCACCCGAACCAGATGCTCGACGAGATGCGCACCAACCTCACCGAACTGGTCCGGTTGAGCCTGGAACACGGCGCCGATGTCCTGCTGCTCGGGATGCACCTGCCCCCCAACTACGGCAGCCATTTCACCGAGAGGTTCCACCGGATCTACCACGACGTGGCCCGGGAAATGGATGTCTCGTTGGTTCCGTTCTTCCTGGAAGGGGTGGCCGAGGACCGCGCGCTCATGCAGCCTGACGGTATCCACCCCACCGCCGAAGCGCAAGCACGGATGCTGGAGAATGTCTGGGAGATGCTGGAAGAGATGGTCAGTTGTCCGTCGTCAGTGGCCAGTTGCACCAACAACGGACAACGGACTACTGACTATTGACTGTCTTCAGGCTTATCGTCGATCTGGATCAGGCCCTTTCGCCAGAGGTCGTAGCATTCGAGACCGCAGAAATGCTGAACGTACTCTTCCTCCTCCACGCTGTGAGATTCGTGGGGAGGCAACTCCTTGAGACAGATCTCGCAGGCGATGAGCTCCGGTTCAGTGGGGTAAGGCTTCCTGGTCATGGGCATTCCGTCACGGGAATCGCGAACACCTCCAAAGCATAGTCGAAAATGCTGTGACTGGTCAGTGATCAGTTGTTTATTGCAACTGACCACTGACAACTGACTATTGACGGGTGTTGGGAGAGGCCTTCAGCGCCATGATGCGCTGCTCCAGGGGCGGGTGGCTCATGAACAGCTTCTTGAGGCCCTGGCCCATGCCGCCGCGGATGCCAAAGGCGGCCAGTTG
Organism: Thioalkalivibrio thiocyanodenitrificans ARhD 1; assembly: GCF_000378965.1. Lineage (NCBI taxonomy): Bacteria > Pseudomonadati > Pseudomonadota > Gammaproteobacteria > Chromatiales > Ectothiorhodospiraceae > Thioalkalivibrio > Thioalkalivibrio thiocyanodenitrificans. The sequence continues at coordinate 1,018,643 of NZ_KB900536.1, forward strand.
ATCGGGCATCCGGGTGGGCTGATGCACGGCACGCAGACTCTCCAGCGCCGAGATCATCTTCTCCCGCCCGGCCAGGCGGGCGCCGCCGGCATCGGCGCGGAACTCCCGCTGGCGGGAGAACCACATGACGATGATGGACGCCAGGATGGCCAGGATGATCTCCGCCACGATGGTGGTGATCCAGAAGCCGGGGCCATGGCCGCGCTCGTTCTTGAATACCACCCGGTCCACGAAGTGGCCGATCACCCGGGCAATGAATATCACGAAGGTGTTCACCACACCCTGGATGAGCGCCAGGGTCACCATGTCGCCGTTGGCGACGTGACTCACCTCATGGCCGAGCACTGCCTCCACCTCGTCGGCGTTCATGCGCTCCATCAGTCCGGTGCTCACCGCAACCAGGGCGTTGTTCTTGCTCATGCCGGTGGCAAAGGCATTGGGATCCGGGGAATTGAAGACACCCACCTCCGGCATGCCGATACCCGCCTGCCGGGCCTGGCGCTGCACGGTTTCCAGCAGCCATTGTTCGGTGCTGTTGCGCGGTTTCTCGATGATATGCACCCGCATCGTCCGCTTGGCCATCCACTTGGAGATGGCCAGGGAGATAAAGGAGCCGCCGAAGCCGAACACGGCCGCGAAGACCAGCAGGGCATTGAGATTCAGCCCGGTACCGGTCTCGTCCAGGATGCGCTCCACGCCCAGCAGGCGCAGGGTGATGCTCAGCACCACGATGATGGCCAGGTTGGTGGCCAGGAACAGGGCAACGCGCTTCATCGTCTCTCCGAATCGTAAGGCGTTCAGGACCTTGGGAACGTCGTATTAGATAGGGGCAAAGCCGAAAAATTCAACCTTGAAGGCTGTCCGTTGTCAGTGGTCCGTTGTCAGTTGTGAAAAAAACAACGGACCACTGACTACTGACCGCTCCTTAGAGCGTCCACCTTCTGGAACCCCCTCGGCAGCTTGCGGCCGCGCTTGCCGCGTTCGCCGGCGTATTCGTCCACCTCGGGGCCCTTCATGGTCTTGAACTTCCTGCCGGCCACCACGGTGAGGGGCTCGCCGTCCTGAACCAGGGTGACGGCGGCGACCCATTCCGCCCGGGTTTTGAGCTTCGCCGAGGGGACGTTGATGATCTTGTTGCCCTTGCCGCGGGCCATGCGCGGCAGCTCGGCCAGCGGTGTCACCAGCAGGTGACCCTCGCTGGTGGCGGCGGCGATCCAGTCCTGCTCCGGGTCGCGCACCCGCACCGGCGGCAGCACCTTCGCCCCGGCGGGCACGCCCAGGACCGCCTTGCCCGCCTTGTTGCGGCTCTGCATGTCCTCCAGGGAGCAAACGAACCCGTAGCCGTAATCGGTGGCCAGCAGGAACAGGTCCGAGGGCGCTCCCATCATCACGCCCACGAAACGGGCTCCGTCGGGGGGCGTAAGGCGGCCGGACAGGGGTTCGCCCTGCCCCCGGGCCGAGGGCAGCGTGTGGGCCGGCAGGGTGTAGGTGCGGCCCGTGGAGTCGATGAATACGGCGGGCTGGTTGCTGCGCCCCCGGGCCACGGACTGGAAACCGTCGCCCGACTTGTAGTTCAGGGCATGGGCATCCACGTCATGCCCCTTGGCGGCACGCACCCAGCCCATCTTCGAGAGCACCACCGTCAGCGGTTCGGTGGGAATGAGTTCGGACTCGTCCATGGCCTGGGCCGCGGCCCGCTCGACGATGGGAGATCGGCGGGCGTCGCCGAACTTCTCCGCGTCGGCCATGATCTCGTCGCGGATGAGGCGTTTCAGGCGCGCGGCGGAACCGAGTGTCTTCTGGAGCGTGTCACGTTCCTTCCCCAGTTCCTCCTGCTCGCCGCGGATCTTCATTTCCTCGAGTTTCGCCAGGTGACGGAGTTTCAGTTCGAGGATCGCCTCGGCCTGGACGTCCGTGAGTCCGAAGCGTTTCATGAGCACGGGCTTCGGTTCGTCGTTCTCGCGGATGACGCGGATCACCTCGTCGATGTTGAGATAGGCGATCAGCAGGCCTTCCAGGACGTGCAGCCTCGCCAGCACCTTGTCCAGGCGCCACTGAAGGCGCCGGCGCACGGTCTCGGTGCGAAAGCCCAGCCACTCGCCGAGCAGGGTGGCCAGGTCCTTCACCCGGGGACGGCCGTCCAGGCCGATCAGATTCATGTTGATCCGGTAACTGCGTTCCAGATCCGTGGTGGCGAACAGGTGGGCCATGAGCGCCTCCACGTCCACCCGGCTGCTGCGCGGCTGGATGACCAGGCGGGTGGGATGTTCATGGTCCGACTCGTCGCGCAGGTCCTCCACCATGGGCAGCTTCTTCGCGTTCATCTGCGCTGCGATCTGCTCCAGCACCCTGGCGCCGGAGACCTGGTGGGGCAGCGCGGTGATGATGATGTCGCCGTTCTCGCGCTCGTAACGGGCGCGCATGCGAAGGGCGCCGTTACCGGTCTCGTAGACCTTCCGCAGTTCCGCCCGCGGCGTGATGATCTCCGCCTCGGTGGGGAAATCCGGACCCTGGATGTGCTCACAGAGGTCCGCCACGGTGGCCTTCGGATTCTCCAGCAGATGCACGCAGGCGGCGGCCACCTCGCGCAGGTTGTGGGGCGGGATGTCGGTGGCCATGCCCACGGCGATGCCGGTGCCCCCGTTGAGCAGCACGTTGGGCAGGCGCGCGGGCAGCACCTTCGGCTCTTCCATTGTGCCGTCGAAGTTGAGCACCCAATCCACGGTGCCCTGCCCCAGCTCCGAGAGCAGCAGCTGCGCGTAGGGGGAGAGCCGCGACTCGGTGTAACGCATGGCGGCGAAGGACTTGGGATCGTCCGGCGAGCCCCAGTTGCCCTGCCCGTCCACGAAGGGATAGCGGTAGGAGAAAGGCTGGGCCATGAGCACCATGGCCTCGTAGCAGGCGGAATCCCCGTGGGGATGGAACTTGCCCAGCACATCGCCCACGGTGCGCGCCGACTTCTTGTACTTGGAGGCCGCCGACAGCCCCAGCTCGCTCATGGCGTAGATGATGCGCCGCTGCACGGGCTTGAGGCCGTCGCCGATATGCGGCAGCGCCCGGTCGAGGATCACGTACATGGAGTAATCCAGGTACGCCTTCTCGGTGAAGTCCTTGAGCGGCAGCCGCTCGGCGCCTTCCAGATTCAGATCAAGACTGCTCATGATAGTTGCCGCTTTGAATTTGTTAAAAAACCCCTCGACGCAAAGGCGCGAAGGCGCAAAGGTTCGCAAAGAGATTCCTTGCGTGAACTACAAATGCAAAGAACCATGTGCTTACAGAGAAATCTTTGCGTTCCTTTGCGTCATTGCGTCTTTGCGTCGCGGTCCTTACTCCGACAAGTGCCGCGGCGCCTTGCCGACCTTGTCTCCCAGTGCACGTTCGCGGTCGGTGACGATGCGCTCGGCGATCTTCTGCACGGCGTCGGTGAGCCACATGCAGGTCTGGGTGCCCTGCCGGTAGTCGGCCGGGCCGAAGGCCTGCACGCGGCCCTGGCGCTGCAGCTCGTTGACCTGGCTGAATTCCCGGCGCTGGCCCGGGTTGTAGACACCGTAGGTATAGCCCCCATTGCGCTTGACCACCGAGAACACGGGCACGTCGGAAGGGCCGTCGGCGATGTAGATCATGTTCTGGAACGGGATGCGCCGCTCGGCCTCCGCTACCGCCGCGTTCACGTCGATCTGCTCCGGGTGCTTGTTCACCCCCTTGTTGATCTCGAACACTGCGCGGGTCTTGGTGGTGTTGTCCAGCACGTAACCGACCTGCGCGATCACCGGCGGATCGGTATTCAGGTCCTCCAGGAACTCGCACCCCCAGACGCCGTCCAGATACGGCGCGATGGCGCTGCCGCGGATGGTACGCGTGAAACCCGTGCTCACCACGTAATGCTCCAGCGTGATGTCGTGATGGGCATAGCGCGGCTCGCGCTCCACCGTCTCCTTCAACTCGCCGAAGAACTCCGGCAGCCCCGGATAGAACTCGAGCCGCGCGCCCAGTTCGCCCAGTTTCTCGTTGCTCAGATCCCTGAACACGCCGCGGCGCACATAGTCGAGGATGTGATTGAGATAATTCATCTCCCCCGACACCTGCTCTGAACCGCGCTCGCGGTAGATGCGCGAAAGCTCATTGACCTCGCGCCAGAACTGACGCTCGTCCACCCCGTAATGCTCGAACAAGGGCCCCTGCATGTAGCCCGGAATCAGCGTCTTGTCGAAATCCCACACCACCGCGATGATGGTCTGGGTGAACAGTGTGGCCATGTTCCTGAACCCCTCTTTCCGATAAACCCTTTTCGACGCAAAGGCGCAAAGACGCAGTGAATCGCAAAAGTTCTCTGTGCAAGAAAACCGCCTTGGATCTTCAGCGATTGAATCTCTTTGCGTTCCTTTGCGTCATCGCGTCTTTGCGTCGAAAGCTTTTCCAGTCAGACCTCCACCTCAGCCAGATGCCCCTTGGTCTCCAGCCAGCTCTTTCGATCGGCGGCGCGCTTCCTGGCCAGCAGCATGTCCAGCAGGGTGTTGGTGTCGTCGCCGGCGTCCACGGTGAGCTGCACCAGGCGCCGGGTGTCCGGGTCCATGGTGGTCTCGCGCAGCTGCAGGGGGTTCATCTCGCCCAGCCCCTTGAAGCGGGTCACCGATACCTTGCCCTTCTTCTTCTCCGCCTCGATGCGCTCCAGCACGCCCTGCTTCTCGTGCTCGTCCAGCGCGTAGAAGGTCTCCTTGCCGACATCGATGCGAAACAGCGGCGGCATGGCCACGTATACATGGCCGTGCTCCACCAGGGGCCGGAAGTGGCGCACGAACAGGGCGCACAGCAGCGTGGCGATATGGGCGCCGTCGGAATCCGCATCGGCCAGGATGCAGATCTTGCCGTAGCGCAGATCCTTCAAATCCGGCGCACCCGGTTCCACGCCCACGGCGACGCTGATGTCGTGGATCTCCTGGGACCCCAGCACCTGGTCCGGCTCCACCTCCCAGGCGTTCAGGATCTTGCCGCGCAGCGGCATGATGGCCTGAAACTCCCGGTCCCGGGCCTGCTTGGCGGAACCGCCCGCGGAGTCGCCCTCGACCAGAAAGAGTTCGGTGCGGGCCAGATCCTGGCTCGCGCAGTCGGCCAGCTTGCCCGGAAGCGTCGGGCCCTGGGTGACCTTCTTGCGCACCACCTTGCGGCCGGCGCGGGCGCGGCGCTGGGCGCTGTTGATGGCCAGTTCGGCGATGCGCTCGCCGGCCCCCGGGTGCTGGTTGAGCCAGAGGCTGAAGGCGTCCTTGACCACGCCCGAGACGAATGGCGCAGCCTCGCGCGAGGACAGGCGTTCCTTGGTCTGACCGGCGAACTGGGGATCCTGCATCTTGAAGGAGAGGATGTACGAGACACGATCCCAGACGTCCTCGGGGGTGAGCTTCACGCCCCGGGGGAGCAGGTTTCTGAATTCGCAGAACTCGCGCACCGCGTCGGTGAGCCCCGTGCGCAGGCCGTTGACGTGGGTGCCCCCCTGGCCCGTGGGGATGAGGTTCACGTAGCTCTCGGTCACCGCGTCGCCGCCCTCGGGCAGCCACACCACCGCCCACTCGGCCGCCTCGGTCTGGCCGGCCACGGACCCCATGAAGGGCTCCTCGGGCACGCGCTCGAATCCGGCCACCGCCTCCACGAGGTAGTCCCGGAGGCCCGCCTCGTAGCACCAGTCAGCGCGCTCGCCGGTGATCTCGTCGTAGAAGCTGACCGCGAGTCCGGGGCACAGCACCGCCTTGGCCCGCAGGATGTGCTTCAATCTCGGCACCGAGAATCCGGGCGAATCGAAATACTTCGGGTCCGGCCAGAAACGCAACGTGGTGCCGGTATTGCGCCGGCCCACCTCGCCCACGACCTCCAGTTCGCTCTTCTTGTAGCCACCGGCGAAGGCCATGTTGTATTCCCTGCCGTCGCGCCTGATCCACACCTCCAGGTGCCTTGAGAGTGCATTCACCACGGACACGCCCACGCCGTGCAGGCCGCCGGAAAACTGGTAGCTCTTGTCCGAGAACTTGCCGCCCGCATGCAGCGTGGAGAGGATCACCTCCACGCCGGGGCGTTTCTCCTTCGGGTGCATGTCCACGGGCATGCCGCGCCCGTCATCAGCCACGGAGAGTGAGCCGTCCTTGTGCAGCACCAGGTCGATCTTCTTCGCGTACCCCGCAATGGCCTCGTCCACCGAGTTGTCGATCACCTCCTGGGCCATGTGGTTGGGCCGGGAGGTGTCGGTATACATGCCCGGACGCTTGCGTACCGGGTCCAGCCCGGAGAGAACTTCAATATCAGCCGCGTTGTAACTGGTGGTCATGGAAGGCTGAGAACCCAAGATAGTGGGGCCAACGGGCCCGGGAGATACAAGATAATGGGCGACATACCCTACAGGATACAAGGCCCTTGAGGTAGGTCCACACCCCCAAAAGCTGTATCTTTACCTTGCCACTTGCCACTTGCCACTTGCCACTTGCCACTTGCCACTGATGTCAGCCACAGATCCCGATCTCAACGTCTCCGTCTTCGCCTCGGCCGGCTCCGGGAAGACCTACCTGCTGGTCACGCGCATCCTGCGCCTGCTGCTCGCCGGCGCCCGGCCGGACGGCATCCTGGCGGTGACCTTCACCCGCATGGCCGCGGGCGAGATGCAGACCCGCCTCACCGAGCGGCTGCTTGAGTGGCAGGATCTGGACGACGCGGCACTGGAAAAGGCGCTGGCGGACATGGGGGTGCCGCCGGACGACACCCTGCTGGAACGGGCCCGGCGGCTGTTCGAGACCACGCTGCTGGCGGACCGCCCGGTGCGTACCACCACCTTCCACGCCTTCTGCCAGGACATCCTGGCGCGCTTTCCCCTGGAGGCACAGGTACCGCCGGGCTTCGAGCTGGCGGACAACGAACGCGAACTCCGGGATCGGGCATGGGACGCCCTGGTCAGCGTGGCCACCCGGGAACCGGACGGCCCTCTGGCCGGGGCGCTGCAGGCGCTGCTCACCACGCTCGGCGGGGTGGACAACGTGCGCAAGGCCCTGGACGGATTTCTCGCCCACCGGGAGGACTGGTGGGCCTGGACCGAGCACGAGGCCGATCCCCTGGCATTTGCCCGGGCGCGCATCGCCGCGGAACTGGCAGTGGACCCCGACGCGGACCCCCGGGCCGACTGCCTGGACCCGCCCACCCGCGAGGCGCTGGCGGAACTGGCGGCCCTCTTGGCCCGCAACACCCCCACCGACCAGGGCCTGGGCCAGGGCCTGGCCGATGCACTGGCGCGGGAGGATGCCGACCTGCTGTTCCACGCGGCGCGCACCGCCCTGCTGACCCAGGCGAATACGCTCAGGTCGCGCAAAGCCAGTGCCGCCCAGGCCAAACGCCTGGGGGGCGCCGAAACGGAGGACCGGTTCCTGGCACTGCACCGGTCCCTGGGTGAGGAGTTCCTCGACGCCCTGGACCGGCTCGCCCGCCAGCACAGCCTGCGGCTCAACCGCGCCTGGTTCACCGCCGGGCTGGCGTATCTGGATCATTACCAGGCGATCAAGGAAGAACTGCGCATCCTGGATTTCACCGACCTGGAGTGGCGCACCTACCGGCTGCTCAACCACGGCGACCACGCACTGTGGGTGCAGTACCGGCTGGACAGCCGCATCGATCACCTGCTCATCGACGAGTTCCAGGACACCAACCCCACCCAGTGGCGGCTCATGCTGCCACTGCTGGAGGAACTGGCCGCCCAGGGGGACCGGCAGGGCCGCAGCGTCTTTCTGGTGGGCGACACCAAGCAGTCCATCTACAGCTTCCGCCGGGCCGATCCCCGGCTGCAGGAGATTGCCGCGCGCTGGATCCGCGAGCGTCTGGGCGGGCGCCCGGAATCGCTGGACCGGTCGTGGCGCTCCAGCCCCGCGGTCATGGACTTCGTCAACCGCGTGTTCACCGCCGCCCCCGCCCTGCGCGAGGCGCTCCCGGATTTCCATCCCCATGACACCCACCTGCAGAACCTGTGGGGCCGCGTGGAGGTCTGGCCGCTGGTCGAGGCGGAAACGGACACCGGCGACGCAACGCCGCCCGAGGGCCTGCGCAACCCGCTGACCACGGCCCGCGCCGACACCGGCGACGACCTGCACGCCTGGGAGGGCCTTGGCATCGCCCGGCGCATCCGGGAAATGGTAGCCGCGGGCCTGATGGTCGGCCGGGGCGCGCAGGCCCGCCCCATCGGCTACGGCGACATCACCATCCTGGTGCGCAACCGCACCCATGTGGGGGCCATCGAGGACGCCCTGCGTGACGCCGGGGTCCCCTATCTGAGCGCCGCCCGGGGCGAGCTGCTGGATCATCTGGAGGTGCGCGATCTGGAGGCCCTGCTGCGCATACTCATCACCCCCCATGACGATCTCGCCCTGGCCCAGGTGCTGCGCTCGCCGGTGTTCTCGGTGGGGCACGGCGAACTGGAACAACTGGCGGACGCGGGATCCGGCCCCTGGCATGCGCGTCTCGAGGCCCTGGCACCGGCACTGCCCGATGAGAGCCCGCTCAGGCAGGCGGCGGAGAAACTCGGGCGCTGGCGCCTCTGGAGCGATGCCCTGCCGGTGCACGACCTGCTGGATCGCATCTTCCTGGACGGCAACGTGCTGGCCCGGTACGCCGCCGGCAGCCGCCCCGACCGGGTGCCCACGGTCCTGGCCAGCCTGATCCGCTTCCTGGAACTGGCGCTGGAGGTGGACAGCGGCCGCTATCCGAGTCTCGTGCATTTCCTGTCGCGCCTGCACGGTCTGCGGGATCAGGCGGATGCCGCCCCGGACACCCCGCCGGTGCGGGGCGCCAGCGCCCGGGTACGCATCATGACCATCCACGCCGCCAAGGGCCTGGAAGCCCCGGTGATCTTTCTGGCGGATGCGGCCGCCGTCCCCAGGGATTCCAAGACCTATGAAGCCCTGGTGGACTGGCCCACGGGCGAGGACCACCCCCGGCTCATGCGGCTGCTGCCCAGGAGCGGCGATCTCGACCGGATCACCGCCGATGCACTGGACAGATACCGGGCCGCCCGTGCCAGGGAGGATGCCAACCTGCTGTACGTGGCCCTGACCCGGGCCCGCCAGGTGCTGATCGTCTCGGCCAGTGCACGGGCCAGGAGCAACGGCGGCTGGTATGCGCACATCCGGGAGGCCGTGTCCCCCGAGGCGGCCACGACGGACGGCCTGCCTGGCAGGTACACGGATGGGGGCATCTGGGTCCACGAAACGGGCCAGCCGCCGCCGTCGGGTTCGGGCGCCGTCACCGACACCCCCGGATCGCTCCCGCCCCCTGCCGGACTGGCGTCGCCCCTGGCCCGCGCCGCGCCGGAACTGGAGATCGCCCCCAGCCGGGAGGCAGGCGGCTTCGGCGACCGCGGGCCGGACAGCGACCGCACCGGCGATGAGGACGCCCGCCTGCGTGGCGTGGCCATCCACCGCCTGCTGGAATGGCTGACATCCGGACAGAAAGAACCGGACGCCGCCCTGTGCCGCCGCCTGGCGGCCGAGCAGGCCCTGGACCCGGACCATCCCGAACTGGCAGACTGGCTCGCCGAGGCCCGCGCGGTGGTCGCCGACCCGGCCCTGGCGGCGGTGTTCGCCCCGCAACCCGGCACCCGGGACTACAACGAGGTCCCGCTGCAATATACCCATGCCGACGGACGTACGGTGTATGGCATCATCGACCGCCTGCGGGTGACTGAAGAACGTGTCCTGCTGGTGGATTACAAGACCCATCGGGTGGCCGATTATGCCGCCGCCCGCCGCCTGGCGGAAAGATACGCCGCACCCATGGCCCTTTACGCGGAAGGCGTGCGCCGGCTGTGGCCGGGGCGGACGGTGCAGGGGCTGCTTCTGTTCACGCACATCCGGAAAGTGGTGAAAGGGTAAGTCAAGGCTCAAAGTTCAAGGTTCAAAGTTCAACGTTCAAGGTTCAAGGTTCAAGGTTCCAGGTTCCAGGTTCAAGGTTCAACGGATAGGCTGCCTGCCCAACTTTGAACTTTGAACTTTGAACTTTGAACTTTGAACTTTGAACTTTGAACTTTGAACTTTGAACCTTGAATCTCCCCGCCTCATCCCAATACATCTGTCCCAGTCAACGCCAACGCAAGCCAGGAGGAACCACCCCCATGTCCGACTCCCCTTACATCATCGACGTCACCCAGGGCAATTTCGAGCAGGTGGTGCTGGAGGGGTCGCAGGAACGGCCGGTGCTGGTGGACTTCTGGGCGGACTGGTGCCAGCCCTGCCACATGCTCGCCCCGGTGCTGGAAAAGCTGGTTCAGGAGTACGAGGGCCGCGTCATTCTGGCCAAGATCAACTCCGACGAGCAGCAGGCCCTGGCCGCCAGTTTCGGGGTGCGCAGCCTGCCGACCGTGATGATATTCCGTGACCGCAAGCCCGTGGACCAGTTCATGGGCGTGCAGCCGGAATCCGCCATCCGCGCCCTGCTCTCCCGGCATCTGCCGCGCGATTCCGACACCCAGCGCGATGCGGCACGGGAACAACTGGAGGCAGGGGATGCGGAATCGGCACTGACCACCTTGCAGGCGGCCATCGACAGCGATCCGGACAATCAGGCCATCAAGATCGACATCGCCCGGGCGCTCATGGCCCTGGGCCGGGCCGACGAGGCGGATGACACCCTGAAGACGCTGCCCATGGATCTGCACCAGGATGAGGAGGTGCAGCGCCTGGAGGCACAGATACAGTTCGCCCGGGTGGCGGCCCGGGGTGAAGAACTGGCGAGGCTGGAGGCCGAGACGGAATCCGGCGACAACCCGGAGGCACTGCACCGCGTGGCGGCGGCCAGGATCCTCTCCGAGGACTACGAGTCGGCCCTTGCCCTGCTCCTGCGCCTGATGCAAAAGCACCGAAAGTACGGGGACGACGCCGGCCACAAGGGCCTGCTCACCGCCTTCGAACTGCTGGGCGCGCAGCATCCGCTGGTCAAGGAATACCGGCGCAAGATGGTGAGCCTACTGTACTGACAACTGGGAATTGTGAATTGGGAAGTGAGAAGTTGATGTCCGTTCCCGCTTCCCAATTCTCACTTCCTACTTACTCTTTGGCCTGCTCCATGATCCGCTCCAGATCGGCCACCGGGCGGTAGCCGGGCAGCATGACGCCGGATTCCAGGACCAGGGCGGGAGTGCCCCGGACACCCAGTTGCTCGCCCAGCGCCATGTGCTCCTGGACGGGGTTGTCGCAGTTGGCCACGGGGATCTCGCGGCCCAGCTTGGCCTCATCCATGGCATGGTTGCGATCCTCGGCGCACCAGATGCCCACGGCCTTGAGGTAGCTCGGGGAATTGATCCCGGTACGCGGGAACAGCAGGTAACGGATCTTGATGCCGCGCTCGTTGTACTCGCTCATCTCCGAATGCATCCGGCGGCAGAAGGTGCAGTCCGCGTCGGTAAAGACCGTCAGCACATGCCGTGTCTCGCCGTCGGGCGGATAGATCACCATGCGCGACTCGTCCAGGGTATCCACCACCTGCTTCCTGGCCTGGGTGCGGCTGGCTTCCGTCAGATTGGTCCGGGTCTCGGTGTCCACCAGGGTGCCCTCGAGCACGTACTTTCCATCCCCGCTCATGTAGAAGACCTGGATGCCATAGCGCACCTCGAACACCCCCTCCACCGGCGTTTCCACGACCGCGTCCGGGGTGGCGTTGGGGATCAGGGCCTGCATCCGCTCACGCACCACTTCCTCCGAGGCGATGGCGGACAGGGAAATACCGGCCAGGACGAGACCCAGCAGGGCGGCAATCGGGGGCTTGATCATGTAATCGGACCTTCCGGGAGGCAAGTGATTTTCAGCTTAGCTGGAAATAAGACGCGCGATGATGCCAAAGATTCCATCCAAGTGGGAATCCTGAATTGCGAAGTGAGAAATAACGGCATTCCGCATCCACAGTCCGGGACACACCCATTCCCACTTCCAGATTCACACTTCCAAATTCCCACTTCCCACTTATCCCCTTGGATGGTGTTCCCCGTGCAGTTCCTTGAGCCGGGCCCGGGCCACGTGGGTATAGATCTGCGTGGTGGAGAGATCGCTGTGGCCCAGCAGCATCTGGACCACACGCAGGTCCGCGCCGTGGTTGAGCAGATGGGTGGCGAAGGCATGGCGCAGGGTGTGGGGCGAGAGATGCTTGCGGATGCCCGCCCGGGCGGCGTAACGGCGGATCAGGTGCCAGAAGGCCTGGCGGGTCATGCCGCCGCCGCGTCTGGTCACGAACAGGTCATCGCAGGCGCCCCGGCCCTTGAGCAGCACGGGACGTGACTGCTCCAGATAACGGGCCACCCAGGCGGATGCCTCCTCCCCCAGGGGCACGAGGCGCTCCTTGCCGCCCTTGCCCACCGTACGCACCACCCCGTGGCGAAGATTCACCTGGTCCACCCTGAGCCCCACAAGTTCCGACACCCGCAGCCCGGTGGCATAGATCAGCTCCAGCATGGCGCGGTCCCTGAGCCCCAGATCCGTATCGACATCCGGCGCGGCCAGCAGAGCCTCCACGTCCGCCTCGCTCAGGGTGTCCGGCAGCGGCCGCCCCGGCCGGGGCGAGTCGATCCGGGCCGTGGGATCATCCTTGCGGCGGCCGTCGCGCACCAGGTGGCGGTAGAACCGGCGCAAACTGGAGAGCAGCCGGGCGGTGGAGCGGGGCCGGGCCCCGGCGGCGACCCGGTGGGAGAGATAGGCCAGCAGATCGGCCCGGTCCGCCCGCTCCACTGCCTTGCCGGCGCCCGCAAGCCAGCGGGCCAGCGCCGTCAGGTCGGCCCGGTAGGCGGACAGGGTATGTTCACTGAGACCGTGCTCGGCCCAGATGGAGTCCAGGAACGCATCGATGGCCCGTGTCGACAGGGAGACGGAGTCTGACTCGGACGGCGTATCAGACATCGGACACGAACGGCGAAGTGGGAATTGGGAAGTGGGAACTACAAGACTTCTCACATCCCAATTCCCACTTCCGACTTGGTTTCCAAATTCTCACTTCCCACTTTTCGTCAGTGCCTTGAAAATCTCCCCCATCTCGATGGGCAGCGGGAAGAACAGGGTGGACGACCCGGTCTTGGTGGACATGTCGTTCATGGTCTGCAGGTAACGCAACTGCAGTGCGGCGGGATAACGTCCGATGATCTCGGCGGCCTCCGACAGCTTTTCGGCGGCCTGCAGCTCGCCTTCCGCGTGGATCACCTTGGCGCGCCGTTCACGCTCGGCCTCGGCCTGACGTGCAATGGCGCGGATCATGCTTTCGTTGAGATCCACGTGCTTGATCTCCACGTTGGTCACCTTGATGCCCCAGGCGTCGGTCTGCTTGTCGAGGATCTCCTGGATATCGGCGTTGAGCTTGTCGCGCTCGGAAAGCATCTCGTCCAAATCGTGCTTGCCCAGGACCGAACGCAGAGTGGTCTGGGCCAGTTGGCTGGTGGCGGCGTAGTAGTCCTCCACCTGAATGATGGCCTTGGCGGAATCCATGACGCGGAAGTAGAGCACCGCGTTGACGCGCACGGTCACGTTGTCCTGGGAGATCACGTCCTGGCTGGGGACGTCCAGGGTGATGATGCGCAGGTCCACCCGCACCATCTGTTGAATCCCCGGGATGACGATGATCAGGCCGGGCCCTTTCACGGACTGGAACCTGCCCAGGAAAAAGACCACGCCGCGCTCGTACTCCGGAACGATCCGGATGGACATGACCAGGAGGCCCACGACCAGGGCCACGGGTACCAGATAGGCGATCATGTGGCAGCTCCTTTGTTGGTGTCGGTTTGTTCAGCCACCGGCTCCACCTCGAGCCGCAGGCCCTTCATGCCGGTCACTTTCACCGGATCTCCCCCGTAGACCGGAACGGGAGACTCGGCGGACCAGGACTCGCTGTGCAGCCAGACGCGTCCCTTGTTGCCCTCGAAATCCTCCACGGCCGTACCTTCCAGACCGATCATTTCCTCCTGGCCCGTGACCACCTTTCGCCTCCGGATGCCAAACAGCCGGCTCAGAATCCAGATAAAGAACGCGGCTGACACCAGGGCGACACCGCCGATCAGCGGGATGGAGATATTCAGGGTTGCTTCGTCCATCAGAATGATCGATCCCAGTACGAACGCGGCGATGCCGCCGAAGCCCAGTATGCCGAAACTGGGCGCGAAGGCCTCGGCAATCATCAATACGATACCCAGAAGGATGAGCGCAAGCCCGGCGTAGTTGATGGGCAGCACCTGGAAGGCGTACAGGGCCAGCACCAGGCAGATCACTCCCACCACGCCAGGGAAGATGTTGCCCGGGTTGGCCAGCTCGAAGATGATGCCGTAGATGCCCACCATCATCAGGATGTAGGCGATATTGGGGTTGGTGATCACCGACAGCAGCCGGCTGCGCCAGTCCGGCTCGATCTCCACCACCTGCAGATTTTCCGTGTCCAGCACACGTTCGCCCACTTCCATCTTCACGGTGCGTCCATGGATCTGCTCCAGCAGATCCGCCACGCTCTCGGCCACCACATCGATGACGTTCTTCTCCAGCGCCTCGGTGGCGGTCAGGTTCACCGCCTCGCGCACCGCCTCCTCGGCCCAGTCGGCGTTTCGGCCGTGGCGCTCGGCGAGGCCGCGGATATAGGCCACCGCGTCCTCCAGGACCTTGCGCTCCATGGCATCTGCGCCCCGGCGGGGTTGCGCGCGTTCCTCGGCATCTTCCTCGCCGGCGGCGGCCTCGTCACCGTTGTCGGACGCTTCGTTCTCGTCCGCCTGCCCCCTGGATCTGTCTGGCCGATCCTGCTGATCATCGGGCATGCCCGGCACCCCGCCGATCTGCACCGGCGTGGCCGAGCCCAGATTGGTGGCCGGAGCCATGGCGGCGATATGGCTGGCATAGAGGATATAGGTACCCGCGCTGGCGGCGCGGGATCCGGGGGGTGATACATAGCTGGCGACGGGTACCGGCGAGGAGAGGATCTCCTTGATGATCTCGCGCATGGCCGTGTCGAGACCACCCGGGGTATCCATGCGCAGGATCACCACCTCGGCACCATCGTCGCGCGCCTGCCGGATGCCGCGCACGACATAGTCGCTGGTGGCGGGCCCGATGGCTCCGGAGATTTCCAGCAGGACCGCGGTACGCCGGTCATCCTGACCGGAGACCCCCAGGGCAAGGCCGGCGCCCAGCAGGAACAGGAAGCCCCACACCAGGAGGCGGAACATGCCTGCGAATCCGTGTCGCGTTTCACCCATGCCAGTTATCATAGCATCCCGTTCATGTAGCCTCTCTGACCATGGCACAGGCAAATCATTCAATCGGGGCAATCACCGGTGCCGTGCTGGCCGGCGGCAGGGCGACGCGCATGGGAGGCCGGGACAAGGGACTGCTGCCGCTCGGCGGGGAACCCATGGTGCGGCGCGTGCTCCGCGCCCTCGCACCCCAGGTGCGTACGCTCGTGATCAACGCCAACCGCAACGAACCGGTCTACACCACGTTCGGCTACCCGGTGGTCACGGACGATCACGACGATTATCCCGGGCCCCTGGCCGGCATGGCCGCAGCCCTGCGCCATGCGCCGACGGACTGGGTGCAATGCGTGCCCTGCGATGCCCCGACACTGCCGGAAGACCTGGTGGCCCGACTGTGGCGCGCACTGCAAGGCACCGATGCCCTGATCGCCCTGCCCTTCGACGGCCACCGCATCCAGCCTCTGTTCGCCCTGCTGCACCGGGATCTCCTCCCCGCACTCGACGCCGATATCCGTGCCGGACGCCTGGCCGTGGGCCGCTGGATGCTGGATCACACACACGTTGAGGTGGATTTCTCCGACTGCCCCGGGGGATTCGCGAACCTCAACACACCCGAGGAACTGGCTTTACATCAGTCAGTGGTCCGTGGCCAGTAGTCAGTTGTCAGTTGTCAGTTGTCAGTTGTCAGTTGTCAGTTGTCAGTTGTCAGTTGTCAGGAGCCTGACTCCGGTAGAGGGCCTGTCAAAGGGGTTTCCAACAACTGACAACTGACTAATCCGACATTCCCAGACGCTTCATTCGTTCCCAGAGGTTCTTGCGGCTGATGCCCAGGTTGGCGGCGGTGTGCCCGATGTGGCCGTCATGCAGCTCCAGGGCGCGGCGGATGTAACTCTCCTCGCAGGTTTTCAGGTAATGGCTCAGGCGGCCGGCGTCCTGATACGCGCCCTGCGCCGGTTCCCGCGGTTCGTCGAAGAAGACCTCCGCCTGAAGCAGCGGGCCGGGGTTCAGGATCCAGGCCCGTTCAACGGCGTGCTTGAGCTCCCGGATGTTGCCGGGCCATGGATGACGCAGCAATGCCTGCTCGGCGGCGGCCGTCAATTGCTTGAGCGGCTCACCGCTTTCACGCGCATGCGCCTCCAGGAACTGCCGCACCAGCCAGGGAATGTCTTCGGGACGTTCCCGAAGGGGCGGGATGCGCAGGTGGATCACGTGGATGCGGTAGTAGAGATCCTCCCGGAACCTGCCATCCCTGACCATCTGCAACAGGTCCTGGTGGGTGGCGCATATCAGGCGCAGACGCACGGACACCGGGGCGTCGCCGCCGACGCGCACGATCTGTCGTTCCTGGATGGCGCGCAACAGCTTGACCTGCATCACCAGGGGCATGTCGCCGATCTCGTCCAGAAAGAGCGTGCCGCCGTCGGCCTGCTCGAACACCCCGGCACGAGAACGCACCGCGCCGGTGAATGCGCCCTTCTCATGACCGAAGAGTTCGGCCTCCAGAAGGGTTTCGGTGAGCCCGCCGCAGTTCACCGCCACGAAAGGCTGCGAGGCATTCTGCGCATCCAGCCGATGCAGTTCGCGCGCGACGGCCTCCTTGCCGACACCGGACTCGCCGGTGATCAGCACCGTGCCCGCCTGGGTCGCCAGTCGCGGCAAGAGGGCCTCCAGACGCCGCATGGCCGGTGAAACGCCCAGCCGGGCACCCTGCCCGCGGACGGTATCGCCCGCCGGCACGATGAGCCCGTGGAGCTTTTCCACCAGGGCATCCAGGTCGAAGGGCTTGGTGATGTAATCGGCCGCGCCCCGTTTGAGCAGGGCCACCGCGCGGTCCACCGCGCCGTAGCCGGTAATGAACAGCCAGGGACAGGTCACGCTGCCCGCGGCCATCAACTCCTCGAACAGCGCATCACCGTCGCCGTCCGGCAGTCGGATGTCGCTGATCACCACGTCGTGGGCGTGGTCCGGCAAGACCGCGCGCGCCTCGGCCAGGTCTCGGCACCAGTCCACTTCAAAGCCCTCGAGTGCGAACCGGTCGCACAGGGACTCCCCCATGATGGGATCATCCTCGACAAGGCACAGCCGCGGATGCATCCCGCCGCTCATGCGGCCTCCCAGACGCGCAGCGGCAGTGACACCCGGAATACGGTTCGCCCGTCACCGCTTTGCACCTCGATACGCCCTTCCATCTGCTGGACCAACTGGTAGGTGACCCACAGGCCGAGGCCATGGCCCCGGCCCGGCGTCCCCGAGAACGGTTCAAACAGGCGGGTCATCTGCATGCGCGAGATGGGTTCTCCGTGATTGACCACCTCCACATGCAGACCCTGTTCCCGGGGCCACAGGCGGCAGATCACCCGACCGCCCGGTTCACTCGCCTGCACGGCATTGAGCAGCAGGTTGAGCATGATCTGGCGCACCTGGGTGGAGGGGAGCGCGAGCGGTTCCCTGACGCGGCTGTCCCAGACCAGTTCCAGTGACTTGCCATGCGCGTCCGGCAGGATGAGGGTGTGGATGTCGTGGATGTCCTGTGGCGTGAGCGCATGGCTTTCCAGCCGTGCCTCCACGAGCAGCGCGCCCACCGTCTCCTTGATCTGTCGCAATCCCCGTTCCAGCAGCGATATGGTGCGCTCCGTGACCGCGTCCGGATCGCCATGGCGGCGATAGGTACTGACGGCGTTGAGCATGCCGCCGAGCGGGTTGTTGATCTCGTGGGCGATCCCCGCGGTCAGGCGCCCCACGGCCGCCAGGCGCTCGGACGCCATGACACCACGTTCCAGTTCCTGCTTCTGGCGCAGCTCGGCGAGCATGCGTTTCAACTGGGTACCCGCCTGGCCGATCTCGTCCCTGGATTCGTACAGGCGGCACTCGTCCTCGGAGGGGATCTCCGGGCCGACGCGCCCCATGCAGTCGGCCAGCTGCACCAGCGGTTCCGCCATGCGGCGGCCCCAGTACCAGGACAGCGGCAGGAGCAGGACCAGCACCAGCAGCGTGATCAGGCCCGCCCGCCAGACGATACTGAAGAACCGGGGCACGAACAGGGATTTGGGATATTCCAGGACGAGCATGCCCAGGTGCACACCGTCGAACACGATGGGCGCCACCATGAAGAAGTGGGTGGCTTCGGACAACTCGACGGCGCGGGGCCCCTTTTCCGCCCCCTCCTGCAATGCAGTATCCAGCCTGGCGTACTCCGGGCCCAGTCGCTCCAGCCCGACGAGCATGGGGTAGTCCATGGGTTGCGTGGACACGTATATCCGCCTGTCCGGATCGAGCACCATGATGAGTTCGGCGCCCAGCGTGGACTGACCCGCCTGCAGCGGCGAGTTGATGGTCTCGTAAACGCGCCAGACATCATCGTGAATCATCGGTGTGACGAGGGTATTGGACAGGAGACGCCCCATGCTCTCGGCATTCTCGAACAGATCGCGACGCACCTGATCATACTCCCTTGCCAGGATCGCGCCGGTGATGAGCACGGCGGTAATGAGCACCAGCACCGTCGCGCGCAGGGGGATCTTGTAGCGGAAACTGAGGTTGCGAAGGATCATGGTTTACAGGCGTCCCGTCGCACGGGCCATGTGCGCGATCTCGTCATAAAGCCGGGCGGTGCCCGACACGAAACCGTCGAGGTTGAGTTTCTCCAGGAGGCGGGTCCCCGTCTCGTCCCGGCCCATGTCCATCAGCACGGATTGCACCGCGTCGAACTCGGCCTGCGACAGTGAGGCGGCGGCCACGAACGGCGGAAATCCGAATTGCCCGGACTGCTTGACCACCCGTGTCTGCCCGGTGATCTCCGGATGGAGCCGTTCCAGGGTATCCCAGACGTAACCGTCCACCGCCCCTCCGTTGGCCATGCCCACGGCCACGGCCTCCACCACCCGCCGATGGGACCAGGTGAAGAACGTCCTGCGGAAGAAGCGCTCGGGCACGCTACCGCGCTGATGCAGCTGATAGAGGGTGTACAGGTAGCCGGAATTGGAATTGGGATCCGAGAAGGCGAATATCTGATTGTCCAGGTCATCCAGCGATGCGGATATCCGGTCGATGGCGGGCACGATGAAGTAGGAGCGGTACAGGGGCTGCCCGTGGTACAGAGGCACCGCCAGCAAGCGCATTCGGCTCAACTGCTGGACGTAGGGGTAGCCGCAGACCCAGGCGATGTCCACGCCGCCCATCACCACCTGCTCGATGATCTCCCGGTAGCTGGCCCGTTGCACGAAGGCCACCGGGCGTCCCAACCGCACCGCCAGGTAATGCCGCCAGTCGTTAAGGAAGGCCGCCTGGTCATCCAGAAACACCGGGGTCAGGCCGATACGCAACGGGGGCGCACCGGCGACGGCGCCGCCCGCCAGGGCACCCGCCATTCCGGCAGCCAGTCCCCGCAATAGAGTTCTTCGCTTCATGGGCAACGCACCGGGGCCTGATTGACCGAAGGCCCGACTGTTCAGTTTAGGCACGGCAGTCATCGGGACGACATGAGGCCGATCAATAAACCGGTCCGTCGCGATCCGGTACCGCCGGGTGTTACCCATGGGTAACACCCGGCGGCTGAGAACGGCCGGCAGGTTACCGGTGGGTAACCCCCTCAAGGGGGCATATGTTTTCCAACCCCATGTTTATCGGCGTTTTCCTGTATTGGCACACCCCGTGCAGGGTATTCAGTCAACACGTTGCATGCCAGATCCGGGTGCCCCGGCACAGAGGACAAGGCGGCGACCGATGCACACTGAATAAGGACGCCAGGACCATGGCGATCACCGCCAAAGTCAGCGCTGTTTCATCGCTTGCGCGTCTCTCCCCGCACGGGGGACCGTGGGCAGACCAGTCTGCCTGCCTTGGCCTGCGCTTCCCCGGCACCGGATGCCGCGCATGCGAAAGCGCCTGTCCGGCATCCGTGTTGAAGGTGACAACCGGGGGACTCGAACTGGCCGACGGTTGCATCCGGTGCGGACGCTGCGCCGCGGTCTGCCCCACCCATGCCCTGTCAGTCCCCGGTTTTCAGACCTCTGCCCCTGACGACGGGCGGGACGCATTGATGGTCGACTGCGCGAAGGTACCCGGTGCCGGGGAGTTTCCCGGCGAGTTGCGCGTCCCCTGCCTCGGGGGCCTCAGCCGCAGCCGCCTCCTCGCCCTGGTGAAGGCAAGGCCGGAGCGTCCCGTGGTGCTCATGGATCGCGGCTGGTGCACGGACTGCGCTGCCGGGGGCTGCCGCTCTCCGGCCATGGAACAGGTCGCGGAGGTCAACCGCTGGCTGGCCGCCATGGGGGTGCCCGAACACCGGCACATTCGCCATCAATCCCGCCCCCTGCCCCTTTCCCGCATGCCGCCGGAGATTCCCGACCCGGCCATGGCCCGGCCCATGGACCGCCGGGGCTTCCTGCGCCAGCTGGCGGGCCAGGTGGCGGTGGCCGCCCAGGGCGGCGATCCGGCGCACGACCGGGTGGGCGATCCGGTCGACCCGGACGGTTCCATGCGAATCCATCCGGCGGAACGCGCTGCCATCCTGGCGCAACTGAAGGACATGTCCCCCAACGGCCGGCGGACCCTGCCCCCCGACCTGTTCACGATGGTGGAGATCGACGCCGATCGCTGCCATCACCACGGTGTATGCGCGACAACCTGTCCCACCGGGGCGTTGCGTGTCTGGACGAACGGTGACGAGTGCGGCACCCGGTTCGACCCGGTCACCTGCACAGGCTGCGGCGAGTGCGAACGCAACTGTCCGCAACAGGCGCTCCGGCTGCGGCGACCCGAAACCGTCACCACGCCCGTACGGCCGCACATCCTGAGCCGTCATGACACGCGTGTCTGCGTCCGATGCCACACACGTTTCGTTGCCCGGGGGCTCGTACCGGACGACACGGACCTGCCCGTATGTCCCGCTTGCGAAAGATCCAACGGATTGATGGCGTCCACGTTCGAACGCCACTTTGGCCGATCGCAGCACCCGGCCGACCGACAACCACCCCAGGAGAGAGAAAGCATATGAATGTCTTGAAGGCACTCATGACCCGTCGCCGCTTCCTGAAGGTCAGCGGCACCGTGGGCGTCGCCGGCGCAGCCGCGGCTAAACTCACCGGATTCACCGCCGCAGCCACGGCATCCGCACCCGCCGGAGCCACGATCCGCGGCGAGACCACGGTGACCAAGAACATCTGCGCACAGTGTCCGGCACGCTGCGGCATCGACGTGTACACCACCAACGGCCGCGTACATGCCATCTACGGCGACAAGGGCAACCCCATCGCCAACGGAAAGCTCTGCCCCAAGGGACATCTGGGCACGTACTTTCTGTACGACCCGGACCGCTTCCGGGGCCCCATGAAGCGCACCAACCCGCGCAAGGGGCGCAACGAGGATCCGGGGTTCGTGCCAATCTCCTGGGACGAGGCACTGGACACGGTGGCCGCGCGCATCAACCGGCTGCGCGAGAACGGCGAGGCACACCGGTTCGCCCACTTCTACGGGCGCGGCTGGGGTTCCTCGGATGCCGGCCTCTATGGGGATTTCGGCAAACTGATCGGCACCCCCAACTCGGCCATCGGTCATGCCTCCATGTGCGCGGAAGGGTCCAAGCGCGCAAAGCAGGCTACCGACGGCAACAACTCCTATAACGCCTACGATTACAGGAACACGAACTATATCCTGTGCTTCGGCGCTTCCTTCCTGGAGGCATTCCGGCCCTACAACTATCTGATGCAGGTGTGGGGATACATGCGCAGCAAGAGTCCGATGACGCGCGTCACCGCCATCGACGTGCGCATGAACCCGACCCTCGCGGCGGCCGATCGCGCCCTGATGGTCAAGCCCGGAACGGACGGCGCCCTGGCCCTGGCCATCGCCCATGTCATGCTCACCGAAGGACTCTGGGACAGGGATTTCGTTGGCGACTT
Source organism: Thioalkalivibrio thiocyanodenitrificans ARhD 1 (assembly GCF_000378965.1). Taxonomy (NCBI): domain Bacteria; kingdom Pseudomonadati; phylum Pseudomonadota; class Gammaproteobacteria; order Chromatiales; family Ectothiorhodospiraceae; genus Thioalkalivibrio; species Thioalkalivibrio thiocyanodenitrificans. The sequence goes on from NZ_KB900536.1 coordinate 1,040,762, forward strand.
CCACGACGGCCGCAACCGCTTCCGTGCCGGCCAGCGCATTGCCCCGGGAAGCTTTGAGGAGAAGTGGACCCAGGGACTGATCGGCTGGTGGAACGATGAAGTCAAGGACCGTACGCCGAGCTGGGCCGAGAGCGTCACCGGCGTCCCTGCGCGACAGATCGTCACCGTTGCCCGGGAGTTCGGCACCACCCGGCCGGCCATGGCGATCATGGAGCGCGGCCCCACGGCGCATACCAATGGCGTGTACAACGGAATGGCCATTCACGCCCTGAATGCCCTGTCCGGCGCGATGTTCGCCGAAGGCGGTCTGTTCTACCAGATGGGCTCCCCGTACGGACCGCTTCCCGCCAACTCGGACGACCACATGGATGACATCGCCCGGGAAATGCGCGGTAAGCATCCGCGCATCGACATGGCGCGCACGGATCGCTGGCCCATGTCCGGGACCATGATGCAGGAGGTTGCCCGCAACCATGTGAACGGGGACCCCTACAAGCTGGACACGGCCATGTTCTTCTACACGAACCCCGTGTGGACGGCACCCGACACCAGCCACTGGGAAACGATGCTGAGCGAGATCTTCGTGATCGACACCTCGCCGTTCCCGGGCGAAACGGCCATGTTCGCCGACCTGGTGCTCCCAGATCACACCTACCTGGAGCGCCTACAGGACGCACCCACCTATCCCTTCGAGGGCTGGCCCATGGCCGCCCTGCGGGTGCCGGCCGTCGATCCGATCTACGACACCAAGCACTTCGGCGACACGCTGATCGAGATCGGCAAGCGCATCAACGGGCCCACTGCGGAGTTCTACCGCAGGCTGGACAATGTGGAGAACTGCCTGCGCCATCGGGCCGAGGGTTTCCGCGACAACCCCGGCGACAACGGCGTGATGGACTTCGAGACATGGAAGGAGAAAGGCGTCTGGTACAGGAAGCCCTATCACTGGCGGCAGGTGCGCGGCGAGTTCTACGAGTGGGACGGCGAGGGTTACAACCGCCGGATGACGCCCGAGGAAGTCAGGGACAAACTGCTCAGAACGCCCTCCGGCCGATTCGAGCTGAAAGCCTCGTTCCTGGAGGCCCACGCGGACTACATCAACAGCCGGCTCGGCGTACCCCACGAACGGGTCGGATACCCCCAGTGGATCGAGCCGCGCCATACCGGCGGTGATCGCGATCTGCATTTCGTCACACCCAAGACCCCGCTGACCGCCGAGGGCCGCAGCGGCAACATTCCGCACGCCACCGCCTTGCAGCAGCCCTCGGTAGGCGGGCGGCGGACCGTGTACATGGAGATCCATCCGAAGACGGCGCGGGAACGCGGCATCCGCAACGGCGACCTGGTGAGGGTCACCTCCGATCTGGGATCGATCCACGCGTATTGCCGCTTCACCGCTTCCAATCGCCCGGACACGGTGGTGCTCCCCTATGAGCACGGCCACTGGGCACAGGGGCGCTGGGCCACGGCCCAGGAGCGCAGCACACACCCCGGAAATCCAAGCGAAATCACCGCGAACGTCTCGGATCCCATCTCCGGTCTTGCCTGCTATTACACCGGCAAAGTCACCGTCGAACGGGCCTGACCCTGAACATCGAGAGGAGCTTCAATCATGGCAAAGTGGGGAATGGTCATCGACCTGGACAAGTGCACCGGATGCCAGGCCTGCACCACGGCCTGCGGCATGGAGAACAACACCCTGCCCGGTGAAAACTGGCAGGACGTGCTGTACTACAACGAAGGCGAGTACCCGAGCGCGCAGATGAAGTGGCTGCCGAGGCCATGCATGCAGTGCGAGAATCCCTCCTGCGTACACGTCTGCCCGACCCGGGCCACCTACAAGGACGAAGCGGCCGGGGGCATCGTGTTCGTGGACTGGAACAAGTGCATCGGCTGCAAGTACTGCATGATCGCCTGCCCGTACGGTGTGCGCTTCTATACCGACGAGCGGCCGCTGCTTGAGCCCAACATCAAGGACGTGTTCCCGGGCGCAGACGGACAGCAGTGGAGTCCGCCGTACCAGAACCCGAACGTCGACTGGCGCCGTGGCATCGGCATCCAGCCAAAGGGCGTGGTCTCCAAGTGCACCTTCTGCTACCACAAGGTGAGCCAGGCACCGGCCGGCACGCCAGACCTGGACGAGGATGATCCCGAACTGGTGGAGTACGTGCCCGCCTGCGTACGCACCTGCCCGCCCAAGGCACGCTACTTCGGCGATCTGGACAACCCGGCCTCCAACGTGAACAAGCTCATTGCCGATCGCAAGGGGGTACGCCTTCTGGACCACACGGGCAACAGGCCGCAGGTCTACTACCTGGGCACCGGAGCCGGCATCCCGACCTTCCGGCCCGCCCCCAAGGCATAAACGAACAGCCACGCTGAGGAGTTCAGGATTATGAGCGCACGCGCAGAAAGCGTCTTGCCGGAGCAGCAATCCGGCAGCCTGCCGATCGGGATCATCATTACCGGCCTGATACTGGTCGGGGTCGGTCTGATCGGCCTACTCAATCTATTCGCCCAGGGGCACGCCGCCTTCAACGTCGGCAGTGACGGCGTGGTCTGGGGCCTGCCGATCATTGCCTATCTTTTCCTGGCGCTCTCGTCGACAGGCTTGGCAATGGTGGCCTCGCTGGCGCTGGTGTTCGGGATGAAGGACTTCTATCCCATCGCCAAACGCAGTCTGTGGCTGGCCATCGGTCTGCTGATCGGTGCCTTTGTCACCCTGGCCTTTGAGCTGGGCCACCCCTTTCGCATGCTCTGGGCCATGCCCCTGAACTTGCAGGTAACCTCCCCCATGTTCTGGATGGGCGTCTGGTATGCGGTCGCCCTGGTGTTCATGGTGCTCAAGTGCACCTCACTGCAAAGAGGCGACTGGACAAGCCAACGCAGCCGCTCAATCGGCGTCATTACCCTGGCCGCAGAGATCGCCGCCGCCGGGACCCTCGGCCTGGTATTCGGCATGATGGCCATGCGTCCCTTCTGGTACGGATCGTTCGTGCCGCTTTACTTCCTCGCCACGGCAGCGCTGTCGGGCATCGCCTTCGCGACACTGTTCACCTACATCGCCCACGGCCTGGACACTTCGCGCATGGGAGCGCAACTCAAGGGCCTCATGGAGCGCCATCTCCCCAACACATTCGCACTGGTGCTGGGCGTGGTGCTGGTTTTCCATGTCGGCCGCGTCATTACTGGGCTTTGGAGCAACAATCCCGAGATCAGCATGGTGATGTGGCATCAGGCAGGCACCTGGATGTTCCATGTGGAGTTGTGGCTGGGCATGGCACTGCCCCTGGTGCTGCTGCTCACGCCTTCCCTGCGGTCACGTCCCGGCGTGCAGGTGCTGAGCGCGATCCTGGTACTGATCGCCATGTTCATCAGCCGCTACCTGTACGTCACCGGAGGGCAGATCGTTCCCCTCTGGAAGGGCACGTGGATGCCAGACTTCATCGCCTACACGCCTTCATTCACCGAATGGTCCCTGATGTTCCTGGGCGTCGGAGTCGGACTGCTGATCTACGCCTACGGTTCGTGGAAGCTCAGCCTGAATGCGCAGCCGACAGGCGCCTGACCCCAACCTCCACGGGGTGTTGCATACGCCCCCTCCTCCCTGCCCCGGCGCGGCTTGCGCGCCCGGGGTCCTTTTCTGAAACGGGCACCATCAGGATGGAGTACGGACACATGGCGATGTCACAGAACCACCTCCTCATGCCTGGTCCGGCGGCATGGACCGAATGGGCGGAAGCCTGCCTGTGCCTCGGTCACGGATTTCTGCCTCCGCGGCATCCGCGGTTTCGCAGGGGGCTGAGAGACGATCTGACCGCGGATCTGCGTGACCTCAATCGGCAGATGTCCCTCGCGAGTGAAGGTGCCCTGGCGCGGTTCGAATCGGCCTTGCGGGATCTCGATCCGGATTCCGACGCCCTGTTGCGCACATACAGCCAACTCTTTCTCGCACCGCCCACACCGGCGAGCCTGAACGCGGGCATGTACCTGGACGGCGGCATCTTGGGCAACAGCGTCCTCGAGATGGAGGAGATATACGAGCGCTACGCCCTGGCCAGGGATGCGGAGTTTCGCGACCTACCCGATCACCTGGCCCTTCAACTGCAATTCCTCGGCTACCTGATGGCCTGGTCCAGCGAAAGCGATACGCCGGACGAGGCACTCAAGGATGCCCACGGCTTCATCCGCAACCACCTGCTGACCTGGCTTCCCGTGCTCATCCGGCAATGCCGGTGCGCGGAAGCACGGTACGCGCTGCCCCCCGTGTACAGTTCACTCGTCGCCGTGACGCTCGAGGCACTGGACAGCCTGCACCGTGTGCTGCCCGAGCCTGCCGCAGGCGATATCGAGACCCCACCCCGGGACATCCCCGACAACCCCGCGCCGAAACCGGCTGCGGACAGCGGTGATACAGCCACATGCGGCCGTTGCAGCAGGCCCTTCATGGCAGGCAGTGAACTCGCCGCCATGATCACGGCGCTTCAGTCCCACGGACTGGATGCCAGTCACCTGGCCGTGTGCGCCGATTGCCGGACATCAGCCATGGGCCTGCAACCGCTGACGCCGCCCCGGCCAAAGAAGCCCGGCCGGGAATGAGTCCGGGTAACCGGCGGACCGCACCCGCAAGGGGGGTTGATCATGAACATGCCACCCACGATCTCCAGGGGACACCGGGTCACGGTGAAATGCCGAGTCCGCGACCATGACACCGGCGCCCCGCTGGGTGAAGAGTCCGGGCTCCCCGGTGAATCCTCCTTCACCTACCTGCACGGATTCGAGGACAGTGCCATCCCGGGGCTGTCCCGGGCACTGCAAGGGGCGGCCGAGGGATTCTCGGGCGAGGTCACCATTCCCCCGGTGCTGGCCTTCGGTGCATACCGGCCGGAGCTGGTGTTCGAGGCCATGCGCGAGAACCTGCCCGCCGACACTCCGCTGACACCCGGGAAACCCCTGTACACCTGCAGTGACCAGGGCGCCTTTCAATTGCGCGTCGTACGGCTCACCGACCGGGGTGCCGTGCTCGACGGCAATCACCCCCTGGCGGGTCGAACCTTGCGGGTAAACGTGGAGGTCGTATCCGTGCGTCAGGCCACCGCCGAGGAGATTGCGCGGGGCACAACCGCACCCGCCCACTGACCAATCACACCGAGCCCGACCGGGCACAGGAGTCGTAGGTTGGGGTTCACGTTGCTCACCCCAACCTACGACACTTGTTGCCCTTCGAAGCCCCCGAAAACCGCCTGTTCTCACGGGGACAATGGGTGATTCCGGAGTTTGCTGTTTTCTCCGCGCCTGCGCGTCTCCGCAAGAGAATCAGGCAATGGCTCCGTCATCCTGACACGCGCTCCGGCACCAGCAGCACCAGCCGGCGCGCGCCGTGACACACCGCCTCTGCGGTACTGCCCAGCAGCAGGTCGGTCATGGGATTGTGGCCGCGCCGGCCGATAATGATGAGGTCCGCATCCTTCTCTTCCGCCACCCGTGCGATCTGCTCGGCGGGCCTGCCCTTGCCAAGCAGTACCGTCTCGAACCCGTCGGCCGGTGCCTGCTCGCCCAATGCAGCCACATGGGCTTCAACACGGCGATGCTGGTCCTCGAATTCCGGTCGGCCTTCCCATCGACCCACGGACACGACCACCCCGGGCTCACACTGGCGCAGCAGTCTCAGGAACACGGCCTCGGCACCGGCGGCTGCGGCGGAACCGTCGGTGGCCAGCAGGGGGCGACACACCGCCTTCTCCGGCAACACGGCGGTCTCGTCCGTGGGCGCCAGCAGCAGGGGGCGCTCGATCCGGCGGGCCAGGTCGAGAACGGTGCTGCCCAGCAGGAGATCCCTCAGCGTGCTGTGGCCGTGGCTTCCGGCCAGGATGACGCCGGCCTCCCGCTCCCGGGCCACGCGTCCCAGTTCAGCGGCCACCAGCCCGACACACACTTCGGTGTCGACCTGAAAACCCCGTGCCCGAAGCGAATCCGCGACTTTGCCAAGCCGTTGCTCGTAATGCGTGCGATGGCTCACCTCCGGCGCCTGGGTGTAACCGGAGGCGATCACGTGTACCAGTGTCAGCCGGTGGCAGCCCAGGGCCTTCACACGCTCCAACTGTGCCTCCAGGCGCTGCCAGGCGGGAGAGAAATCCACGGCCACCAGGATATGCTCAAACATGTGTGACTCCCGATTCCCGGATGCGATTCATGGCCTGTTCGTCCAGCGATCCACCGCGCCTTCCACCGTCAGGCGGTGCAGGGACAGGAAACCCTCCAGGTCGATTCGGCAGGATCCGTCGTGCAGTCCACGTTCCACATGCACGCATACACCGTCCACCTCCTGCGCAGCGTACCTTTTGCGGCTGCGGGGCGCACCCGCCTCGGCCACCGGCACCGCTGCGTGACCTCCGCAGCAGCCATGGCGCGGTGAGCCGCGCAGCGTCACTTCACCACCCCGGTCCAGCAGCCAGTCCCGCGCCGGGGCGCTGAGGCTGATCGCGTTCACGCGGGATGCGGCGCCTCCTGCGCCGGGAACCAGTGCCGGGTGCGGTTGGCGATGCGCACCAGGGCCAGCATCAGCGGCACCTCCACCAGCACACCCACCACCGTGGCGAGCGCCGCCCCGGACTGCAGTCCGAACATGGCGATCGCCGCCGCCACGGCCAGCTCGAAGAAGTTGCTGGCGCCGATCATGGCACCGGGCGCCGCCACCGCGTGGCGCACCTTCCACGCCTTCGCCCAGCGATAGGCGATGTAGAAGATCAGGAACGTCTGGATGGTGAGCGGCACCGCGATCAGCAGGATGTGGAACGGGTTGTTCAGGATGGTCTCGCCCTGGAACGCGAACAGCAGCACGAGCGTGATCAGCAACCCGATGGGCGTCACCGGCGCCAGGCGCTTCATGAACACGTTGTCGAACCACTCGATGCCCTTGCGCCGGATGAGCAGAACCCGCGTGAGATAGCCGGCCGAGAACGGGATGACGATGTAGAGCAGCACGGACAGCGCCACCGTCTCCCAGGGCACGACAATGTTGGACACCCCCAGCAGCAACACGACGATGGGCGCGAAGGCCACGAGCATGATGAGATCGTTCACCGCCACCTGCACCAGCGTGTACGCGGCGTCCCCCCGGGTGAGGTAGCTCCACACGAACACCATGGCGGTGCAGGGCGCCGCGCCCAGCAGGATGGCGCCGGCCAGGTACTCGCGGCCCAGGTCCTCGGGGATCCACGGTGCGAACACCACCAGGAGGAAAAACCAGGCGAGGGCGAACATGGTGAAGGGCTTGATCAGCCAGTTGACCGTGGTGGTGACGCCGAGCCCCTTGGGCTCACGGCGTACCCCCAGTATGGCGGAGAAGTCGATCTGCACCATCATGGGATAGATCATGGCCCAGATGAGGATCGCCACCGGGATCGACACCGAGGCGTATTCCCAGCGCGCCAGCGTTTCCGGGACCACGGGCAGCCACTGGCCGAGGGCCACACCGGCGATGATGCACAGGGCCACCCACACGGTCAGGTAGCGCTCGAAGAAGCCCATGCCCTCGCTGACGGGCACCGTATCGCTGGAAGCATTCCGATTCACGAACGGCCCCGACCCTTGCTATGCCATGGACTGCTCATGCGCCAGGCCCGCCGATACGGTCCAGTTCCGATAGCAGACGTTGCGGATCCCGTTCGAGCTCATCCAGGGACAGTGCCAGCAGGGCCTCGATGCACCGGCGCAGGATCCGGTAAGCCTGCTCGAAGGCCGCCTCGATCTCGGCCTCGCTGCCCGTAGCCCTGGCGGGATCCTCCACCCCCCAGTGGGCACGAATAGCCGATCCCAGATACGCGGGGCAGCTCTCGCCGGCGGCACTGGCGCACACGGTGATGACCACGTCGGGGGGCTCGGGGAGGTTGTCCCAGGACTTGCTGTGCAGGCCTTCGGTGGAGATGCCCTCCCGTTGCAGCAGGGCCAGGCTGCGCGGATGGACGAATCCGGTCGGCTTGCTGCCGGCGCTCATGGCCCGCCAGCCCGGCGGCGCCAGGTGGTTGAACACCGCTTCGGCGAGGATGGAACGGCAGGAGTTGCCGGTGCACAGGATCAGGATGTTCATGGTTCAGGGCTCGCGGCGGGTGGCAGGCAGATCGGAGTCGGCGTCGACGCATCCGGAGAGGGCGGAGACATTCACGCACAGCTCCGGGTGCCCGGCGCAGCACTCCTCCGTGAGATAGGCGATCAGCTCGGCCATCAGGGGAATGTTGGCCCGGTAGCGCTGGTAGCGGCCCTCCTGGGTCACCGACAGCAGGCCCGCGCGGGTCAGGGTCTTGAGATGGAAGGAGAGATTGGTGGGCGGCAGGTCCAGGGCGGCCGATATGTCGCCCGCCACCATGCCCTCCGGTCCTCGTCGCACCAGCAGCCGGTAGACGTCCAGCCGCACCGGCGAGGACAGGGATTCGAACATCCCGATGGCTGTTGTCTGATCCATATTTCAATACTACAAGAACTCTTGAAATATTGTCCAGCATCTTGCCGCAGGGAAGCGGGGTGTTACCGGTCAGAAAGGAATCAGCCCGCGAATGAATGCCAATCAGTAATACGACTCCAGCGGGATCTCGCCCAACACGTCGAACCCGCCGGTGCCATCGGGCTGCAGGATCACGAGGCTGCCTGCCTCCACGTTCTGGAAGGTGATGGTGTTGATGTTCGGACGATGGGTCATCAGGAACAGATTGCCCGGGCCGCGGAAATCGCCGATACGATCACGCACGTCCTCCAGGAGGAAATCCGCGTCGTCCACGGGAAGAGCATTGAGCAGGTTCAGCGCATTCCAGCCCTCGGCCCCGCCAAAGCCCAGTTCCGCGGTCTCGCGCGCCCGGCAGAATTCGCTGGTCAGCACCTCTGCCACCTGCACCCCGTGCTGCCGGATGGCGTCTCCCAGAGCCCTGGCCTGCGCCCTGCCCTCGTCGCTGAGATTCTGCTCTTCACTGCAATCGCCATCGCTCAGGTGCAGGGAACGTTCCGGTTCCGCCTCCTCGGACTCGGTGTGGCGCACCATCGCGACCTTGCCCCCTTCCGCAAGGGCGGCCCACAGGGGATCCTTGGCCTGAACGGGGCCCACAGTCAGGCCGGCGAGCAGCAGCCCCGCCATTGCGGCGAGAGTGAAACGGCGTGTCATGGGTATCATGATCAACCTCTGAGTGATTTTTTATATTCGGTTTGCACCGGCCATTCTAGCCATATCCACAGTTAAATGAATGATATTGATCAAGCGCAGCTTTGTGTCGATTGTTCGCCGATCCGCAAGGCTGTGCGACGATATACTGCGTGAATGAATACCGATCACGTCGATACCCTGTCCTTCATGCTGCCCGTCCTGGGCTTTGCCGCCTGGAGCGGCACCGGCAAGACCACCCTGCTGACGCAGCTGATTCCGCGGCTTCGTGAACGGGGCCTGCGCATCGCCATGGTCAAACACGCCCACCACGCGTTCGACGTGGACAAGCCGGGCAAGGACAGTTACGAGCTGCGCAAGGCCGGCGCGAGCCAGATGCTCATTGCCTCGAGCCGGCGCATGGCCCTGATGACCGAGCTCAACCCTCCCGCGGAACCCGGGCTCCCGGAGCTTCTGGCACGGCTGGACGCCAGCCGCGCGGACCTTGTGCTGGTGGAGGGTTTCAAGGAGGCACGGATTCCCAAGATCGAATTGCACCGCCCGAGCCTCGGCAAACCGCTGTTGTTCCCGGACGATCCGGACATCGTCGCCGTGGCCAGTGACGCGCCCCCGGGGCGTCCCTGCGACCGCGTATTGCTGGATCTCAACGATCTCGGGACCATCACGGAATTTGTCCTACAATGGCAGCGCAACCACCGCTGACACCCCGAATAAATGAAACGGCATGCCTCATGACCCGAACACAGACCACCACCTGCATGGATGAATTCGACCCCGCCGCCCAGACCGTGGAGCAGGCGCTGGCAAACATACACGCACTGACCGAACCCGCGAGAGGCATCGAGCGGGTCGGCCTGCGCGATGCCCTGGACCGTGTGCTCGCCCGTGATGTGCACGCGGCCATGGACGTGCCGCCGGAGCGCAACTCGGCCATGGACGGTTATGCCTTCGCCGGCCGGGATCTCGATCCCGAAGGCGGGACCCGGCTGAAGCTGACGGGGCAGTCCCTCGCGGGCCACCCGTTCTCCGGCACACTGGGCGCCGGTGAATGCATACGCATCATGACGGGCGCTGTCATGCCGGACGGGGCCGACTCGGTGGTGATGCAGGAACGGGTGGAGATCGACGGCGACGTGATCGTCCTGGCGCCCGGCACAGGAGCGGGTGAGAACGTGCGGCTGCCGGGCCAGGATGTGTGCCGGGGCGACGTGCTGCTGGGCGCGGGTCGCGCGATCAATGCCGCCGACATCGGCCTGCTGGCCTCCCAGGGGATCGCCGAGGTGGACGTGCGCCGGCGACCCGTGGTGACCTATTTTTCCACCGGCGACGAACTGCGCGGCATCGGCGAGGTGCTGGCGTCCGGGCAGATCTACGACAGCAACCGGCACACCCTCCATGCCCTGCTGCGGCGGCTGAGCGTGGAGATCCGGGACATGGGCGTCATCCCTGACGAGCCCCAAGCCATCCTGCAGGCCTTCAGGGACGCCATGGACACCTCGGACATGGTCATCACCACCGGCGGCGTCTCCGTGGGCGACGCCGATTATGTCAAGCAGACCCTGGAATCCCTGGGGCGCATCGATTTCTGGAAGATCGCCATGAAGCCGGGACGCCCGCTGGCCTTCGGCCGCCTGGGCAATGCCCTGTTCTTCGGTCTGCCCGGCAACCCGGTTTCCACCATGGCCACCTTCATCCTGTTCGTGCGCCCCTCTCTCCAGCGGCTCATGGGTGCGGAACCCCGAGAACCGCTGACACTGCGCGCCAGGTGTCTGAACCGCCTGCGCAAGACCCCCGGGCGCACGGACTATCAGCGCGGCATCCTCTCCCGGGACGAGTCGGGCCGCCCGGTGGTGGGGACAACCGGCCTGCAGGGCTCCCACGTGCTCAGTTCCATGAGCCGCGCAAACGCGTTGATCGTCATCCCCCTGGAGGCGGGGGACGTGGAGGAAGGTACCGAAGTGGACGTCATACCGCTGGATGGCCTCATCTAGCTGCGTGAAGCCCCCCGGGCGCCTGCCGGACACAGCGTAGGAGCCCGGTCCTCCGGGCGATCCTGCCCAACCCAAACCCCGATCGCCCGGAGGACCGGGCTCCTACGGGCGGAAGACCTCGGCGGCGCGGCAAGATCTTGCCGCAGTGCAGCATTTCCGGTATATTGCACTGCAACAAACCGATTGCCGTATAGACCTGTCCGGAGAATGCGCCGATGTCCCGCCTGAGCTTTCGTTTTCCCGCCCCCGACGAGTCCGCAGCCCGCGACCAGGCGGCGGAACTGGCAGCGATCGCTTCCCTGGAACCGGTACAGGTGACCCGGGATGGCAACGACGTCCGGGTCGAGATTCACCACCCCCTGGCCCTGTTGCTGGCCAGGGCAACCGACCTGGTCTGCTGCTGCTTCGGGTGCCTGTCCGAGTTCCTGTGCCCGCACCGGGCACACGACTACAAGCCGCAGGGCACGCAGGGCGCCTGAACGGCCCGGGCGAGCGCGAGCCGGGGCCGCCGGACATGGCTTACGGCTGAAGACCCACGCGCTCCAGATGAGTCCGCACGATGGCCGCCACCGCCCGGTCAGCCTTGAAATGGACCTCGTGGCCCACCCCTTCGATCACATGCATTGCACCGCCGAGGGCGGCCGCGCCGGCCTGAACCCGCCTCAGAAAGCCGTCCTGTGCCCCTGCGTAATGACAGGAAGGCGGCATTCGCGCCATCGGGGGCAATGCCGGCCATTCCCGAAGCGCCAATGACACCGCGGCGAGCGCCGCCGGGTCATTGTTGCGCTCGAAGCGTTCGCGAAACACCCGCACCCCGGGCCCTTCCTCGGCGCCGTCCGGTGTCAGCACCCGCCAGAAGCCCTGCCAGTCGCCGCGGCTCAGGGCTCCGGCCCGGGCCTCGAGATAATCGGGCCCGTCGTCATCACCCGGCAGGGGCGGCCCGGCGCCGCCGACAATCAGCGAGGCCACCCGCTCGGGCGCATGGGCCAGCATGGCCCAGGCATTCCGCCCGCCCATGGAATAGCCCCAGATATGTGCCCGGTCGATGCCCAGCGCATCCAGAACCGCGGTGAAATCCGCCACCCGCCCACGCGTCTCATAGGCATCCTGTTCGTGGGGGCGATCGCTGCGTCCATGGCCCAGGGCATCCACCGCCACCAGGGCGTACCGTTGCGAGAAATCCCGCAGGTAGGGAAGCCAGCTCCTGCCCGACCCGCCGAACTCGTGCAGCAGCAGCACCGGCGCTCCGGCACCGTGCACCTGGAAATGAATCCGGAAACCTCGGGATGTGACCTGCATCGTCGGTGATCGACCGCGGGTGTCGGGATCCTGCGCCCCGCCGCCGTGTGCGGCTACTTCACCACCAGTACCGCGCCGTCGAAGTGACCCACGACACGCTCGGAGACACTGCCCACCAGCAGACGCGCGATACCCGTACGGCCGTGGCTGCCGACCACGATCAGATCGGCCCCCTGCCGATTGGCGTACGAGACGATCACGTGGTGGGGTCGCCCTCTTTCCACGACGCAGTCCGCCAGGGTGTCCAGTCCGGCGAGGGAGGTCCTGGCACGATCGGCGATCTCCCGGGCGGTGCCGGCGTCGGGATCGTCCTTGCTGCCGGTGACGACCGCCAGTACATGCAGGGGGATTCTGAACGCCCGGGCAAACCAGGCGGCCGAGGCCACGGCCCGCTCGCTGAAATCCGAGCCGTCGGTGGCCACCACGATGCCATGCCAGGGGACGGATGCACCCCGGGGCGCCACCAGGACCGGGCACGGGGCATGGCCGATCACCTTCGCCGTACTGTCGCCCATCATCAGGCGGCTGAGATCATTGCGGTTGCGCCGCCCCATGACGATCAACTGGGCCTCGGATTTCGCGGCATGATCCGTGATGGCGCGAAACGGTTCGGCCGCCGGTTCCACCACCGATGCGCAGGACACATTCTGCCCCGCCATGCGCCGGCACAGATCATCCACGTGATCGCGGGCGTTCTTGACGGCCGCGTGTTCGCCATGGGGCACCACCACCGGGTACCCGGTGGCACCAAGCACCGCCTGCAGGACAGTCAGCCCCGCGCCGCTGTTTCTCGCCAGCCAGGCGGCGACCGCCTCGGCGGGATGGCTGTACTCGGTGCCGTCCGTTGCCAGCAGGATCCTTTCGAGTCGTTCAACTGGGGCAGCCATGTTTCACTCCGTCTCGTGCATTCCGTGGGCAGCCGCTGAGGGCATGCGGGGGAATCCGTGCGCAACCGCCCGGCCGTTTTCCTTCAGTCACGGCTCATATTCGTGCTTACCGGAGGCGCCGTATGGCGCATCTCCTCCAGGATATCCGGGATCCGCAACCGCTGAATCTTTCCGGACGGCCCCTTGGGCACCCAGCGTACCACGGCGATCTCACAAGGCGCCTTGTACCGGCCCAGCTTGTCCACACAATACGCGCGCAGCGTCTCCCCTTCGAGAGACACGCCGTCGCTGGGCACCACACAGGCCATGATCTCCTGACCGTAACGGTCATCGGGCACGGCGAAGGCGGCGGCCTCGAGCACGCCCGGGTACTGGAGCAGCACCTCGTCGATCTCCCGGGGAGCCACGTTCTCGCCCCCCTTGATGATCAGTTCCTTGATACGCCCGGTGATGAAAAAGTAACCGTCCTCGTCCTGATAGCCCAGGTCGCCGGTGTACAACCAGCCGTCGTCGCCAAGGGCGCTGCGTGTGGCCTCGGGGTTCTTGTAGTACCCGGACATGACGTTGTCACCGCGAACCACCAACTCCCCCACCTGGCCCCGCGGCATCTCGTTGCCCTCGCTGTCCACCACCCGGACCTCGTTCCCGTAGGGGATGCCCGGCGACCCGTACTTGCCGGTGGCGGGCGGCAGCGGGTTCGACAGGATCTGCGCCGCGGTCTCGGTCAGGCCCATGGTCTCCACGATGCGGATGCCGAAGGAATCCTCGAACGCCTTGTGCATCTCGGGCGACAGTGCCGACGAGGCGCTTCGGCCGAAGCGCACCTGACGGAAACCTTCCCCGTTCTTCACGTGATCCGCCGTTTCCGCGGCCTTGTCGAGCACATAGGCGATGATGGTGGGCACCACGCTGAACCAGGTGCACTGATGGCGCTCGATCCACGTCCAGAAGGCACTGCTGCTGTAGCGGTAAGGGATCACCAGACTGCCGCCGCTCAACAGCGGCGCGATGACCGTCACGATCTCGCCGTTGATGTGATAAAGGGGCAGCACGCACAGCGCCCGGTCCCGCTCCGTCAGGGAATGGGCCTCCACGGTGTATCGCCCGCCGGCGATCACACTGCGGTGACTGAGCATCACCCCCTTGGGGCGGCCCGTGGTGCCGGACGTGTAGATCAGCAGCGCCGTATCCTCCGGCTCGGGCCGGCCGCCGGCGGCCTCTTCGCCGGCCGGCCAGGGCCACCGGGGCCCCTGTTCCAGGTGCGTCGGAATCCGCGTGATGGCGCGGTCGATGCCCGCCACGATGGCCTCCGCCCGCTCGCGGTAGGTCTCCGTCACGAACAGGAGCCGGCTGTCCGAGTGATCCAGCACGTAGCGCAACTGATCGTCACCGGATACCGCGTTCAGGGGCACGATGATCCGTCCGCTGGCCATCACGCCAAGAAACAGGATGGCGGACCAGAGGCCGTTCTCCATGAGAAAGGCTACCTTCTCGCCCCTGCCGACGCCGCCCGCGGAGAGATACCTGTCAATCACGTCGATGTAGCGGCGCAACTGTTCGAAGCTGACGGTTTCGGAGGTCTCGGGGCCGATGAGAAACGGCTCGTCCGCGCGCTTCCCGGCCCATTTTTCCGCGAGTGTGAGAATCGTGCTCATGGTGATCTGAACCCTCGACAGAATCCCGGAATCAGTGATGACGGATGCGGCAGCGCGCCGGGCGATGCCCGCCAGTCAATCCGCGTCGATGCCGTACTTCTTCCAGTACGGTTCAAACAGTTCCTGCATCGTCGGCTCCACGGGGGGAATCGACCTCGCGATGCGCGTGATGTTCATGTAATGGTTGACATTCAGGTTCTCGGAGATGGGATTTCCACCCCAGGTCCCGCAGCCCATGGACAGAGAGAACGGCAATCCGTTGTCGAAGCTTCCACCGGTCGCGAAGGCGTGGGCCTGGTTGACGATGACCCGGCATACGGGCATCTCCAGGCCCAGACGGCGGACGTGGTCATCGTCGCGGGTATGAATGCCGCATGAATGTCCAGCCCCCTGGTGCTCGAGGATCTCGCGCACCCGGTCGAAGGCGGCATCAAAATCCCGTGCACGGTAGAGGGTGAGCACTGGAGACAGCTTCTCGCTCGAAAACGGGTGGTCGCGCCCCACCCCGCTCTCCTCCACCATCAGGATGCGGACATCGTCCCCGGTGGCACGGTCAATGCCCGTGGCGCGCGCGATCTCCACGGCGCTCCTGGCAAGCAGGTTTCGATTCAACGCACCCTGCTGCCACAGATTCTCCTGCAGGCGCTGCTTCTCCTGCGCATCCAGCAGTACCGCCCCCTGGCGGGCCATGGCGGCCAGCATCGCGTCATAAACCTCGTCCACGATCACGAGGCTGTTCTCGGAGGAACAACTGGTGGCATTGTCGAAGGTCTTGGATGCCGCGATCCTGGCCGCCGCATCGTCCAGATCCGCCGAGGCATCGACAATGACCGGCACATTGCCGGTGCCCACGCCGATCGCCGGCGTGCCGCTGGCGTATGCGGCACGCACGTTGTTCTGGGAACCGGTGACCAGGACCAGATCCACCTGGCGCATCAGCTCCAGCGTCATCTCCTTGGTGACCGGCGTCGGCAGGTACTGCACCAGGTCCCTTGGCGCGCCCACGCGGTCGAGTTCCTCGTGCATGTAACCCACGAGCCGGGCGCACACCTCCGCCCCCTTGGGCGACGGCGAAAGGATCACCGCATTACGGCACTTGAGGGCATTGATGACCTTGTTGGCCGGCGTCGCGGCCGGATTCGTGGATGGCACCACCGCGCCCACCACTCCGACCGGACGGGCAATCTCCACCAGTCCGAGTTCGGGCAGCTCGCGGATTACGCCCACCGTCTTCCGTCCCTTGAGATCACGCAACAGACCCTTGGTCTTGCGCTCGTTCTTGATCATCTTGTCCCGAACATTGCCAAGCCCGGTCACCTTGACCGCCAGCTCCGAAAGCTCGCGGTTGCGATCGGGCTGCATGAGCGCCCAGGCGATGCCGGTGACCGCCTCGTCCACCCGGACCTGATCGAACTGTTCGAACAGGCGCTGGGCAGCCCGGGCCCGGGCAACCACTTCGGCGACTCGTGCCGCGGCCTCCGTGTCTGCCGCCTGTCCACTGACGTGTTGGGAAACCATAGTCTTGCTCTCTGAAAGGGCTTCACCCATCCGCCGGGCCGGGCACAGGCCCATGCCTCACGTGGGGAGCCGCAACGACGCCGGACGGACCGGCGCCGGATAAGATCGGAATCAGGGGCCGGGCCGTCCCTGACCCCCACTCACCGTCCGTGACGGGCCCCTGTAAAAACACTGCCAACAGACTCAGTTGGCTTCCATGCCCTCGAACAACTGCTCCAGGGTCACCTGCTGGCGCTCCCAGAGTTCCCGCGTCTCGGCCCGGTTCATGACACGCAGGGGTGAGCCGCCCGCCAGCATGCGGCCCTTCACGCGGTCGTGGTTGAACATGTTCACGAACGCCTCGGACAGCCGCTCCAGCCGGTCCGCGGGGACGCCCTGGGGTGCCATCACACCGCGGAAGTTCACGCTGGTGTCGTCCACGTCGAAGCCCCGCTCCTTCAGGGTAGGCACATCCGGCAGGAAGTCCTTGTCACGCTCCAGGTCCGCGATGGCCAGGATTTTCAGACGATCGCGCGCACGATAGGCGTCGGACAGGTTGTTGAAGCCCGCCATGGTCTGACCGCCCTGCACGAACCGCATGGCATCCACACCGCCGGAAGTAGGCACATAACGCAGCTCGATGTCTGCCGCCCGCTCCAACTGCAGGCTCGCGATGTGGTGACCCACGAACTGTCCGGCACCCGATACCGTAACCCCGCCGGGATTCGCCCTGGCGTATTCGACCAGATCTTCCACGGTGTCGAACTGGCTGTCCCGGGAGACGATCAGTACGGCAGGATCCGCACCCCAGTTGGCGATCGGCTCAAGGTTGTCCTTGTTGTAGTGGGTATCATGCATGATCGACTGCGCGATGAAATGCGGCACGTTGTATCCGGACAGCTCGTAGCCATCCTTGCCAAAGGACTGGACCACCTGGTTCCAGCCCACCTGACCACCGGCACCGGGGCGGTTGATGATCGCCACAGGCTGGCCCAGGAACTCCTCGGACGGAATGGTCACGATGCGTGCCTGGAAGTCGGAAGCACCACCCGCGGTGTACGGGATCATTACGGTCAATGGACGTTCGGGGAAATCCGCCTGCACGGCGCCCAGCGCGCTCAGGCCGAATACGACCGGAACCGCCAGCAACCCCATCAGATATCGTTTCATGAAATTCATCATCGGTTACTACCTCCTTAACATCCCATTGTGGATTGTTTTGGGGCCGGTTCATGGCCGGCCCGCTGTTGGGCTCGTCAAAATAAGAGTGCTCGTGGCAAATGAACGTTCAACAGGAGAACAAACAAGAGATACAGGGTGAATGTGAAACACAGGCCGACGAATACCATGATTCCCAGCCGCCGCATGGTGAAACGTTCCGGGCTGAACACCAGGGCCGTGGCCATGAAGACCAGAAACGAGGTGGAGAAGAATCCCAGGCGCGGCGCGAGAAAGGCCAGCCCCAGCAGGATGACAAGCATGGGCCAGATGATCCGCATGGGGATCGATTCGATGTCGGCCGCCATGAGCAGCTTTCCGGGCTTGAACGCCATCACCGCGAGACCCACCGACAGCACGACCATGGTAAGCGCCACCATGCGCGGAAATTCGTACCCGCGGGCATCCGGCGATGACCAGATCAGGAGGCCGACGGACAGAAGCACGCAGGTGACGGCGGCCAGTCGTTGAGCCCAGACATTCATTTCCCCGATGCCTCCGCGCTTTGGGCCGCGCGACGTCTGCTGCGTATCTTGAGTTCACTGTAGATGCTGTAGCCCACCGACACGAGGCACAGGGAGATCAGTACGATATTGATGGTGCCGGTAAAGAAGTATGGCACGGGGCCGTCCAGGGCCGGGGCGATGATCAGCCCCTGGAGCAGGTTCTCCTCGGCAATGGGGCCGAGAATGATGCCCAGCACCACCGGTCCGGGGCCGAAACCGTAACGCATGGCGAAGTACATGCCCGTACCGAGCACGAGCATCACGAGAACGTCCGAATAGCTGTGCTGCACGCTGAACGTGCCGAAGATGGCCAGCACGGCCACGGCGCCCGCCATGTACTGCTTGGGAATACGGATCACGTAACGGCTCAGGGAACTGATATAGAGACCGAACACCATCAGCAGGATCTGCGCGGCCAGCAGGGCACCCAGGAACGTCCAGACCACCTGGCCGTGCTGCGTGAACAGATCCGGTCCAGGAAACAACCCCTGAATAAGCAGGCCGCCCAGCAGCACCGCCGCGGTGGGACTCCCCGGAATGCCCAGTGACAGCATGGGGACCAGTGACGACCCCACCATGGCATTGTTGGCGCTTTCCGAGGAAATGACGCCGTCCGCTTCCCCTTTGCCGTAATTCTCGGGATTCTTGCTGAACTTCTTGCTCTGATCGTAGGCCAGCAACCCGGCGATCTGCCCGCCGGCGCCGGGGATGAGCCCGACGATGGCACCCACCACGCTGCCCAGGGAGAGCGTGCGCACCCGGCTCAGGTTGTAGCGCACCGACCGCCAGATGCTGCGGCTCTCCATCCGGAACTCTTCACCGGACTGGCCCCGCCAGGCACTTTCCACCATGTAGAGCACCTGCGGAATGGCGAACAGCCCGATCAGCGCCGGCACGATGCTGACGCCGCCCTGCAGATGGCTGGTAAAGACGAATCGCTCCGTGCCGAGAATCGGGTTGAATCCGATCAGCGAGATCCAGATCCCGAACGCCCCGGCGATCAGCCCCTTCAGCACCGACGCGCTGCCGAGCGATCCGATCACCGTGACGCCGAGGATGGCCACCCAGAAGAGTTCCGAAGGCCCGAAGCGCAACGCAAGTTCCGCCAGCGGCGGCGTGAAGAAGATCAGGACCAGCACGCCGAGCACACCGCCGATGCCGGAACTGATGAAGCAGTAATGCAGCGCCTCGGTGGCCCGGCCGCTCTTGGCCATGGGATGGCCGTCCAGGATCGTGGCGATATTGGCCGGCGCCCCCGGGATGTTGACGAGGATCGCGCTGACCGCGCCTCCGGCCACCGTGGAGGCATAGATCACGCCGAGCAGAATGAGCCCGGAGGTCGCATCCATCTGGAAGGTGAACGGGATCAGCAGCGCCACGGCCATGGTGGGGCTCACGCCGGGCATGGCGCCAAGCAGCAGCCCCACGACGGTCCCGAGGATCAGGATGACGAGGTTGACGCCACTGAATACCTCGGGAAGGTACGTTAGCAACTCCACGATCGATTCTCCTGCCTCATGACCCCTCCGCCGCTGTCCGGTGATCCCTTACCGGAACCTGTGCATGGCGCATGGAAACCTGTCCTCGGGGATCCGCGACCCCTGAAGATCCGTCCATGCGCTCGTTCGGGCAACACGCGATCCGATGCAATGCGCCTCCGCGGGGCACCGGATGCGTATTCACCCTTTATAGTCGTTCTATATGGCTTCCCTATCTGCTGTCGACAATCTCGATCCGGCACGCAGCGGGCCGGTCACCTGCTTCCCCGGACAAGGGGGCGCCATGGCGCCCGCCCTGCTCACATGTACTTCTTGTACTTGTCCAGCAGGCGCTTGGGATGCTTGAGCGCGTCGCGGCGGAACGGGTCGCCCAGTTCCCGCGAGACATTGATCTCGATCACCGTGGTCTTGCCCTCCTGCTGCGCCTTGCATGCCGCAGCCAACGCGCCGCCCACATCGTCGAGCTTGTCGACGGTCACGCCCTCGGCACCCATGGAACGCGCAATCCCCGCCCATGACGGGCTGTTCAGATTCGAACCCACGAAACGCTCGCCGTAGTAATCCACCTGGTTCTTCTTCTCGGCGCCCCACTGGCGGTTGTTGAACACCACCGCCGTGACCGGGATGTTCTCCCGCACGCAGGTGAGGATCTCCACCATGCTCATCGCCCAGGCGCCATCACCCACGTAAGCCACCGCCGGTCGGTCCGGCGCACCCACCTTGCAACCGATGATCGCCGGCAGCGCATACCCGCAGTTGCCGAAACTCATGGCAGCGAAGAAGCTCCTTGGCTGTTCGAAGCGCAGGTAGGAATTGGACACCGAGCAGATGTTGCCGATGTCCGTGGAAACCATGGCGTTGCCGGGCATGGCCTTCTCCAGTTCCCGAAGCACCTGACGCGGATGCAGGCCGCCGTCCGAATCCGCCACCTTGAGACTCCAGTCGTCGCGCTCGTGGCTCCAGGAGTCGAGCTCCTTCTCCCACTGCGCCTTGGTGGTCTCGATGGTGCCAAGCCGCTCGTCACGGCTGGCGTCGCAGGCAAGCTTGCGGTCCTTGAGTCTTGCCAGCAGCGCACGCGCCACCGACGCCGCATCACCCAGCAGATCCACATCGGTGTTCTTCACCAGCCCCAGCATGTCCGGATTGACGTCCACCTGGATGATGCGCGCATCCTTCGGCCAGTAATCGAGCCCGTGCTGGGGCAGCGTGCCGAAGGGGCCAAGCCGGCTGCCGAGCGCCAGCACCACGTCGGCCTTCTCCATGAGCTGCATGCCGGCCTTGGAGCCCTGGTAGCCCAGCGGGCCGGCCCAAAGCTTGTGGCTCGCCGGGAAGGAGTCGTTGTGCAGGTAACTGTTGACCACCGGCGCGCTCAGGCGCTCGGCGAGTGCGATGCACTCGGCAACGCCGTCCGACATCACCACCCCGCCTCCGGAGATGATGACCGGGAAACGTGCCTCGGCCAGCAGGTCGGCGGCCCGGTCCAGTTCACGCTCGCCGCCGGCGCCGCGCTCGATGACCTTCGGACCCGGGATCTCGCACTCGATCTCGCCGTAGAACAGATCACGCGGGATGTTGAGCTGGGTGGGCGCATTCTCGTTGATGGCACGATTGAAACAGCGCGCCGCGATCTCCGCCATGCGGTCCGAACGGCTCAGGTGCCCCTGGTACTTGGTGATCTTCTCGAAGTACGGCAGCTGCTCGGTCTCCTGGAAACCACCCAGGCCCTGGGAGTTGGTGCCCGTCTCCGGCGTGATCGCCACCACCGGGCTGTGCGCCCAGTAGGCCGCGGCGATGCCGGTGACAAAGTTGGTGATCCCCGGACCGTTCTGAGCGACGCAGACCCCGTGCCGTCCGGTCACCCGGGAGTATCCGTCCGCCATGTGGGCGGATCCCTGTTCATGCACCGTGGGTATGAAACGGATACCCGCCGGTTCGAAGATGTCCAGCGCATCCATGAACGCCGAACCCACGATGCCGAAGACATTCGTGACGCCATGCGCAGCCATTGTCTCCACCAAAGCCTCACTGGGGGTCATGCGTTTCATCAGTCTTTCTCCTTGGAAATAGGTCAGGCTCTGAATCCTGTCCCGCGGCCGGCCTCCCGAACCGGGGCCCGCGGCGGGTCACGAATCACGTCGGGCAGTACGAAATTAAGGGGCCATTATAGACAATTCCCGAGATGATGCGTCTCATTTTTAGCGTATTTTGTCGTTTTTGTGCAATCAGAGGGAAAAAAGTTCTGGCCCATGGATTGCATGCACCTGTCCCGGACGGCATGGATTGCGAGAAACATGAATGACTTGCCGTCGGGAAATATCGCACGGGATACACCGGGCGGTCGTGGTGACCGGACCGCCCGCATCGTCACGACGGCCGCAACGGTCCGGGTCTGCCCGGCGGTTCAGCCGTACATGATGGGGGCGAGTTCGCGGGCGGCCTCACGCAGATCCGGCAGGATGGCGCGCAGTTCCGCCAGGGAGCGGCGGGGAATGGAGGCATGAATGGATACGGCGACGATCGGCGCACCCCTGGGCGGGCGGATGGGCACGGCAATACAGGCCATCCCTTCGATGAATTCCTCGTTGTCGATGCCCACCTCCTCCCGGCGTGTACGCGCCAGTTCACGCTGAAAATCCTCCGGGTGCGTGATGGTGTGGCGGGTCTTGGGCTCGAGAACCAGCGAGGCGATCAGGCGGTCACGCACCCGCTTGGGCTGCAGGGCCAGCAACAGCTTGCCGGTGGCCGTGCAGTGCAGCGGCACATGGGAACCGACATCAAAACGCAGCCGCAGCGGCCAGGCGGAATCCACCCGGTCCAGGTAGGTGATGCGGTCACCTTCGAGCAGCACGATGTTGCAGGCCTCACCGACCTTCTTCGCCAGTTGCTGCAGGATCAGATGCTGCGGACCGCGCATGGCCTCGCACTGGAACACCTTGTAGGCAAGGTCACGCAATGCCGGGCCGGGCACGAAGCGACGGCCGGTCTCATCCTTGAGCAGGTAGCCCTCCTCCTCCAGCAGGGCCACGATGCGGTGTACGGTGGGTTTGGGCAGGCCTACCAGATCCGAGATCTCCGGAAGTGCCAGGGGCAGCTGGGCATTGGTCACCGCATGCAGCACCTGCAGCGTGCGCGCGCCCGCCGAACCGCTCTGACGCTTCTTAACCGGCATATCCAGCCACTCCGCGGCCGCGGGCACCGGTCCACTCACCGTGACGCGGCAGTAAAACAGGCTGGTCGGCAGTCGTTGTTGTCACCATGCGGTTCCGTTCGATGTCGCGTCCGAAACAGGGCGCGATACCCGTTGCGATCGGAGAGATATGGAAGGCGCAGCCCACGCGAATATGAAACTCCCCCGCGTTTTTATAGCATGTCATCGCACCCCGGGCATTCGGGCCGGATGCTTTCAATCATGAAAACGCCGGCGGTGCCGACTCACGCCATCTGCAGACAATCCAGCGTGTGCCGGGCGATCATCAGCTCCTCGTTGGTGGGGATCACCCACGCGTGGACCCCGCTGCCCCCGGTACTGATGCGGCCCGAGCCCTGCTCGTTGGCCGCTTCATCCAGCTGCAGACCCAGCCAGTCCAGGCGCCGGCAGATGGCCCGCCGTATGGGGGCCGCATTCTCCCCGACCCCGGCGGTGAACACCAGCGCATCCAGTCCGCCCATGGCGGCCGCCAGGCTGCCGATCTCCCGAACCGCACGATAGACGTAGTACTCCACCGCCTCGGCAGCCGCCGCTTCGTCGCTGGTCAACAGTTCCCGCATATCGGCGCTGATGCCGCCGGACAGGCCCAGCAGCCCGGATCGGCGGTAAAGCAGGTCCTCCAGCTCGGCAATGCTCATGCCTTCGTTCTGAAGCAGATGCAGGAGTACGCCCGGATCGATGCTGCCGCAGCGCTGGCCCATGGGCAGACCGTCCAGGGCGGTGAAGCCCATGGTCGTGGCCACGCTGCGGCCGTCCTGCAATGCACACATGCTGGCGCCGTTGCCCAGGTGCGCGACCACGGTCCGGCCGCGGGCGGCACGGGCGTCGACGTCCGGAAGCACCGAGGCGATGTACTCATAGGACAGGCCGTGGAATCCGTAGCGCAGGATGCCCCTGTCCTCGTACTCCCTGGGGAGCGCGAAGCGCTGTGCCACCCGGGGCTGCCGGCGGTGCACCGCGGTATCGAAACAGGCGACCTGAGGCAGGGACGACCACAACCGGGATACCGCGTGAATGGCCTTGAGATTCTGGAGCTGGTGCAGGGGCGCCAGGCTGCTGTAACTCTCCAGCATGGCCAGCGTGTCCGGCTCCAGACGCACGGGACGGCTGAAATGGGCGCCGCCATGCACCACCCGGTGGCCCGCCCCCACCAGTTGCCCGTCTTCCAGAAGCTCCTCCAGCCAACGCAGCGCCTGGTCCAGGGCCTGATCGTGATCGGCGGCATCATCCAGATTGCGCCTGAGCAGGGATCGGCCCTGCTCATCTGCGAAGCAGAGATACGCACGGCGCCCCCCCAGGCCGTCGGCCTGCCCGCGAAAGCGCGGTTCCAGAACAAGGCCATTCACCGCGTAGAGCGCAAACTTGATACTGGACGAACCTGCATTGATGACCAGAAGGCTTCGGGTCATGGTGTCTCCGCATCTGTCTCAGGGCCGTCGAACTCGAAAGGCAATTCGGGACTGAAAGGTGAAAACATGGAGTAAAGTTCAAGGTTCAAAGTTCAAAGTTCAAGGCAAAGTCCCCCACGACGATCCCGCGGTGTCCTTATCCTTTGAACCTTGAACCTTGAACCTTGAACCTTGAACCTTGAACTTTGAACTTTGAACTTTGAACTTTGAACTTTGAACTTTGAACTTTGAACTTTGAACTTTGCCGCCGAGTATAGGGATCCGACCCGGCTCACGCGACCCGCCTGCCATCGCAAGGCCACTCAGAAACGGGCCACGTCATCCAGTTCGCGCATGACCTCGTTGATGGAGGTCTCCGCATTGACGACGAGACAGACCAGGTTGCCGATGGAGCATACCGAGTGGGCATGTCCACGCACGATCCAGCCCTTGGGGGGTGTCCAGCCGCGCAGCCGGGTGAACATGGAGAACTGGTCCGCATTGCCCTGGGTGAAGCGCTTGTAGTCGTGAGCGAAGCGCGCCAGCCGGGACATGTTCACTGCATCCAGCAGTCCGTACCCCTCAACGAACGCGCCGTCGTCGCGGAAGCGGGCCACCACCATCACGCCATCCAGCGCCAGCAGCCGCCTGATCATTCCTCAGCCCGCCAGGGCGGCGTAGGCCGCTTCCACGTCGCCCTCTTCGTTGCGCAGTATCACCCCATGACAACCATTGATGACGGCTGTCCAATCCATGCCGATGAGCGTGAATCCCTCGATGGGATAGAAACCGCTCATGCCGGTCAGTCCCTCCCAGCCCCGCGCCTGCATCGAGGCCAGGGATATGTTCGCCACACAGACATGGCTGAGCATGTCCAGGGCCACCTCATCCATGCCGGAATCCGGCGCGATCTCGTGACTGACCAGTTCTCCCTTGTCAGAGAACCGGAAGGCGGCGATGGCGCCGCTCAGCGTCATGAGCGTACTCAACTCAATCATTCGAACACCTCTTCCCCTCGCTGCGCATATGCGGACCCGGTACGGATGTCCGGGTCAGACCATGTCGATAGCCACTTCGTCGAGCGATTCGTGCATGCACCTCAGCACGGCGTTCATGGTGCCGTCCGCGTTCTCCAGGAAGCAGAAGAAATTGGCCATGACGCAGACGCTGAACCGCGGGCCCCTGACCGCCCAGCCCCGTGAGGGCACCAGCCCGCACCCCGGGCAGAACACCCCCAGCATGTCGCATTCCATGTGCACCCCCATATGGGTAGCCCGGCACATGATGGACGCCATGCGGGCCATCTCCGGCGTCAGATTGCCGTCGTAGGAAAACCGGTCACCCCGGTAGGAATACTCTCCGGCCGCCAGGACACCCGGCTGCGCCATGAGATTTCGAACCAATCCCATGAACCCCTCCCGTCAAAGGTGCGGCGATCCAGGCAGGACACCGCACGGAAACGGAACCGTCTCCGCCCGAAACCCGTTCGCGGCGGGGATTCCCTTATAATGGCCCGCTTCTGCATGGGCGGGCTTTTCCGCGAATTTTTACCACAGCGGTCCGGTTCTCGCCATAAAATCGATCGGAGCTATTGAAAAAATTGATGGGATTTCCGGGATCCACGACCGACATCGCGAAACCGGGTACGGGGCCGGGCACGATCCCACCCGCCGCCACAGGATGATCCATGCCACTTGAACAACCCTGCCCGGAGCCCGTCTCCCTGCCCCGCAGACTGGGCGCCATGATCTACGACGGCCTGTTGCTGCTGGCCCTGCTCATGGTGGCGGAGTTCCTTATCGCAGCCCCCTTCGGCATCACCGAGGAACACCCGCTGTTCCTCCCGCTGCGCCTCTATGTGCCGGTGCTGGCCTTCGGCTTCCTGGGCTGGTTCTGGACGCGCCCCCAGGGCCGGACACTGGGCATGCAGGCCTGGCATGTCCACCTGCTCAGCGACGAGGGCGGGCCGGTCACCTGGCGGCAGGCGGGCATCCGCTTCATCGTCGCCCTGTTCCAGTGGTGCATCGTACTTGCCGCTATCGCCCTCTACCTGCGGGGCTGGTGGTGGGCCGTCCTGCCGCTGGCGCTGGTGGTGGCGGGCGGACTCGTGCTGACCTGGCGCGACCCCCGGCAACTCATGCTGCATGACCGGCTCTCGGGTACGCACCTGATGAGGGTGAGGGGTGAGGGGTGACGCATGGAGCATGATGGCCGCCCCGTCACTTACCACTGCTCTTCATCCCTCCCGTAGGATGGGTCAAGCGCAGCGGACCCATGCGGAAGAGACCGTGACGGGCTGACCGAGGAGCGTAACGAGTGGCCGGTCAGCCCGTCACTTGTCACTCGTCACCATCCGTTCAGCATGGGTCCGCTGCGCTTGACCCATCCTACGGTCCACTCGTTACTGTTGACCGCTAACCCCTGGCTGCCTTGGTGAGGGTGGCGTGAAGATCGAAGTTCAAGGTTGAAGGTTCAATGTTCAAAGGGGGTGGGTGACTGTGCCACTTCTCCGTTGAACCTTGAACCTTGAACCTTGAACTTTGAACCTTGAACTTTGAATTCGCCCTACCTGACTCGCCTGAGCGCCAGCATGGCGATCACGAAGAAGATCAGCAGCGGCAGACTGGCGCTCAGCATCGGCGGCAGACCGTAGAGGATGCCCATGTGATTGAGCGTGCGGTTGAGCAGGTGAAAGCCCACGCCGATCAGCAGGCCGATGAACAGCCGCTGCCCCGCGCTGCCCGTGCGCAATGAGCCGAACACGAACGGGATGGCCAGCAACAGCATCACGAGGCTCGACAGGGGCGTGGAGAAACGCAGCCAGAAGGCCAGTTCGTAGTGGGCGGAATCCAGATTGTTGTGGCGCAGGTAATCCACGTAATGCGCCAGTGTCGCCGCCGACATCTGGCGCGGCTCCACCGCCAGCACGCTGAACAGTTCGGGCGCCAGCAACCGGGGCCAGCGCTCCTCGGCCACGTGCTCGCTGCGCACGCCATCTGCGTAAACATGGCTTCGGCGGATACCCGAGAGCACCCACTCGCCGCCCTCCAGGTGTGCCGCGTCCACTTCCATCAGGCGCTGCAGCCGGCGGTCGTCGTCCAGCTCGTAGATGCGAAGGTTCAGCAGGCGCAGATCCGGCATCACCGCGCCCACGTTGAGAAAACGCTGTCCGTCCTTGGCCCACAGACCGCCGGCCCGCAAATGCAGCTGCTCCGAGTGCGCCATGGTACGCAGCGTCTGGGCCCGCTGCTCACTGGCCGGGGCCACCAGTTCTCCCACGAGGACGACCACCACCAGCATCAGCACACCGGCACGCAGCACGGAACGCACGATGCGCGCCACCGAAAGTCCGGCGGCGCGCATCGCGGTGAGTTCGCTGTTGGCGGCAAGGGTACCCAGGCTCAGCAGGCTCCCAAGAAGCACGCTCGTGGGAAACAACTCATAAGCGCGGCGCGGCACCGTGAGGGCCGTGTAGACCAGCGCCTGCACAAGCCCGTACCGGTCGCCGTCGATATCGTCGATCTCACCGATGAAGGCGAACAGGGTGTCCAGACCCGTGAGCACCAGCAGGGCCAGCAGCGTGCCGCCCATGACACCCCGGGCGATGTAGGTGTCCAGGCGTTTCAAGCCCCGGCCTCCCCCAGGCCGGCGCGGCGTCGCACCCGCAGGCCCCGCTGCCGCCAGAGCAGCGCCAGGGTCAACGCGACGAGGGCTGCATGCACCCACCACATGCCGAGCCAGGCCGGTGTCTGACCACTGGCATACCAGGACTTGCCCAGGATCAGGAAATTGGCATAGACGATGTAGACACCGATGGCCGCGGTCAGCTTGGCGAAGCGCCCTCCCCGGGGGTTGGTGGTATGGGAAAGCGGCAGCGCCAGGGCTGCCAGCAGCACCATGGAGACCGGGATGGAGATGCGCCACTGCATCTCCGCACGTTCATGGCGGTGTGTCGAGCCGATGAGTTCCCGGGTGGACATGCTGTCCACGCCGCCCCGCCTCGAGCCCTCCGGGTCCGGCACCCGGACCCCGTGGGTCCGGAACTCCAGAATGCGGAATTCCCGCTCCCCGGGCCGACCCAGGTACCGGTAACCGTCATGGAGCACCAGGTAGCGCTGGCCGGTCACGGGATCCACCTTGCTTTCCGCGCGCCGGGCGGTGACCACCTCGGTGCCGTCCGCGCCCCGGGACTGGATGAACACATCGCGCATGGCGGCGCCGTCCGGCGTATAGCCTTCGATGAAGAACACGCGTCCGCCCACCCGGGACTCCAGAAACCGCCCCGGCGACACGCCCAGCAGTTCGGAACGACGTTCCACATCCATGCGCACCTGATCGATGGTCGCCGACGCCAGGGGCGCACCCCAGAACACCAGCACCGTGAGCAATGCCGTCATGGGCGCGGTCACCCAGGCAATGGTCTGATACAACCGCGCAGGCCCGACGCCGCAGGCCTGCAACGCCGCCATCTCGCTGTCCTTGTACAGGCGCCCCAGGCCCAGCATGAGGGCGAGGAAAAGGGACACCGGCAACAGAAGGATCAGTCCGCGCACCGAACCGAGCGCCACCAGCGTCATCAGCACGTCCGCCGGAATGCGCCCCTCAGCGGCTTCGCGCAGCATGCGGGCGACGGTCCCGCCGACGATGATCAGCAGCAGCACCAGGGTCACGGCCAGATGCGTGCCCAGCATCTCCCGCATCAGATAGCGGTTGAGGACATTGGGCCGGGCCGCGCTCAAGCCCATTCGGCAGCCCTTCCCCCGGACGCCCGGCGTGGTGATAAGCGGTCAACTCTCATAGAATGCATAAACCTCAATCAGGCAACCCGCGTTCGCGGCATGACATCGCGAACCCCCATCAGCATACCCGAGGAAAGGCATGGAATTTTCAGTCAAGAGCGGCAACCCGGAAAAACAGCGCAGCGCCTGCGTGGTCGTGGGCATCTTCGACCGGCGCAAGCTGTCCGCCGCTGCCCGGGTCCTGGACAAGGCCAGCGGCGGGGTACTCTCCACCATTCTGCGCCGGGGCGACATGGACGGGGAGAAGGGTCAGACCCTCTGGCTGTACAACCTGCCGGATACACTCTGCGACCGGGTCCTGCTGGTGGGTTGCGGCAAGGAACGCGAGTTCGATGAACCCGCCTACCGCAGTGTGACCGCCACCATGGCGCAGACCGTACAGCGCAGCGGCGCGGTGGAGGCGGTGAATTATCTCACGGATCTGCCGGTAAAGGGTCGTGACACCCTGTGGAAGATCAGCCAGGCGGTCACGGTCACCGAGGACGCCCTGTACCGCTTTCAACGGCTCAAGAGCAAGAAAGACGACACCCGGCGCCCCCTGCGCCGCATCGTCCTGAGCGTGCCGTCGCGTTCCGACCTGCTGCCCGGCGAGGAGGCCGTGCGCATCGCCGCCGCCGTTTCCGTGGGCACCCGGCTGACCCGGGACCTGGCCAACCTGCCCGGCAACATCTGCACCCCCGCCTACCTGGCCGAACAGGCCGTTCAGCTGAAGAAGACCTACAAGGGGCTCAAGGTGGAAGTGCTGGAGGAGGCTGGCATGGAGAAACTGGGAATGGGCGCCCTGCTGTCCGTCTCCCGGGGGAGTGCGCAGCCCGCCAAGCTGATCGTCTTGGAGCATCGCGGCGGGAAGAAGGATCGGAAGCCCGTGGTGCTGGTGGGCAAGGGCATTACATTCGACACCGGCGGCATCTCGCTCAAGCCCGGTGCGGCCATGGACGAGATGAAGTTCGACATGTGCGGCGCGGCCAGCGTGCTGGGAGTCATGAAGGCCTGCGCCGAGATGATGCTGCCCATCAACGTGGTGGGCGTGGTGGCGGCTGCCGAGAACATGCCCGACGGCAAGGCCACGCGGCCCGGCGACGTGGTGACCACCCTGTCCGGTCAGACCGTGGAGATCCTCAATACCGACGCCGAGGGCCGTCTCGTGCTGTGCGACGCCCTCTCCTACGTGGAGCGCTTCACTCCGGATGCGGTCATCGACATCGCGACGCTGACCGGCGCCTGCATTATCGCACTGGGTCACCAGGCCACGGCCCTGCTCGGCAACCATAGTCCGCTGGCCCACGAACTGCTCAACGCCGGCAGGCAGAGCTACGACCGGGCCTGGGAACTGCCGCTCTGGGACGAGTACCAGGAACAGCTCAAGAGCAACTTTGCCGACATGGCCAATATCGGCGGGCGTCCCGCCGGAACCATCACCGCCGCCTGCTTCCTGTCCCGGTTCACCAAGAAATATCACTGGGCCCACCTGGACATCGCGGGCGTGGCCTGGAAGAGCGGCAAGGAAAAGGGTGCCACCGGCCGCCCCGTCCCCCTGCTGATGCAGTACCTGCTCAACAAGGCAGGTTGAGGTTTCTCCTTGCCACGTGCCACTTGAGACTTGCCACTGCCTTCATGACCCGCATTGACTTCTACGTACTGGATGACGAGGACCCCGGCGAGCGGCTGCGCATGGCCTGCCGCATTATCCAGAAGGCCTTCGGCCTGGGACACCGGATCCATGTGCACACGGGTTCGGCCGGGCTGTCCGGGCAACTGGATGAGGCCCTGTGGACCTTCAGGGATATCAGCTTCATTCCCCATGAGGTGGAAGGCTCGGATCCTGACTGCCCGGTGCAGATCTGCCATGATCGGGAACCAGACACCGCCGGCGAGATTCTCGTCAATCTGGACTCCCGTGTACCGCTGTTCTTCAGCCGCTTCGAGCGGGTCGCAGAGATCGTCAACCAGGAGCCGACCGTCCGCGACGCGGGCCGCGAACGCTACCGTTTCTACCGGGACCGGGGCTACGACCTGACCCATCACCGTCTCGGCCCGCCGGGCCGGAATCGCGCGTCATGACCGGACACCCAGGAGTACATCATGGCCAAGCCCCCCGAGGCACCTCGCATTCCCACACTGACCCGCCTGATCCGACCCGCCGCCGCATCCCGGGCGGGCAGCGGCCGCCAGAGTGACCCCGGAGTGCCCAGACCCGCGGCCGGGCCCCTGCCCGAGGACCTGGACATCGACCTGCAGTTGGATGCCCTGGATGCCCTGGATACACCCACGGCGTTCCCGCCGGCCCCCCTGGAGCCGATTGTGCCTCCGTCGGATTATCCCGCCGCCCATGACCTGCACGCCCGTGTCGAGACCATAGTCGACGAGGCGCTGGCAGCGCACATCCCGGCATTGCGCGAACAACTGGTGAAATCCGTGTTGCGCGCCCTGTCCGAACCCGCCGCCGGATCCCGCGGGAAGGCACCGGGAGAAGACTGACCACCCGGGCGCAACACGGCTTCCCCACAACCCACGATGTACTCCCGGGTCACGGCACCTGATTGACCCGCGCGGCCCCGGGCAACACCAATACCCGGCGGGCTTCCGTTATAATGGCGGGCTTTCGGCCAACTGCCGGCACCCAAAGCCACACACCCGGATACCCATGGACAAGACCTACGACCCCCGCGCCATCGAACAACCCCTCTACCAGGAGTGGGAGAAGGCCGGACATTTCCGGCCCGGCGGCCGGGGCGCCCCCTACTGCATCATGCTGCCCCCGCCCAACGTGACCGGCACCCTGCACATGGGCCACGCCTTCCAGCACACCCTCATGGACACCCTCATCCGCTACCACCGCATGGGCGGTGACGACACGCTCTGGCAGGGAGGCACGGACCATGCGGGTATCGCGACCCAGATGGTGGTGGAACGGCAACTGGCCGCCGAGGGCATCAGCCGCCACGATCTCGGCCGCGAGGCCTTTCTCAAACGGGTCTGGCAATGGAAGGGGGAATCCGGCGACACCATCACCCGGCAGATGCGGCGCCTGGGCAACAGCATCGACTGGGAACGGGAACGCTTCACCATGGACGACGGGCTGTCCAGGGCCGTGCGCGAGGTGTTCGTGCGCCTTTACGACGAAGGGCTGATCTACCGCGGCAAACGCCTGGTGAACTGGGACCCGGTGCTGCACACGGCCGTCTCGGACCTGGAAGTGGTTGCCGAAGAGGAGCAGGGATCGCTCTGGCATATGCGCTACCCGCTGGCCGACGGCTCCGGACACCTGGTGGTGGCCACTACGCGTCCCGAAACCATGCTGGGCGACACTGCCGTAGCCGTGCACCCGGAGGACGAGCGCTACAGCCGACTGATCGGCAAAGACGTCGAGCTTCCCCTCACCGGGCGCACCATCCCGGTGATCGCGGATGACTACGTGGATCCGGAGTTCGGCTCCGGCTGCGTGAAGATCACGCCCGCCCACGACTTCAATGACTACGCCATAGGGCAGCGCCACGCGCTGCCCATGATCAACATCCTCACCGTGGATGCCCGGATCAACGACGAGGCCCCCGAGACGTACCGGGGCCTGGACCGCTTCGAGGCACGCAAGCGCATCGTCGCCGATCTGGAGGCCCGGGGGCTGCTGGAGCGCATCGACGACCACAAGCTCATGGTGCCCCGGGGCGACCGCACCCATGCGGTGATCGAGCCCTTCCTCACGGACCAGTGGTACGTCAAGGCCGGTCCGCTGGCGGAGCCCGCCATCCGCGCAGTGGAGGACGGGCGCATCCGTTTCGTGCCCGACAACTGGAGCAAGACCTACTTCGAATGGATGCGCAACATCGAGGACTGGTGCATCTCCCGCCAGATCTGGTGGGGTCATCGCATCCCGGCCTGGTACGATGAAGCGGGCAACATCTACGTGGCCCACGACGAGGACGAGGTGCGCCGCAAGCACAACCTGGGCAGGGACGTGATGCTCAACCAGGACCCGGACGTGCTCGACACCTGGTTCAGCTCGGCGTTGTGGCCCTTCTCCACCCTGGGGTGGCCCGACGAGACGCCGGAACTGGGGCGCTATTATCCCACCAACGTGCTGGTCACGGGCTTCGACATCATCTTCTTCTGGGTGGCCCGCATGATCATGATGGGCCTGAAGTTCATGGACGACGTGCCCTTCCGGGAGGTCTACATCACGGGGCTGATCCGTGACTCGGAAGGCCAGAAGATGTCCAAGTCCAAGGGCAACGTGCTGGACCCCATCGATCTGATCGATGGCATTGCCCTGGAAGACCTGGTCGAAAAGCGTACGCGGGGCCTGATGCAGCCGCAGATGGCCAAGCGCATCGACAAGGTCACCCGCAAGCATTTCCCCGACGGCATTCCGCCCTTCGGCACTGACGCCCTGCGCTTCACCCTCGCCTCGCTGGCCTCCACCGGCCGGGACATCAAGTTCGATCTGGGCCGCATCGAGGGCTACCGGAACTTCTGCAACAAGCTGTGGAACGCCGCCCGTTACGTGCTCATGAACACCGAGGGTCAGGACACCGGCCTGGGCGGGGAACCGGTGGAGCTGTCCCTGGCCGACCGCTGGATCGAGTCGCGCCTGCAGGCGGTGATCGCCCAGGTCCGCCATCACATGGACCACTACCGCTTCGACCTCGCCGCCCAGACCCTGTACGACTTCACCTGGCACGACTACTGCGACTGGTACCTGGAACTGTCCAAACCGGTACTGACGGGCGATGCCGGCGCGGTGGCGCAGCGTGGCACCCGCCGCACCCTGGTGCGTGTGCTGGATGCGATGCTGCGCCTGATGCATCCGGTCATGCCCTTCATCACCGAGGCCATCTGGCGCCAGGCGGGCCCGCTGGCCGGGTGCGACGGCGACACGCTGATGCATCAGCCCTACCCGGCGCCGGACGAGGCGCGGGTGGACGCCGCCGCCGAGGCGGAGATCGACTGGGTAAAGACGTTCATCCTCGGCATGCGGCGCATCCGTGCCGAGATGGACATCTCGCCGGGCAAATCCCTGCCCCTGCTGATCGAGAACTGGAACGAAAAGGACCGCACACGCTACACGGACAATGAGGCCTTCATCCGCTTCCTGGCCCGGCCGGAATCGGTCACCTGGCTCGAGGCGGATGACGAGGCCCCCGAATCGGCCATGGCCCTGGTGGGCGAGATGCACCTGCTGATCCCGCTGGCGGGCCTCATCGACAAGGACGCCGAGATCGCACGCCTGGAAAAGGAGCGGGCCAAGGTTCGGAAGAATCTGGACGTCTGCGGCGCCAAACTCGCCAACCCCGGTTTCGTGGACCGCGCCCCCGCCGAGGTAGTGGACAAGGAACGCTCACGGGTGGCGGACATGGAAGTGACCCTCAAGGAGCTGGACGCGCAACTGGAGAAGATCCGGCAGATCTAGTGCCGCGTCCCACGAGGCTGTTCACAGGCAAAACCTACGGGGCGCTCGCAGCGTAGGAACCCAGTCCCGCGGGCGATCCGGCCCGACACCGGTGGATCATTCTTCGCCCGGGGGACCGGGCTCCTACGGGAATCCCCCCTCCGTGTAGGAGCCCAGTCCCCTGGGCGATCCGGCCCCACGCCGGTGGATCGTTCTTCGCCCGGAGGACCGGGCTCCTACGGGGACCCCACCCAGTGTAGGAGCCCGGTCCTCCGGGCGATCCCTTCCACACCGATGCTTCACCCGCCTCCAGGCGCGTCAAAGTGGCCCATTAAAAACATCAGACCCGGGTCAAATCGACCCACCACGCCCTGTTTCATGATTTCCTGATATTTGCCTATCAGATTGTTTATTCATTCTTTTTTCATTTTCATCAGCACTGGCTCAGGTATTGCATAAACTTTTTGGATAGCCACATAAGAAGGACTGCCGGTGACCGGCAGGTGGTTATTTCGCAAAACATGCGATTCCAACAATAAGAAACTTTGGATTCCATTCCAGTCGAGGAGCGAGTCGATGAAAGTCACAAGACGTCAGTTCCTGAAGCTCTGCGCGGGAGGCATGGCCAGTTCCAGCCTCGTCGCCATGGGCTTCTCGCCAAGCGAGCTGCACGCCTCGGTACGCCAGTTCAAGCTGGCGCGCACCACCGAGACCCGCAGCACCTGTCCCTACTGCTCGGTCAGTTGCGGCGTGATCATGTACACCCTGGGATCGGGCGGCAAGAACACCCACAAGGCTCTGATCCACATCGAGGGCGATCCGGACAATCCGGTCAACCGCGGCACCCTTTGTCCCAAGGGCGCCGGCCTGATGGACATGATCAACAGCGAGACTCGACTGAAGCATCCCGAGGTGCGCGCGCCGGGCTCCAACGAGTGGCAGCGCATCTCCTGGGATGAGGCATTCACGCGCATCGCCCGCCTGATGAAGGACGACCGTGACGCCAACTTCATGCTGCGCAACGAGCGGGGGCAGCGGGTCAACCGCTGGGCCACCACGGGATTACTCGCCAGTTCCGCGGCCAGCAACGAGGGCGGATACATCAGCGCCAAGACGGCCCGTGCCTACGGCATGACGGCAGTCGACACCCAGGCGCGCATCTGACACGCCCCGACGGTAGCCAGTCTGGCTCCGACGTTCGGGCGAGGTGCGATGACCAACCACTGGGTGGACATCAAGAACGCCGACCTCATCCTCATCATGGGCGGCAACGCCGCCGAAGCACACCCCTGCGGTTTCAAGTGGGTCACGGAGGCCAAGGCCAACCGTGGCGCCAGGCTCGTGGTGGTGGACCCCCGTTTCACGCGCTCCGCGGCAGTGGCGGATTACTACGCACCGGTGCGGGTAGGCGCGGATATCGCCTTCCTGGGCGGGGTGATCAATTACCTGCTGACCCATGACCGCATCAATCACGAGTACGTGACCAACTTCACCAACTCGGCCCTGATCGTGAATGCCGACTACAGGTTCGAGGACGGCATGTTCTCGGGCTATGACGAGGCCAACCGCCGTTATGATCGCAGTTCCTGGGGCTACGAGATGGGTGATGACGGCTACGCACGCGTGGACATGTCCCTGCGGCATCCGCGCTGCGTGTTCCAGTTGCTGAAATCCCACTACTCCCGCTACACGCCGGAGATGGTGAGCAGCATCACCGGCACCCCGGAAGACCGGTTCCTGAACATCTGCGAGATGATCGCGGAGACCTCGAAGCCGGACAAGGTGATGACCATCATGTACGCCCTGGGGTGGACCCAGCACACAGTGGGTTCCCAGAACATCCGCACCATGGCCATGATCCAGCTCCTGCTGGGCAACATGGGCATGCCGGGTGGCGGCGTGAACGCACTGCGCGGCCACGCCAACGTGCAGGGTATCACCGACATGAACCTGGTGACCACCAACCTGCCGGGTTACCTGGGCCTTCCGGGTGACGCGCACCAGGACTTCAACGCCTTCATGGAGCAGCGTTCGCCCAGGCCCATCAGACCCGGCCAGATAAGCTACTGGCAGAACTACCCGAACTTCCACGTCAGTCTCATGAAGGCATGGTGGGGCGATCATGCCCATGCCGGCAACAACTTCGCCTGGGACTATCTGCCCCATGTGGACAAGCCCTACGACGTGCTGCAGATGTTCGAACTGATGCACAAGGGCGAGATGCACGGCTTCCTGTGCCAGGGATTCAACCCGCTGGCCGCCGTCTCCCACAAGGCGAAGATGAGTACCGCGCTGGCCAAGCTGAAGTTCCTGGTGGTGATGGACCCGCTGGCCACGGAGACCTCGGAGTTCTGGCGCAATTTCGGCGTCTACAACAATGTGAATCCGAGAGACATCCAGACCGAGGTATTCCGTCTGCCCAGCACCTGCTTCGCCGAGGAAGACGGCTCCTTCACCAACTCGGGACGCAACATCATCTGGAAGGAAAAAGGCGTGGAGCCGCCGGGCGAGGCGAAGACGGACCGGGCCATCATGGCCGGCATCTTCCTCAAGCTGCGGGAGTTGTACCGTGAAGAGGGCGGCACGTATCCCGATCCCATCGTCAACCTGCACTGGCCGTACACCAACCAGGAAGAGCCGGACTCCGGTGAAGTCCTGCGGGAGGTGTCCGGCCGGGCCATCGCGGACATCCGCGATGCGGACGGCAACGTGACCATTCCGGCCGGTCGGCAGGTAACGGGCTTCGGTCAGTTGCGTGCCGATGGCAGCACCATCTGCGGAAACTGGCTGTACAGCGGATGCTGGTCACCCGCGGGGAACATGACCGCGCGCCGGTCCACATCCGACCCGTCGGGCCTGGGGCTGTATCCGGAGTGGGGATTCTGCTGGCCGGCCAACCGGCGCATCCTCTACAACCGGGCTTCCTGCGACACCCAGGGGCATCCTTGGGATCCGAAGCGGGCACCGATCGCCTGGGACGGCAGCCGCTGGAGCGGTCCGGACGTTCCGGACATGCGGCCCAATGCGGCACCTGCCGAGGGCGTCAATCCCTTCATCATGATCCCCGAGGGGGTTGGCCGCCTGTTCGCGGGCATGAACGACGGACCGTTCCCGGAGCACTACGAGCCCTTCGAGACACCGGTGGGTCACAATCCGCTGCATCCGGACAATCCCAAGGCCACCAGCAATCCCGCGGCACGCGTGTTTGCCAACGACTGGGCCTCCTTCGGCAAGGCGGACGAGTTCCCTTACGCGGCGACCACCTACCGGCTCACGGAGCATCACCACTTCTGGACCAAGCATGCGCTGTCCAACACCATCACCCAGCCGGCTCAGTTCATCGAGATCGGCGAAGTGCTGGCAAGGGAGAAGGGCATCAGCAACGGCGACCAGGTGACCGTCGAATCCAACCGCGGCGACATCACCGCCACGGCGGTGGTCACCAAGCGCATCAAACCCCTCAATGTTGACGGAAAGGTCGTACACACCGTGGGTATCCCGATCCACTGGGGCTTCACCGGTGTGGCCCAGAAAGGCTTTCTGGCGAATGTGCTCACGCCATTCGTCGGTGACGCCAACGCCCAGACGCCGGAGTTCAAGGCGTTCCTTGTCAACATCGAGAAAGCCTGAGGAGGTGCGCCATGTCATCGATGCAATCTCTTGATATCAAGCGCCGCTCCGCGACCACCCTGCCCTCGCCCAGCGTACGCCGGGTGCAGCCGCAGGTGGCCAAGCTGATCGATGTATCCAAGTGCATCGGCTGCAAGGCCTGTCAGGTGGCGTGCATGGAATGGAACGATCTCAGGGACGAGGTGGGCACCAACGTGGGCGTCTACGACAACCCGGTGGATCTCAACGACAACACCTGGACGCTGATGCGCTTCTCGGAGGTGGAGCCGGAGGACTATGCCTTTGAATGGCTGATCCGCAAGGACGGCTGCTTCCATTGCGAGGACCCGGGCTGCCTGGAGGCCTGCCCGGCGCCCGGCGCCATCGTGCAATACACCAATGGCATCGTGGACTTCGTCTCGGAGAAGTGTATCGGCTGCGGCTACTGCGTGGCCGGCTGTCCGTTCGACATCCCGCGGATCTCTCAGAAGGACAACCGCGCCTACAAGTGCACCCTTTGTTCGGACCGGGTCGCCGTCGGCATGGAGCCCGCCTGCGTCAAGGCCTGTCCCACCGGCTGCATCACGTTCGGCACCAAGGAGGAAATGGTCAGGCATGCGGGGGACCGGATCGCGGACCTGAACTCCCGCGGTTACGACAATGCGGGACTGTATGATCCGCAGGGGGTGGGCGGCACCCACGTCATGTACGTGCTGCAGCACGCCGACAGGCCGGAGCTCTATCACGGCCTGCCGGAGGACCCGCGGATCAGCGGCATGGTCAGCTTCTGGAAGGGCGTCAGCAAACCGGTCGGCATGGCCGTCCTCGGCCTGACTGCCATCGGGGCATTCTTCCACTACCTCAAGGTCGGACCCAAGGAAGCAGAGGAAGAAGACGACACCAACACCACTGGCAGCAAGGACTGAGAGGAGAGCCAAACCATGTCCGACAAAGACAAGCTCATCGAGCGTTACACCGCGGGTGAACGGCGCAACCACTGGCTGACGGCCATCACGTTCATCCTGCTGGCACTCTCCGGTCTCGCGTTGTTTCATCCGTCCATGTACTGGCTGACCAACCTCTTCGGAGGGGGACAGTGGACGCGCATCCTGCATCCCTTCATCGGGGTGCTGATGTTCGTCGTGTTCCTCGGCATGATGCTCCGGTTCTGGCGTCATAACCTGATCAACCAGAACGATCGCAAGTGGCTGGGACAGCTGGGCGACGTGATCAGCAACCGGGAGGACCGTCTGCCGCCCGCGGGGCGTTACAATGCGGGCCAGAAGCTGCTGTTCTGGGTGATGGTCCTGTGCATGCTGATCCTGGTCGTTACCGGCGTGATCATCTGGCAGCCGTACTTCGCACCGATCTTCTCCATCGGGCTGGTGCGTTTCGCCTTGATGCTGCATGCCCTGAGCGCCTTCGTGCTCATACTGGGGATTATCGTGCACATCTACGCGGCCATCTGGGTGAAGGGCTCGACGCGCGCGATCACCCGCGGTACCGTTACCCGACCATGGGCAAAGAAGCATCATCCACTCTGGTACCGTGAGGTCACCGGGGAGGCCAAGGAATGAGTTCCATCATCCAGCCGGGTGCCATCGTTCCACCCAGTCAGGAGGCGCCGTTTGTTCGGCTCGCCGACCGGAAGCATGTCTTCCGGCGGCGGGCGGAACGCCTCCTTGACCTGGCCGATGGACACCCTCTGGAACCTTTTCTCATGTTCCTCGGGGCCCTTGCGCGGGCCCAGCAGGATGCGCTCGACTCACTGGAGCACAGCAACCCGGTCAGCCCGCGTCCGGATACTTCCGGTGCCGGCGGCGCGGCCGTCTTCCCCGTCCAGGGATGGACGCGTGCCCCCTTGTGGCGGGATCTGCTCGGCTCGATCCTCGATTCGGTAGAATCCGCGGCACCCGCGGCGACGCGTCAGGCCATCGACCGGCTGCGTTCCATGGACGACGGCGAACTCGAGGACATGGCACAGCGTATCCTCGACGGGGACAACGAGGCACTCGACCCTGCGGCCGCCCCCCTGGTGGCGAGCGCCCTGCAGGTCTACTGGACCCATCTGGCCGGTCACGCGGATCCTGGGCATCTGGGCGAGAAGCGCTTCAGCAAGGTCTGCCCGGTTTGCGGCAGCGCACCGGTGAGCAGCATGGTGCGTGTGGGTGGCGTGGAACAGAAGCTCCGTTACCTGCACTGCTCGCTTTGCGAGAGTGATTGGCACCTCGAGCGGCTGACCTGCAGCAATTGTGAATCCACCACGTCGCTTCAGTTCATGGGGATCGAGGGCGGCAGCGAGGCGGTCAAGGCCGAGGCCTGTGGCGAGTGCCGCAGTTACCTGAAGATCCTTTACATGGACAGGGATCTGGACGTGGATCCCGTGGCGGACGACATCGCCACGCTGGCGCTGGATCTGCTCATGGCCGAAGAGGGCTATGAGCGCAGCGGGCCAAACCTGTTGTTTGTACCCGGAGAGGAAGTGGCAGACACCAACTGAACCCTGTCGGCCGGAAAACCGAGAACCCGCCGATACCCACCCGTGCCGCGTGACGGCCGAGCCCGGACCATGACGACAGCAAACCGGAACAGTACACACACAGACAACCACCCGCACGACCGGCCCCGCCCCCCCTCGGTGGAGCGTCTTCTGTCTCTTCCCGATTCACAGCCCCTGATCGTCCGGCACGGACGGGAACCGTTCCTGCGCGCGCTGCGCCTGGTGCTTGACGGTCTGCGCGAGGACCTTCACAAGCCGGACACGGACGCCCGGCGCTTCGAGCCGGCGCAGATCCTGAGCCACACCGCTTCCGTGCTGGAAGCCGCGGCCGCGCCACGGCTTCGCCAGGTGTTCAATCTCACGGGAACAGTGCTGCACACCAACCTGGGCCGGGCCCTGCTGCCGGTCGACGCGGCCGAGGCGGTGATGCGCGCAGCCGTCGCTCCCGGCAACCTGGAGTTCGACCTGCAAAGCGGCAGGCGCGGCGACCGGGACGATCTGATCAACGAACTCATCGGCGAGCTGACCGGAGCCGAAGCGGCCACCGTCGTCAACAACAATGCCGCCGCGGTCCTGCTGTCGCTCAACACCCTCGCCCTGCGAAAGGAAGTTATCATCTCCCGGGGAGAACTGGTGGAGATCGGCGGCGCCTTCCGCATCCCGGAGGTCATGCGCCGTGCCGGCTGCAAGCTGGTCGAGGTGGGCGCCACCAACCGTACGCATCCCCGCGACTTCGAAAGCGCCGTCGGTGCGCGCACGCGCCTCATCATGAAGGCCCATACCAGCAACTACGCCATTCAGGGCTTTACCGCCGTCGTGCCGGAGGCGCGCCTGGCGGAGATCGCCCATGCCCACGATCTGCCCTTCATGGTGGATCTGGGCAGCGGTACCCTGGTGGACCTGGAGCGCTACGGTCTGCCCCACGAACCCACCGTACAGGAGACCCTGTCCGCCGGTGCCGACGTGGTCACTTTCAGCGGTGACAAACTCCTGGGCGGCCCGCAGGCCGGGCTGATCGTCGGACGTGCCGACCTCATCGCCCGCATCAAGAAGAACCCGCTCAAGCGCGCCTTGCGGGTGGACAAGATGACGCTCGCCGCCCTGGAGGCGGTTCTGCACCTGTACCGGGATCCCGACCGGCTCCACGAACGGCTCACCACGCTGCGACTGCTCTCGCGCCCCGAATCCGAAATATCCGCGCTCGGGGAACGCCTGTTGCCCTGCGTTCAGGGCGCGTTCGGCCAGGCCGTACGCGTCACCCTGCGCCCCTGCCAGAGCCAGATCGGCAGCGGGGCCCTGCCCGTGGACCGGCTGCCGAGCCGGGCGCTGGTGCTGGAGCCACCCCGACCCGGGCGCGGCGCGGGCACGGCGCTCAAGCACCTGGAACGGGCCCTGCGCGGCCTGCCCTGCCCGGTCATCGGGCGCATCAAGGATGGTGCGCTGTGGCTGGACCTGCGCTGCCTGGAGGACGAGCAGGCATTCACGCGGCAGCTGTCCGGACTCGTGCTGCCATGATCGTCGGCACCGCGGGCCACATCGATCACGGCAAGACCGCACTGGTGCGCGCACTCACCGGCGTGGATGCCGACCGTCTCAAGGAGGAACAGGCCCGGGGTATCACCCTGGATCTGGGCTATGCCTATCAGGCATTGACGGACGGGGGTGTACTCGGATTCGTGGATGTGCCGGGCCACGAGAAGCTGGTGCACAACATGCTCGCCGGCGCCACAGGCATCGACCATGTGCTGCTGGTGGTCGCCTGTGACGACGGCCCCATGCCCCAGACACGGGAACATGTTCAGAT
This sequence comes from Thioalkalivibrio thiocyanodenitrificans ARhD 1, assembly GCF_000378965.1. Classification (NCBI taxonomy): domain Bacteria; kingdom Pseudomonadati; phylum Pseudomonadota; class Gammaproteobacteria; order Chromatiales; family Ectothiorhodospiraceae; genus Thioalkalivibrio; species Thioalkalivibrio thiocyanodenitrificans. The sequence goes on from NZ_KB900536.1 coordinate 1,083,156, forward strand.
CCTGGACCTGCTGGGGCTGGCGAGCGGCACCGTGGCGCTCACCAAGTGCGACCTGGTGGACGGCGTGCGTCTGGAAGAGGCGCACCGGCAGATTCGGGACCTTCTCGCCTCCTCGGGCCTGGCCGACGCCCCGGTCATGGCCGTCTCCTCGGTCACCCGTGAGGGCATCGACGCCCTGCGTGACCACCTGCACGCTGCCGCGCGCGAAACCGGCCTGCGGCGAACCGACGGCATGTTCCGTCTTGCGGTGGACCGTTGCTTCACGCTGAGCGGGGCTGGCACGGTGGTCACCGGCACGGTGCACGCCGGCCGCGTATGCGTGGGCGACACCGTGCGGGTCACCCCGTCCGGGCTGGACGTGCGGGTGCGCGCCATCCACGCTCAGAACCGTCCCGGGGAAGAGGGGCTTGCCGGCCAGCGCTGCGCGCTCAACCTGTCCGCCCCGGGCCTCGGGAAACGCGATATCGCCCGGGGCGACTGGGTGGTGGATCCCCAGCTTGACCGGCCCACGTCACGCCTGGACGCACGCCTGCGCGTCCTGCCGGACGAGCCCGGGCCGCTCAAGCACTGGGCACCCGTGCACCTGCATCTGGGTGCCGCGAGACTCATGGCGCGGCTTGCAATCCTCGAGGGTGACCGGATTGAACCGGGTGCCAGCGGCCTCGTTCAACTGGTGCTCGAGGACGAGACACACGCGCTGCACGGGGACCGTTTCGTGCTGCGCGACCAGTCGGCCCGTCGCAACATCGGCGGCGGCGTGATCCTGGACAACCAACCCCCCGCCCGGGGACGTCGCACCGCGGCGCGCATCGGCCTGCTGAACGCCTACAGCCAGCCCGACCCGGCCCGCGCCCTGCGCGCAGCCCTGCCCTTCGCCCCGCGCGGCCTGAACCTCGACAACTGGATGCGCCTTCGGAATCTGGACACCCGCAACGCGGACGCGGTCCGGGAAGGCGTCTCCATGCGCCTGGTGGAGACACAGGCGGGCCTCACCGCCTTCGACCCGGCGCACTGGAGCGCCCTGCGTGAACGCGCCCTGCAGATGCTCGCCGAGGATCATGAGCGGCACCCGGAGCGACTCGGACCGGATCGGGAACAACTGCGCCGGCTCACGGCACCGGCCATGGACCGCCCCGTGTTCGGCGCCCTGCTGGATGAACTGGTGGCCGAGGGCCGGATGGTGCTGCACGCCCCCTGGATCCATCTGCCCGGTCACCGCGTGACCCTGGCGCCCACCGAGGAGCGTCAGTGGCTGGAGCACATCAGGCCAATGCTGGAAGCGAGCCCGTACAATCCGCCCCGGGTGCGCGACATCGCCCGCAGCTGCAATCTGGAAGAGGACAAGGTGCGCCGGCTCATGCGCCAGTTGGCCGGCATGGGCGAGGTCTACCGGGTGGCCCACGATCACTACTTCACCCGCGATGCCGTGGCGGATCTGGCCGTGATCGTGCGCGACCTGACCGAGCAGCATGGTGCAGCGCTCGCGGCGCCCTTCCGCGACCGCATCGGCACCGGCCGCAAGGTGGCGATTCACATACTGGAATTCTTTGACCGCATCGGCTATTCACGCCGCATCGGCGACGAACACCGTGTGTTCAAGGATTCCCTGTTGAGGCTTCGCTGAGTTTGAATGGACAGGCTTGTCGAGGATCTGCACGACCCAAATGATTGAGAATATGGGTAATTCCTGCTAATCCTGTCCATCAGCATGAAAAGGGAAGGACTTCGTATCCGGTGGTGCGGCCGGTCTTCAAAACCGGTTGGGGCCGTCAGGCGGTCCCGGGTGGGTTCGACTCCCACGTCCTTCCGCCATTTTTGCCCGGGCTGTCGTTTGACATCCCGGACGTCACCGACCTCCGGTGCCGTCAGGTGCTGCCGGGTTCGGGCCGGCTCCTCGCAGTGTCGTCCGGTCCGACGCCGTCCGCAGCTTGCGTTCCAGGGTCTTGCGGCCGATATTGAGCTGCCGTGCTGCCTCGGACTTGTTTCCCCTGCACTGCTCCAGCACAGCAAGGATATGGGCCATTTCAACCTCGGCAAGTGTGGGTGTCTTATCCACCGCTTCGGCATTGAGGCCGTCCAACGCTCCGTTCATGCGCAGGACCTCGCTCGGCTGGCGCCCCAGCAGCAAGGAGCATTCCATGAGATTCCTCAACTCCCGCACGTTCCCCGGCCAGCTGTAACGGCGCAGCCGCGCCAGTTCGACGTCGTCAAGCTCCACCTCCGGCACGCGCAGTTCCGCCGCCAGGGTACGGGAGAAGTACCTGGCCAGGGCCGGGAGGTCCTCCAACCGTTCGCTCAGTGCAGGCATGCGGATGGTCAGTACATTGAGCCGGTAAAAGAGATCCTCCCGGAAGCGTCCGTTATCGACCACATTCGGCAGGTGTCGATTGGTCGCCGCGATGATGCGCACGTCCACGGGTGTCTCTCGATTCGACCCCACCGGACGGATCGTGCGCTGCTCGATGACACGGAGGAGCTTTGCCTGCATGGGCAAGGGCATCTCGCCGATCTCGTCCAGAAAGATCGTCCCGCCATGCGCATAGGTGAACAGGCCGTCACGGCTTTGCAGTGCGCCGGTAAAGGCGCCCTTCACATGACCGAACAGCTCACTCTCCAGCAACTCCGCGGAAAAGGCCGCGCAGTTGATGGGCACGAACGGGCCGTCGCGGCCGCTCCATACGTGGATTGCCCGGGCAGCCAGTTCCTTTCCGGTCCCTGACGCGCCTTCGACCAGCACCGTGGAGGGCATGGGTGCGATGCGCTTGATCACATCGCACACACTGGTCATGAGCTCGCAGTCCCCCACCATACCGTCCATGGCATTCCATTGTTCGATCTGGCGACGCAGCAGGAAGTTCTCGCGTGCCATCTGCTGCTGCTGAAAACACCGGTCCACGGCGGTCAGCAACTGCTCGACCCGGAACGGCTTGACGATGAAATCGACCGCCCCCGCACGAAGCGCGGCGATGGCGGTATCGAGGTCGGTGTGGGCCGTGATGAAGATCACCGGCGTGCTGCCACCCTGATCGCGCAGCGACTGAATCCAGCGCACTCCCGACTGCCCGGGAAGGCGGATATCGCAGATGATCAGGTCGAAATGGCGCTGCTGGCAGATCTCTTCCGCCTGTTCCGCCCCCTCAACCAGCTCCACCCGGGCATGGTGCTTGGCCAGACCATGCATGAGGAAACTGCGCATACCCGGCTCGTCATCCACCACCAGTATGGAAAAGGCGCCGGAACCCGGTATTGAGGATCCCCCTTGATCCGGGTGACCCATCCGGGAAAACGATCCGGCAGGTACCGTAGACATACCGTCCTTACCTCCAGTGGTCATCCATTCTGGGCATCTCAACCTTATCCCGACCACAATCGGGGCGGTTCCCTGAGACGTGACGCCCGTCAGCCGGCCCTGAAACGAATTCGCACAACGATGATTCTAGACCATCCGCGCCTCATGCCGGCCCATCCGGCTCGAGATACCGCGACGGGCGGCCTACACCCCGGCCAGCCACAGCACCAGGCGCACGACGCCGAACACCGTGAGCACGAACAGCAGGGTCGCCAGCAGGCCCACCACCACGAAATGTATGGGTTTGCCATGCCTGAAGTCGCGCTCACGGTTGCGACGGTTCTGCACACCGAAGAAGGCCGACAGGACGCTTTTCAGTACATCCCAGAAGCTCACCCTCTCGTCTGACCTGCATTGATTCATGTCTGGCCCCTCATGGCTCGGGCAGGAAAATCAGGGTTGAAGACGCTCGAACCGGGCAAAATCGTCCAGATCCAGTTCCAGCAGGCGAAAACGCTCCAGAAGGATCATGCGTTTGGACGCGTCCAGGTCATTGAGCAGCACGATGAGCTGTTCCAGCACCCGGCTGCGGTAATGGGAATCCTCGCGTCCGATATCCTCCAGGAGGCTGCTCACGGCGTCGAAATCCGGCGCGGGATCCGCCAGGTGACCGAACAGTTCCCCATGGACCAACCGCCGCTGCGTCCGGCGGCGTTCGTCACGCGCGGTGGCGAACCTGCCGAGGCTGACCAGCCGATGGCGCCATTCGGGTTCGGCGTCCAGATCATCCAGCAATCGCTGCAGATCACCGGTCAGGGCCGCGTCAGGTGGCGGGCCCGCCGACGGCGCGGCCCGCTGTGCAAAAAGGTATCCATTGGCGAACAGCGACAGCACCAGCAGTACTGCCAGAATCCATGTCTGCATCGATCTCTCCCGGTGCCCGCGGATCCCGACTCTGCGGACGGGTGGCAGCCATCATAACCCGGCGCCGATGATCCATTACACACCGACTGTCAGCACGACGCGACCGTTGTTCCCGTCACCTCCCCCGGGATACCGGTACCGGTGGCGCCAGGATCGCGGGTTCAGGCGCTCACGCCATGTTCCCGCGTGGCCTGGAAGCGGATCTCCGGCCACTTCTCCTGGGCCATCTGCAGGTTCACCCGGGTGGGTGCGATATAGACCAGGTCTCCGCCGTGGTCCACAGCCAGGTTGGCGGCCGCCTTGTCTCTGAACTCCTCGAACCTGCGGCCGTCATCGCAGCTCACCCAACGGGCGGTCTGCACGTTCACATTCTCGAAACTGGCATCCACGTTGTACTCGGCCTTGAGCCGGTGGGCCACCACGTCGAACTGCAGGATACCCACGGCACCGAGGATCAGGTCGTTGTTGGTCAGGGGCCGGAACAGCTGCGTGGCGCCCTCCTCGCAGAGCTGCTGCAGGCCCTTTTGCAGCTGCTTCATCTTCAGGGGGTCACGCAGATGGGCGCGGCGGAACAGTTCGGGAGCGAAGTTCGGAATTCCCGTGAAGGAGAGCTGCTCACCCTGGGTGAAGGTGTCGCCGATGCGGATGGTGCCATGATTGTGCAGGCCGATGATGTCGCCCGGGTATGCCTCCTCCACGTGTTCCCGGTCCGAGGCCATGAAGGTGAGCGCATCGCTGATCTTCACGTCACGACCGATGCGCACCTGGTGCACCTTCATGCCCTTCCTGAAGGCACCCGAGCACACCCGCATGAAGGCGATGCGGTCCCGGTGCTGGGGATCCATGTTCGCCTGGATCTTGAATACGAAACCGCTGAAGGTCTCCTCGGAGGGGTCCACGTTGCGCGTCTCGGTCTCCCGGGGCCGGGGCGGCGGGGCGTTATTCACGAAGTCGTCCAGCAGCTCCTGCACGCCGAAGTTGTTGATGGCGGAACCAAAGAACACCGGCGTCTGACGACCGGCCAGGTATGCCTCCTTGTCGAAGCTGTGGGAGGCACCCATGACCAACTCCAGCTCCTCGCGAAGCTCGGTGGCCTGCCCGCTCAGGACCTCGTCCAGGCGCGGATTGTCCAGACCCTGGATCACTTCGCCCTGCCGGATCTTGCCCCCGTGAGTGGGCGAGTACAGATGCACGGCGTCCCGGTGAAGGTGATAGACACCCTTGAATCGCTTGCCCATGCCAATGGGCCAGGTGACCGGCGCGCACTGGATCCCAAGCACGTCCTCCACCTCGTCCAGCAGATCGATGGGCTCACGGCCCTCCCGGTCCAGCTTGTTGATGAAGGTCATGATCGGGGTGTCGCGCAGGCGGCACACCTCCATGAGCTTGATGGTGCGCTCCTCCACGCCCTTGGCCACGTCGATGACCATGAGCGCCGAGTCCACGGCGGTGAGCGTACGATAGGTGTCCTCGGAAAAATCCTCATGCCCCGGGGTGTCCAGCAGGTTGACGATGCGCCCCTTGTAGGGAAACTGCATCACCGAGGAAGTCACCGAGATACCGCGCTGCTTCTCCAGCTCCATCCAGTCCGAGGTTGCATGGCGCGCCGCCTTGCGCCCCTTGACGGTGCCGGCCAACTGGATGGCACCGCCGAACAGCAGCAGCTTCTCGGTGATCGTCGTCTTGCCCGCATCCGGGTGGGAGATGATCGCAAAGGTGCGCCGGCGGGCGGTCTCGGTGGCGTGCTTGGAACTCATGGACTAGGGAGGGGGCTGATGGAAACTGCTCATTATAACTCATCGAGGACGGCGGCCGAAGGATGAGTGACGGTCAAAGTTCAAAGTTCAAGGTTCAAAGTTCAAGGAGAGGGTGCCTCGGGTTTTTCCTTTGAACCTTGAACCTTGAACCTTGAACCTTGAACCTTGAACCTTGAACTTTGAACTTTGAACCTTGACCTACCGCCCTGAATCGCCCTATTCCGGCGGGCCACCGCGCAGGAACCGGCGGCGTTCCTCGGGATCCATGCGGCGCAGGCGCTCGCGCAGGGCCTCGCGGTCGGCCTCGGAAAGGCTCTGCAGGTACACCCCCCAGGCCCGCTGACGTTCCCGGACGGCCTGACGCTGTTCGGGGCTCAGGGCACGCCAGCGTTCACGCAACCGCTCCCGCTCCTCGGGCGGCATCGCCCGGAAATGCTCCCAGCGCTCGCGCATGAAGGCACGCTCGTGGGGTTCCATGTGCTCCCAGCGCTCCAGGCGTTCCCGCAGGCGGGCACGCTCCTCCGGGTCCATGTGCCGCCATCGTTGCGCGGCGCGCAGCAGTGCCTGGCGGCGACGATCGGACAGGTCATCCCAGTCTTCCTTCCAGGGTGCCAGCGCCCTGCGCTGTTCCCGGCTGAGGGCGGACCAGTCCGGGGCGGGCTGCCCGGCGACGTGAAAATGGCCATGGTCCGGAACATGGCCATGGTTTCCGGCGCCGGCGGACAGGGCCAGTCCAAGCAGCAGAACGAATGCGAGAACACGCATCATCTCTGCGCATCCAGGGCCCAGGCAAGAAGCTCCGGGTCCCCCACCCATTCCGCCTCTTCCATGGCCAGCAGGAGTTCCGGATCATCCAGCTCGGCCAGCTGCGGCGGCAACGGGTCCAGGCCGTCCGGGCGCAACAGCAGCAGACCCGCCACGAGCATCACCGATGCCGCCAGGGCAAGCCCGTAGGCGGGCAGCCGGGCCGGCCCGGGCTTCACGCCGGCAGCGGCGACGGCTGCCTGGCGCGCCCGGGCCAGGCGTGTCGCCTCGCCGGGCGACAAGCCCGCTGTGCGGTCCAGGTCGTCCCGGACACGCCGCAGCAGGGGGTCGACACGGTCAATCTCGTCCCGGTTCATCGGTAAACCTCCAGCCGTTGCCGCAGCGCGGCCATGGCGCGGTGCATATGAGTCTTCACACTGCCCTCGCTGATACCCAGCACCCGGGCAGTCTCGGCAGTATCCAGGCCTTCCCAGACACGCAGCAGGAAGGCCTGCTGCTGGCGCAGGGGAAGCGCCGACAACACCGCCTCCAGATCCCGGGAAAACCGGGCATCCTCCAGGGCCCGGTCAGGTTCCGGGGTCGCCGCATCGCGCCACTCATCGGTCGCCGGTCCATCATTGTCCGGATCAGTCCGGCCGTGCCCCAGGCCGAACACGGACAACACGCGGTTGCGGACCTTGCGGCGGCGATGGGCATCCAGTATGCGGCGCTGCAGGATCCGCCAGAACAGCGGGGCCCATTCCCCTTCCGGCCGGTCCGCATATCGGGTGATCAGCTTCTCCATGGCATCCTGCACCACATCCAGAGCCGCCTCCCGGTCGCCCAGAGCCAGTGCGGCCATACGCACGGCCCGTGCCTGGACGTCCGCCAGGAACCGGTCGAGAAGGACTGCATTGTCATGGTTTCCCGTCCGGTTCAAGCCTGGCGGTCCCTCATCATTGATCAATGCCGCAGGTGACGAACCCATGCCCGCCACCCGCGCACTCACATCCTTAGCCCGGACATCTCACCAAGGCGGCCGGGCTAGCGGCGATACCCGCCCTCGCCGCGATGTTCGCGCCTCTCCTCGCGCAGGGCCTCGCGCTCCTCGGGGCTCATGGCCTGCCAGGCGGCGCGGCGCTCTTCCATGCGCATCCGTGCCTGCTCCTTGTAGCCGGCCTTTTCCGAGTCGGAAAGCGTATCCCAGTGCAGGCGCATGGCCTGATGCTGCATCCGCATCTCTGCCCGGTGGGCCTTTCGCTCCTCGCGGTTCATATCGCCATGGCGCTCATGCCCGCGGCCGCCGTAGCGGTGCTCACCCCCATCGCGCTTGGCCATCATCATATGGCCATGATGCCCGTGACGGGCCTCCTGGTCACCCCGGTGATCGTGTGACGGTCCGGCCAACAGCGGCGCGGACAACGCCAGCGCGGTCAGGACGCCTGCGGTAAGGATCGTGCGGGAAAGCTTGCTCATAGTCGTGCTCCTGTGACAATTTGCGACCGGGCGGATTGCCGGCCTTCAGGAACAAGAACGCACGACGGAGGGATCGGTTGACGTCGAGGACGGTTCGATGTTCAAAGTTCAAAGTTCAAGGTTCAAGGGGGATGCCCGGATGCGCGCATGCCACCCCTTTGAACTTTGAACTTTGAACTTTGAACCGTGACTCACCCATGCAGGCTCTTCGCCAGCACCAGCGCATCCTCCCGGCTGCTGCCTGCCGGGTAATAGCGCTTGCGCAACCCGACTTCGTTGAAGCCCTCGCTGAGATACAGGTGGACGGCCGGCGTGTTGGACGGGCGCACTTCCAGAAATGCCGTCTCCACCCGGTGTCTGCGGGCCTGCTCCAGCAACCCGCGCAACAGGAAACGCCCGTAGCCTTGACCCTGACACTCGGGACGCACGCACAGGTTGAGCACATGGCACTCCCCGACCGCCATGGACATCACGCCGTAGCCCACCAGCAGGTCCGATTCGTTCATCACCCAGCAGGAATAGCCCACACGCATGCAATCCCGGAAAATTCCCTCGGTCCAGGGATACGGGTAGGCACGCACCTCCACCGCCATGATCTCGTCCAGATCCTCGTGGCGCATGGGGCGAAGTATCGGACTTGTGCTGAGAATCGCGCTCACGGTGTTCGAGCCTTCTGTCGTCTCCGTAGCATCGGAGGGAAGTGCAGGGACGGGATCAACGAGGCGTGCAGAAACGCCTTGTTCGTGATCAAGCAGGTCATCCTTTTGATCCTGCTCAATATTTACCCGTCCTGTGGATCCCGAGAAGTCCTGCTTGTATTGATCATGATCGTCTTAATCTGCAATGGCCAAACCGGAGCCGCAAGGCACCCATGGGCAGTTTCAGACCCCCATCACACGGCGAGCGAGGCGCAGATCCTCCCAGACCTTGCGCTTGTCGGCCGGTTTGCGCAGCAGGTAGGCCGGATGATAGGTCACCACCAGCGGGGTGTCGCGGTAATCCAGGGTTCTGCCCCGCAGCCGGGCCAGCGGTTCGTCGGTGTCCAGCAGATTCTGAGCGGCGACGCGGCCCAGGGCCACGATGACGCGGGGCCGGATCAGGCCGATCTGCCGATCCAGATACTCGCGACAGGCCCGGGATTCCTCGGGCCGGGGATCCCGGTTGCCCGGCGGGCGGCACTTGAGGATGTTGGCGATGTAGACTCCCTGCCCCCGATTCAGGCCCAGGGCGAACAGCATGCTGTCCAGCAACTGACCCGCACGCCCCACGAACGGCTCGCCCCGGCGGTCTTCCTCCGCCCCCGGCGCCTCGCCGATGAACAGCCAGTCCGCCTGCCGGTCCCCGACGCCGAACACCGTCCGGGTGCGGCCCGCTGCCAGTTCCGCACAGCGGGTGCAGGTACGGACCTGCTCGGCCAGTTCGTCCCAACCGGCGACTGCCGTCTCGTCAGGCGCAGGCGCCTCGGCAGGCACCGACTGGCGCGCCGGTTCACCATTCGCATCCGCTGCCGTCAGCGCATCCCGCAGCACCCAGCGCTGGACACCCATGGCATCCAGGTAACGCTGCCGCTGCTCAGGGCCCATGCTCATCCTTCAACCTTCGTCCTTCATCCTTGTGATCACACGTCCCCAAGCTGCGGGTGCGCCCGCCCCGCCGGGTCCGCCAACCGGTTCAGGGCACTCAGATAGGCCTTGGCGGAGGCGATCACGATGTCCGTGTCCGCGCCCTGCCCGTTGACCACCCGGCCCGCTTTCTCCAGGCGCACGGTGACCTCGCCCTGGGCGTCGGTGCCGCTGGTGATGTTGTTCACCGAATAAAGCAACAGTTCCGTGCCGCTGGGCACGATGGTCTCAATGGCCTTGAAGGAGGCATCCACCGGCCCGCCGCCGGCGGCGGAACCGCTCCTCTCCTCTCCGTTGACGTTAAGAGTCACCGAGGCCACCGGGGTCTCTCCGGTCTCGGAGCATACCTTGAGTGCCACCAGCTTGTAGCGCTCGTTCTCCATGGCCGCGGCCGCCTCGGTCACCAGGGCCTGCAAGTCCTCGTCGTAGATCTCGTGCTTGCGGTCGGCAAGATCCTTGAAGCGAGCGAACGCCTCGTTCAATTCCTCCTCGGAATCGAACTCGATGGCCAGTTCCTTCAGGCGCGTCTTGAAGGCATTGCGGCCCGAGTGCTTGCCCAGCACGATACGGTTGTCGCTCCATCCCACGTCCTGGGCACGCATGATCTCGTACGTATCCCGATGCTTGAGGACTCCGTCCTGATGGATACCGGACTCGTGGGCAAAGGCATTGACGCCGACAATGGCCTTGTTGGGCTGGACCGGGAAACCGGTGATGCTGGAGACCAGCCTCGAACAGGGTACGATCTGAGTGGTATCCAGGGTGGTGTCGCAGGGAAACACGTCCTGGCGGGTACGTACCGCCATGACGATCTCCTCCAGCGCCGCATTGCCGGCCCGCTCACCCAGACCGTTGATGGTGCACTCCACCTGCCGGGCGCCGTTGAGTACCGCGGACAGGGAGTTGGCTACCGCAAGCCCCAGGTCGTTGTGGCAATGCACGGAGAACACAGCCTTGTCGGCGTTCGGGATACGGTCGCGCAGGTTATGGATCAACTCGCCGAACTGCAGAGGGATGTTGTAACCCACCGTGTCCGGGATGTTGATGGTGGTCGCGCCCGCATCGATCACCGCCTCGATCACCCGGCAGAGGAAATCCAGTTCGGAGCGTCCCGCATCCTCCGGGGAGAACTCCACGTTGTCCGTGTGACCGCGGGCCTGTTTGACCGCCCGCACCGCCTGTTCCAGCACCTGATCCGGGGTCATGCGCAGCTTGTGCTGCATGTGGATGGGCGAGGTTGCGATGAAGGTATGGATGCGGGCCGAGTTGGCCCCCTTGAGCGCCTCGCCGGCCCGGTCGATGTCCGCGTCCTTGGCGCGGGCCAGCCCGCATACGGTGCTGTCCTTCACCGCCCGGGCCACGGCCTGAACCGACTCGAAATCGCCGGGGCTGGCGATGGGAAAGCCCGCCTCGATCACGTCCACCCGCATCTTTTCAAGGGCCTTGGCGATGCGCACCTTCTCCTCGCGGGTCATGGACGCGCCGGGGCTCTGCTCGCCGTCGCGCAAGGTGGTGTCAAAAATGATGAGCTTGTCGCTGCCTGACATGTCTGTTTCTCCTGCCGGCCGGTCCCCCGGCCTGATATCAATTTACGAATTCTAACGGATTCCGCGCCTGCAACGGCGTATCCCGTCCAGACGGACGGAAACACGGATCAGGGGTGCGTTTTGGCCTCGCCAGGCATGGGAAGATGCCGCTAGCGCGGCAGTCGCAGGACGAGCAGGAAAAGACCGCAATAGCCCGTGGCACCCGCCTGGCGGGGGGTGCTGGAGAGAGCGAACTGGCTCCGGGCGTTAGGCATGGTTGCGGGTACTGAACAGGCCGTTGGTTTAGACTTGATCCAAAAATATCAGAGACGAACGGGGCCTGCAAGTGGGAAGGGCGAATCGGGAAGTGGGAAAGACCTCACTTCGCACTTCCCGATTCTTACTTCGTACTTTGTTCATCCTTTTGACCTTCGCCTTCATCCTTGACCTCGGCGGCCGCCTCGCCCCGTGCCCGCCGGCGGCGCCAGCGGATCACGGAAAGAGCGGGTCCGGAGAGGGCGTAAAGAAGGAAAACGCCCCAGAGCACCTTGGGCGGGTCGATGGCGGTGAGCATCAGGGCCACGACAATCACCAGCACCGCGAAGAACGGCACCCGGTGGCGGAAATCCATGTCCTTGAAGCTGAAGTACGTGACATTGCTGACCATCAGGGCACCGGCCGCCACGGTGACGATCAGCGCAAGAATACCCAGATCCGAGCCCTCGAACTTGAGATCGTGCCAGACCCACACCATGCCCATGACCAGGGCGGCGGCGGAGGGGCTCGGCAGGCCCTGGAAGAAGCGCTTGTCGGACACGCCGATCTTGGTGTTGAATCGGGCCAGGCGCAGTGCCGCCGCGGCGGCGTAGAAGAAGGCAGCCACCCAGCCCACCTGCCCCAGATCCACCAGGGCCCACAGGTAGACCACCAGCGCGGGCGCCAGGCCGAAGGAGACCATATCCGAAAGACTGTCGTACTGCGCGCCGAAAGCGGTCTGGGTGTGGGTCATGCGCGCGACGCGCCCGTCCACGCCGTCCAGGACCATGGCCACGAACACGGCAATGGCGGCGGCGGTGAACTGCCCGTTGATGGCGGCCACCATGGCGTAGAAGCCTGCGAACAGCGCTGCAGTGGTAAACAGGTTGGGCAGGAGATAGATGCCCCGGCGGGTCTTGTGATCGTCCGGGTGCGGTTCGGATTCCGACATATCAGGACCGATCGTTCTGCTTGTGAATCAGAATACCGATGATATCACTGCCCGCCTTGACCCGCTGCCCGACCTCCACTTCCACGCGGCTGTTCTCCGGCAGGTAGATATCCACCGGCCGGCCGAACCCGGCGAACCCGCAGCGCCTCCCCTGGCCCATGCGTTCGCCGGACTGCACGCCACAGCGGATATACCGCAGTCCTCCGGTGAGTCCGACCGCGAAGACCAGATCGTCCTCCTCGTCCGACCGGATCCACACGGCGAACTGGTCCTGGGGTACCTTTTGGTCGACACCTTCCTTTCCCGGCCACCAGCGGCGCTGTACCTTGCCCTCGATGGGGCTATGGACGTTGAACTCGCCCGCGAGCGACTGGCGCAGACTCACGCGCCGGCCCTTGCGGTCCAGGAACGGATTGCGGTCGTCGCTGATCGCCGTGACCACACCGTCCACCGGGCTGACCACGGCCAGCGCCTTCGGAGTGATCGGGCGCGTGAAATCGCGAAAGATGAACAGGGCCATGGCCAGCAGGATCCAGCCGGGCCACGCGGCGGCGCCCCACAGCGCGTGGCTGCCCGCGACAACAACGGCGGCCAGCGTGACGTAGGGTCGGCCTTCAGGAGCGAGGGGGAGCATTGAGGGAAGATACAAGAGGCAAGTTGCAAGAGACAAGAATGGGCGAACCCCTCTCTTGCCCCTTGCATCCTGCCTCTGCGGCGCTACGCGCCGCTTAGTTCTTCGACTTGTCGACCATCTTGTTGGCCTTGATCCAGGGCATCATGTCACGCAGCCTGCTGCCCACCACCTCGATGGGATGCTCCCGGGCGATGCGGCGGCTGGCCTTCAAGGTGGCGGCGCCGGCCTTGTTCTCCAGGATGAATTCCCGGGCGAACCTGCCGGTCTGGATCTCGGTGAGGATCTTCTTCATCTCCGCCTTGGTCTGCTCGGTGACCACACGGGGGCCGCGTGTGATATCGCCATACTCCGCCGTGTTGGAGATGGAGTAGCGCATATCGGCGATGCCGCCTTCATACATCAGGTCCACGATCAGCTTCAACTCGTGCAGGCATTCGAAGTAGGCCATTTCCGGCGGATAACCTGCCTCCACCAGGGTCTCGAAACCGGCCTGCACGAGCGCAGTGGCGCCGCCGCAGAGCACCGCCTGTTCGCCGAACAGGTCGGTCTCGGTCTCGTCCTTGAAGCTGGTCTCGATGATGCCCGCGCGGCCGCCGCCGTTGGCCGAGGCGTAGGAGAGCGCGATGTCACGGGCCCGGCCGGAGGCGTCCTGGTACACGGCGATCAGGCTCGGCACGCCTCCGCCCTGGGTGTAGGTGGAACGCACCAGATGCCCGGGTCCCTTGGGGGCGACCATGATCACGTCCAGATCCGAGCGAGGTTCAATCTGCTCGAAGTGGATGTTGAACCCGTGGGCGAAGGCCAGTACGCCGCCCTGCTTCAGATTGGGTCCCACCTGGTCCTGGTACAGGGCGGCCTGGTGTTCGTCAGGGGCCAGAATCATCACCAGATCGGCGCCCTTGACCGCGTCCTCGATGCCCTGGACCTTGAGGCCGGCACCCTCGGCCTTCCTGGCCGAGGCGGAACCGGCGCGCAGCGCCACGGTCACGTCCACGCCGGAGTCCTTCAGGTTGTTGGCATGGGCATGGCCCTGGGAACCGTAGCCGACGATGGCGACCTTCATGCCCTGGATGATGGAAAGATCCGCGTCTTTGTCGTAATAAACCTGCATAGGAATGCTCCAGTCGAAAGATACAAGAGGCAAGATACAAGAGGAGTCGGGGCTGCCCTTCTTCCCTCTTGTACCTTGTATCTGCTAACTAAATCTTTAATGCCGCATCGCCCCGGGCGATGCCCATGACTCCCGAACGCACCACCTCCAGTATTTCGAAGGGACGCAGGGCCTCGATGAAGGCATCGAGCTTTTCGCTGTTGCCCGTGAGCTCCACCACGTAGGTGGCGGCGCTGACATCGATGATCCGGCCGCGAAAGATACTGGTGAGGCGCGTGACCTCCTCCCGATCGTCACCGCCCACGCGCAACTTGGCCATCATCATTTCGCGCTCGATGTGCCGGTACTCGGTCAGGTCCATGAGCTTGACCACGTCCACCAGCTTGTTGAGCTGCTTGACGATCTGCTCGACGATCTCGTCGGACCCGCTGGTGACCAGGGTGAGGCGCGACAGCGTCGGGTCGTCGGTGGGCGCCACGGTGAGCGACTCGATGTTGTAACCGCGGGCCGAGAACAATCCGGCCACCCGGGAAAGGGCGCCGGACTCGTTTTCCATCAGGATGCCGATGATATGTCTCATGATGTCCCCGCCCCTACACCAGTATCATTTCGTTCTGACCGGCACCGGCCGGGATCATGGGATACACGTTCTCGGACTGGTCCGTAATGAAGTCCATGAACACAAGCCGGTCCTTGAGCTTGAGCGCCTCCTTGAGGGCGCCCTCCACATCCGCCGGCTTCTCGATACGCATACCCACATGCCCATAGGCCTCGGCCAGGACAACGAAATCCGGCAACGCATCCATGTACGACATGGCATAGCGGCCCTGATAGAAGAATTCCTGCCACTGGCGCACCATCCCCATGTAGCGGTTGTTCAGGTTCACAACCTTGATGGGCAACTGGTACTGCAGGCAGGTGGACAGCTCCTGGATGCACATCTGGATACTGGCCTCGCCGGTGACACAGGCCACGGTGGCTTTCGGATGGGCCAGTTGCACACCCATGGCGGCGGGCAGGCCGAAGCCCATGGTGCCCAGACCGCCCGAGTTGATCCAGCGATTGGGCTTGTCGAACTTGTAGAACTGGGCCGCCCACATCTGGTGCTGGCCCACGTCGGAGGTGACGAAGGCATCACCCTTGGTAAGCTTCCACAGGGTCTCAAGCACGTACTGGGGCTTGATCAACTCCGAGTTGCGGTCGTACTTGAGGCAGTCCATGGCCCGCCATTCACCGATCTGTTTCCACCAGGCCTTGAGGGCTGCGGCATCGGGCTTGCGCGGGTCGGCCTTGATCTCCTTGATCATGGCCTTGAGCACCGTGTCCACCTGTCCGACGATGGGCACGTCCACCTTCACGTTCTTGGAGATGGAGGCAGGATCCACGTCCACGTGCACAATCTTCGCGTATGGGCAGAACTTCTCGATGTTGCCTGTCACCCTGTCATCGAAGCGCGCGCCGATGGCAATCACCAGATCCGCATGATGCATGGCCATGTTGGCCTCGTAGGTGCCATGCATCCCAAGCATGCCCACGGAGAGCTTGTCGGTCGCCGGATAACCCCCGAGACCCATCAGTGTGTTGGTGATGGGGTAACCCAGCAGGCGGGTGAAATCGGTGAGCGACTTGGCGGCACGCCCCAGAATCACGCCGCCACCGGCGTAGATAATGGGCTGACGGGCCTCCAGGATCAGGTCGATGGCTTTCCTGATCTGCCCCGTGTGTCCCTTCACGGTAGGGTTGTAAGAGCGCATCCGGATCGTCTTGGGATAGCTGTACTCGCACTTGGCGGCCGTCACATCCTTGGGGATATCCACCACGACCGGACCGGGCCGTCCGGTGGTGGCCACATAGAAAGCCTTCTTGAGGGTCGTGGCCAGATCCTTGACGTCCTTCACCAGGAAGTTGTGCTTCACGCAGGGACGCGTGATGCCGACCGTGTCCACTTCCTGGAAGGCGTCATTGCCGATCAGGTGCGTGGGGACCTGTCCGGTGAACACCACGAGCGGGACCGAGTCCATGTAGGCATCGGCGATACCGGTGATGGCGTTGGTCGCGCCGGGACCGGAAGTGACCAGGGCTACGCCGGGCTTGTCGGTTGATTTCGCATAGCCTTCGGCGGCGTGAATCGCCCCCTGTTCGTGCCGCACGAGGATGTGTGCAACCTTATCCTGCTTGTACAGGGCGTCGTAGATATGCAGAACGGCGCCACCCGGGTACCCGAAAATAAGATCGACACCTTCCTCCTGCAGGCAGCGGACAAAGATCTCGGCACCGGTCAGTTCCACGGTCTGGTCTCCTGCTCTGTGAAGGTGGTGGTTGTGTTTTCCTGCAGCGACCCCGGGGAGCGCAAGAGAGCGCCCCGCCGAAACGGCAGGGAAAGCGCACAATACTAATATGAAGCGGTCCGAATTTCACGAAAACTTGATCATTCACGCATATTCTGTGGTTTTTGGTCGACGCCCAGCGCCGCATCGTCCCGATCTCCTCCTTCCGGTCCGCGATGATCTCCCGGGCGCATTTGCGGATCTCCGGATCCCCGCCGTAACGCAATACCGCCTCGGCCATCCCGACAGCCCCTGCGAGCAGCAGCATGGAAAGGAAAAGCCGCGGTCGGCTTGCCGGGACCGGGGTACCCCGACTGCCCGCGCACAAACCCCGGGGCCCAACTGGTGGCCGGCCGTAGTGCGCCGAATTGCGGGAGTGGCGATAAGGAAAACGCGGGACTGTTGCTCACCCCGCTCCCGGAAAAAAACCCGCGCGGGGGCACCGGGGCTCGCCTCAGACGCAGGAATATGTAAACTAGACTCATTAATATACCCGTCGGCTCGCGTGGCCGGCTGCCCACCGGGGCACTCCGACGGGTGTGTCGCAGGAGGTCACAGAAGGTCATGAACATACATGCAAAGGCACGGCACGGGCCCGATTTTGCCACCTGGCTGATCCGCCCGGCCCAGGGCTGGCGGCATAAGGCCCGCGGCATGGTTCAGAACCGCATGTTCCTGCTCCTGGGCGCAATCGGTGCAACCTTCCTCGCGGGGCTGGGCATCAATGTCTGGATGCTGATTTCCGGCGCCGGCCCGGCGGGGCCGACCTTTGTCCAGTTGGCCGTTCTGGGCATTGGCCTGGTGGTGACACTGAGCCTGCCCCTGTTTCTCTACCGGCACCTCATTACGCCCCTCTTCCACCTGCGCCACTGGGCGCAACGGGCGCGTGGCGGCAATCTGGCGGCGCGCATACCACCGCCGGCGGGCGGCGAGTTCGCCGAACTGGCCGAGGACGTCAATGCGCTCACCGAACAACTGCAACGTCTGACCCGCGAGATGCGTGACGAAGTCCGGGCACAGACCGAGCGCCTGGAACAGAAGTCCCGCACGCTGGAGGTGCTGTACGACGTGGCGGCCAGCATCAATACCGCCCGGGACCTGGAAGACCTGCTGGCCCGTTTCCTGACCAGCATCAAACAGACGCTGGGTGCGCGGGCCGCCACGGCCCGGCTCGTCACGCCCGACGGCCAGATGAGGCTGGTGGCCAATCTGGGGTTCCACCCCGACGACCGACATTGCCACCAGGTACTGCCCCTTGGACGCTGCTTGTGCGGCCACGTGGCCGATGGCGCGGGCATGGCCGGCCGGACCGATGTGCACCAGTGCGGCCGGGTGGAAACCGACAGCCTGGAGGCGACGGAACACCCGGCCATGATTGCGGTACCGCTGCAGCACCGGGGTCAGACCCTGGGCATCTACAGCCTGTTCATGGACGAGTGCCCCGAACCACTCAGTGAAGACATGGAGAACCTGCTCACGAGCATCGGCCGTCATCTGGGCATGGCCATCGAGAAGGCGAGGCTCGACGAGGAGGCACAGAGGCTCGGCATCATCGAGGAACGCACGCATATCGCCCACGAGCTGCACGATTCTCTGGCGCAGACCCTGGCAAGCCTGCGCTTCCGGGTAGGTGCCCTGGAGGAGTCGGTGAATCGTACCGGCTCCACGGAGCTGAAGAGTGAGGTCGACGTGGTACGCGACGGGCTGCACCGTGCCAACACGGAACTGCGGGAATTGATCAGCCATTTCCGGGCACCGCCGGTCACCCGCCAGGGCCTCGTCTGCGGTGTGGAGAAGCTCGTGTCAGACTTCCAAAAGGACACGGGGATCAATGTCTACCTGCAAAAGGAATGGCAGCAGAACGAACTCGCCGGGGAGATGGAAAGCGAAGTGCTGCGCATTGTTCAGGAGGCCCTGTGCAATATCCAGAAGCACGCCCGTGCCCAGCATGTGAGGATCCTGTTGCGGGCCGATGCCCAGGGGGATTTCCTGGTGATGGTGGAAGACGATGGCCGCGGTATTCGGGGCAAGGCGCGGGGCGGCCGCGGTGAGCATATCGGACTGAGCGTCATGAAAGAGCGTGCCGCTCGGCTGGACGCCGACTTTCGCATCGAGAGTGAACCAGGGGAAGGCACCCGCATGACATTGAGATTCCAGTACCCGAAGCCGCGGTCAGTGGACATCCGACCCCGCGTACAGGCGGCACCATGAACCGGCGCGTACTGCTCATCGATGATCACGCGTTGTTTCGCGAAGGTCTGCAGGAACTGCTCAAGAGACGGGGCATCGAGACCGTGGGCGCCGTGGGCGACGGCGAGGCCGGTATCCGGCTGGCGGGCGAACTTCAGCCGGATGTCATCCTGCTGGACATGCGCATGCCCGGAATGAACGGGCTTGAGGTCTTGCGCCGACTTCGGCAAAGCGGCCTGGCCATGCCAGTGGTCATGCTCACCACCAGCACCGAGGAACAGGACCTGGTCGAATGCCTGCGCAACGGCGCACAGGGTTATCTGCTCAAGGAGATGGAACCCGGGGACCTGGTCAACGCGCTGGAAGACATCATGCTCGGCAAGACCGTTGTCGCGCCCCACCTGGCGCAGCTGCTGGCCCGTGTCGTGCAAGGCCAGACCGGCTCGGAACACGAGCCCAACCCTTTCGACGTACTCACCCCCCGGGAAACCGAAATTCTAGGGCTGCTGGCCGAGGGCCAGAGCAACAAGGTGATCGCCCGCAATCTGGGCATTTCCGATGGCACGGTGAAGCTGCACGTGAAGGCCATCCTGCGCAAGCTGGGGGTGCATTCACGGGTTGAAGCTGCCGTGCTCGCGGTCCAGCAGGGCCTGCATCGCGGAGCGATCGGCGTCAAGGAAGCGTCCGGGGAAAGGTGAAGTGGTCAGTTGTCCGTTGTCAGTGGTCAGTGGTCAGTTGTTTAAAACAACTGACCACTGACAACGGACAACTGACTAAAGATAATGCTTGTGCTGTGAACGGCGCCGGCCCGCGCGCTGGACCACCACTCCGACCACGGCTCCGATGCCGTCGATCTCGATCTTGCGGTGATCCTCCTGCAGGGCGACCAGGTAATAGCGCCCGTCTTCGATCCTGATCTGCCGGAAGAGATATTCCTCTTCGTGCTTCGCGACCACATAGCTGCCGTCAGCCACCACGCCGGACGGATCGACGACAATGATCACGCCATGCTCGAACTCCGGCGCCATGCTGTCGCCCAGGACCCGGAGGGCGAATGGTTCGCTGGCTGCACACCCCCCGCCCATGCCCGCGTCGACACTGTCCGACCCCATGGTCCCTGGATCAAAAACGCCGTAATCACTCATGGTTTACCTCCGGTACCGACCCGGTGGTGGTGTACCTGGCCGTGTGTACTGAACAGGCTTTCCGCCGTGTGATCCGTGCCCGGCTTGAACCACTGCAGCCGCTCGTGCAATGTCACCACCTCGCCCACGATAATCAGCGTGGGCGGCTGCACATCATGGTCCTTCACGATCTCGGGAAGCGTTTCCAGCGTACCCACCATGACCCGCTGGTTCTGGGTGGTGCCCTGCTCCACCAATGCGGCCGGAGTATTTGACGGCATGCCGTGGTCGATCATTTCCCGGCAAATGACGGGCAGCCCCAGCAGGCCCATGTAGAACACCACCGTCTGACGCGGCTGGGCCAGCATGTTCCAGTTGAGATCGATGGTGCCATCGCGCAGATGCCCGGTGGCGAACACCAATGCCTGAGCATAATCCCGATGGGTGAGCGGAATGCCGGCGAAGGCGGCACAACCCGCAGCGGCGGTGATGCCGGGTACCACCTGGAATGGAATTCCCTCCTGCATGAGGGTATCGATCTCCTCACCGCCACGGCCGAAGATAAACGGATCGCCTCCCTTGAGACGCAGCACCCGCTTGCCCTCCTTGGCCAGTCGCACCAGCAGGCGATTGATGTCCTCCTGTGGCAGCGTGTGCTGATTGCGCTTCTTGCCCGCGTAGATCATCTCCGCGTCACGGCGCACCAGTTCCAGGATGGCCGGCGATACCAGGTTGTCGTGGACCACCACATCCGCCAGCTGCATCAATCGAAGGGCACGAAAGGTGAGCAGATCCGGGTCGCCGGGACCGGCGCCCACGAGAAACACCTCGCCGCCCGAATCGCGCTGGTCAAGGCCGGTTTCGACCGCCCGGTCCAGGGCCTCCCGGGCCGCATCCTCCCTGCCGGACAGAAACAGTTCCGTCACAGGCCCCTCCAGAAGGCGTTCCCAGAAGCGGCGCCGCAGCTCGCCGTCGGCGATACGCTCCTTTACCCGCAGACGGTAGCCTTCCACCAGGGCGGCCAGGCGGCCGTAGGCGGCAGGAATGAAGCTTTCGATACGGGAACGGAACAGGCGTGCCAGCACCGGCGAGGATCCGCCGGTTGAAATGGCCACCTGAAGCGGGGAACGATCCACCATGGAGGGGGTAATGAAGCCGCACAACTCCGGCTGGTCCACCACGTTGACCGGGATCGAGCGCTGCATGCACAACTCCGAGACGCGGCGATTGACCTGCTGATCATCCGTGGCGGCGATCACCAGCACACGGTCGACTACGTCGTCGTCCTCGAAGCCACGCGCCAGGTGCTCGATGGCATCCTGCCCTTTCAGCGCCTGCAGTTCGCCGCAGAGAGCGGGCGATACCACCGTGACCCGGGCATGGGCCTTGCGCAGCAGCGAGACCTTGCGGTACGCGATGGGACCGCCGCCCACCACCAGACAGGGACGCCCCTCGAGCCGCATGAAGATGGGAAAGAAGTCCATGGAATGCTCCCGCGCAGGGGGTCAGGAAATGCCGGCCTCGGCAATCAGTGCATCGAGTTCGCCTTCCATGTCCAGCTCCACCAGGTCATCGTAGCCGCCCACATGGCGGTCACCAATAAAGATCTGCGGCACACTGCGCCGCCGGGTCATGCGAAACATCTTCGCCAGTTCTTCCCGGTCCCGGTCCACCCGGACCTTTTCCAGATGGCCTCCAAGCCCCCTGCGCACCAGCAGGCGTTCGGCCCGGTCGCAATAGGGACAGATCGCGGTGCAGTACATGCGAATCACGCTCATGGCGGAGCTTTCCGTGGGCTTTGCGTTCAGGGCTGGGAAAGCCTCAGTTGAGGCGCTTGAAGACATCCATCTCGGCCGGATCAAAACCCGCCTTCTCATACCATCTGCGCGCCGCCTCGAGATCACGCTCGACCCCGTTGCCCTGCTCGTACATCATGGCAAGTGTGGTCTGGGAACCGGCAAGTCCCTGATTGGCGGCCAGTTCGAACCAGTGTGCGGCCTGCCTTGCATCCTGCTCAAGGCATTCGCCTTCCAGGAACATGAAGCCCAGACCGTGCTGGGCCATGGCGTGGCCCTGGTCGGCTGCGGCGCGCATCCACCGGGCGGCGGCGTCCGGATTCGGTGTGCCGCCCAGACCGTTCTGGCACATGATGGCCACCCGATACTGGGCCTCGGCGTTGCCGCCCTCGGCCAGGGGCGTCAGCAACTGCATCGCCCTTGCGAAGTGCTTGGCCTCGAAAGCGGAAATGCCGCTTTGCAGGTCCATGTGGTCGTTGTCTGCAGATTGCTTCATCAATCCTGGTACCCGTGATTTGTCCGGCATGAGAAAGTTCAGATGCAGGACAGGATGCCCTGCGGGGATGCGCCGCGGAGGGCGGCGGGCCGGAATTTATCCCAGCTTGCTAAAGGGTCATGGTGACGCAAAGACATGGCCCTCAGGAACCCTCTCAATGGGGATATACGCCGTCCGAAGCGGCCACCGCTATAATCCGGGCCTTGGCACAAGGCCCCTACAGCCGCCGGGAACACGCCGGTTTACGCGGTTTCGCGGCCGAACGAGGCCCGGGATCACCCATCAGTCCTTGCGCAGGTTGCAGAATGCCCGAAAGCCAACACGCCTTACAGGATACTGCGGCCATTATACTGCCCTGCATGCAGAAGGTCGCCACCGGGCCGATTCGCGAGCACTTGGTCTGTGCGGGTCCCCCGGGCCTGCGGCATCCGGAGCGGGCGAAGACCCCAAGGGTCGGCACGGTCATGGTCCGCTGTGTGCAGGGCCCCGTTTCCGCTCACGACCGGTTCATTGGCTGAGCAATCCGAGCAACCCTACTCCAACAGCAGTATTCGCGGAGTTCCGCGATCGAATCCGAGGAGATGAACATGGACAACAAGACCTACTACGAGACCACGACCAAGATGGAAAGCGTCGGCGTGGACGAAGCCTACATCCTGGGCTGGCAGACCGGCTTCCTGCACAATCCGAAGCTCGAAGAACAGCGCGTGACCGAGGCCTACGAGGCCGGGTACAACGACGGGCGGGAAGGCAAGACCGACGGCTACAACAACTGGACGAAGCAGTAAAGGCTGTCCGTGGTCAGTGGTCCGTTGTCAGTTGAAAAAGGCAGAAATCAACTGACTACGGACCACTGACCACGGGCAAACTCAGTCCTCGGCCATGGGGCGGACCGGGCCCGCTTTGCCGGGGCCGGAGCGGTCGTCGGAGCCCGCCAGCAGGGCATCGAGGGAGGCCGTGTACTTCTCAACGGCCTCCGGGCCCTCGATGGCGACCACCTGGTCGATGGCCCATTGTCGGTTGGCGGGGCCAAGGGTCTCGCTGACCCATTCGGCGAAGGCCCGCAGCAAGCCGAACCCCGGGCCCTCAACGAGGCTGTACTTGCACTCCGCATACACGCTGTTGCGCGCGTTCAGCTTCTCTATGAAGGCACGCCGGTAATCCGCCGGCGTCATGTGCTTCTGGTCCTCGGGCGGGCGGTTGTCCGCGCGATTCTCCTCCACCAGACCTGCCAGGCGCAGTGCCATGGCGGTGATGAAGCGAGCCCGTTCCTCTTCGGTAAACTTGCCGTACACCTGGTGATCCGTGAGGTGCAGCAGGAAGATCGCAAACTCCTCGATCACGTCGAGGCGTTGATACTGGGTTTGCGTCTCGAACGCCTCGTTCTCGAGATTCAACACGCCGTTGCATGCCACACGCCAGGCATTGGCGGCGCTCACCGTGGCCACATCCTCCAGGGTGCGGGCACGGTCCCCCTGCTTCCAGCGATTGCGCAGCCGAAGGCTCATGCCGCCACCTTCAGGCTGGCGCTTACACCATCCCAGAAGCGCAGGCGTGCCTCGATGGCCGCGCGCGCCGCCTCCTCCGCCTCCCGAATCTTCCGGGGATCGCCGCCGCACAGCATGTCCAGCATGCGAAGCGAGAGCGGGCCATGGGAGCCCTCATCCAGATGAATATGTCGCTGGAGGTAGAGGTGAAACATCGGTGCATCCTGCTCGGCGATGCCCATACGGGCAAGCAGTGAACGGAACATGCCGGGAATGACGTGCTCGCGGCCCAGGGCGAGCGCCGCGGCCACCACGTGGGGCCTGCCGGTGCCGATAAAGGCGAAGGTGCTCTTCATGAACTCCACGGACGGCGCCGGCGCGATGCCGGCAGCGAGCGCGGCCTCGATTCCCTCGCTGGCAGCGAGGTTCACAAAGCGCATCGCCCCCCGGGGGTCGGCACCCAGTTCCGACATGGCGCCGCAATACAGCTCGAAATGACTGAGACAGCGTTCGCCTCCGTCCGGCCCCGGGATACGGTCGGACTCCTCTTCCAGCACCAGCTCATTGATGAACCGGCACACGGCCGCATCGGGGGCCGGAGTCCAGGGATACCGGGCCGGGGCGATGTGATGCTGAATGAATTTGAGCAGGGACATGAAATCCCATACCGCGTAGACATGGTGTTCCATGAAGCGGCGAAGGTCGTGGAGATCACCCAGTCCGTAAACCGGGTGTGCCTCGAGCCGATCGCGCAGGGGCGCGATGATCCCGGGGTCAAAACGGATCGGCTGACTGGACATGGACTCGGCCTCCCGTGGAGCAATGAATGCCTGGGTCATACATGGAAACGCCGCCTGTCCGGTCACGACCCGGGCAGACGGCGCGAAGGCAAACCGGGTCGGCATGCGCAAACCCGGGGAGGGAGATCACCCTCCGGTCATCTTACCGGCGGGAGCCCTTTTCCTCGTGGGCGATGTCCACCAGTTCCATGGCGATATCGCGGTACTTCTGACGATACGCATGCAAGGGGTGACCTTCGGGGGCCAGATAATACTCCTCGGGCTCGACGCCATTGGCATGTTCGTACTCGATGAACTTCTTCTGCATCTCGAGCATCTGCTTGATCAGTTCCTGCTTCTTGCTCATCGCTTTCTTGGCCTCCGATTGATTCGGTGTGGCGGAGTGGCTCCGAAACTGCCCCGGAATATAGCACCGCCCTCCAAACCGCCTTAACCCCCCTAAGGGGATATAAATGCAGTGGCTAGTCTCAAGTGGCAAGTGGCAAGGGAACCCACCCAAACCCCGGCCCTCACCCTGAGGAAGAGGAAGTGAATGATTTTGCCTTTCCTTGCCACTTGAGACTTGAGACTTGAGACTGCCTTCAATATCCGCCCTTGCGGCGGCTCTCCGGCAGGCCGGCGATCCGGCCCCCCTGCTTGCTGGGATCCAGCGGGAAGAGGTCATAGATAGTCTTCGCGTCGACGCTCTTGTCATCCCACTTGGCCTGCATGGCCTTGACAATGGTACGGGTATTGGGCTGATTCTCGTTGTTGTTGATGTACTCGTCGCGCAGATAATGGATCAGATCCCAGTGCCGCTCGGTCAGTTCGATACCTTCCTTGGCCGCGATGGCCTCGGCCACCTTCTCGCTCCAGTCACCGATGTCCTCCAGGTACCCCTTGTCATTGGTCTCAATGGTGACCCCATCCACTTCCAGACTCATCGAATCATCCTCCTGCAGAAAATGTGGTTTATCGGGTTAAAGACACATCAAGCTCTGAATTCCGCTCAGCTTCCCTGCTTGCCCTGCACCGGGGCGACATCCTTGTGGCCTATGAACAACCCGCAGCCCATGAGCCGCCGCGGCCCGATCCCGGCACGCTGAAGCAGCACCGAGGAATACGGGTCCAGGTCGGCCACCATGAGGCTGCGCGTGAATACCTCGCCCTCGGGCGTATGCAGCACATGACTGCGGCCGCACAGCAGTTTTGACACCGGCACATCCAGCTCCCGCAGATGCCGGGCCGCCTCACGCAGAAAGTCCTCCTCGTCCTGTGTCGCCCGGGCCACCACATAGCGGGCCAGCAACGCCGGCTGAGGCTGCAGGGGGATCACGCTCGCCTCGCCAAGGCTGAGTTCGAAGCCATCCAGGTCGAACCGCTGCCCGGCCAGGTCACGGGCATTCTCCAGGCGGTGCCGGGGCAGGCGCAGGCGAAAGCGGGCCCGGCGGGAGAGATGCAGCACATCGTGCTCCGGATCCTGCGGACGGTACCAGCCATTGCCGGATTCCGCCCCGTGGATCAGGTGGATACCGGCATGCTCCTCGTCCTCCAGCCAGGGCAGCACCCGGCGCACCGCGCTGGACAGGGCATAGGCGTGGTCCAGAGGCAGGCAGCGGCAGTCGATGCGGTAGGACACATCGACCACGTCATCGGGCAACTGCTCGACTCCGGTTTGCGGCATTTCATCCCAGTACATATGCGTACATCCCTATGACATGGGTGAAGTGAACGCCGCCTCGATCTGCTCCTCCCAGTCCGGAGGTGTATCCGGAAAAGGCGGCTTCACGTCGGAACTCAGGAATCGCTCGCCCTCCCGGGCGCGCTGGCGCACGAGTTCCAGCAGTTCCTGGAAGGACTGCAGGTCGTGATTCTGCATCAGGACTTCACTCAACCAGAGCATGGTATTTTCCTCAGGTTCCGGCAATCCGGTCCAGATATCGGGCCCGGTAGATCAGCCGTTGGTGACCCCCGCCGGCATCATCCCTGAACCCGGTGCGCGCATGCAGGACGTTGTTGCATACCACGCCCTCACCGGGGCGCAGCCGGTAGCGCAGGATATCCGGATTGTCGTCCCCGCCGAGCAGTTCCCGGATGCGCGCGGCCGCGGCCCGGGTGGGCCCGTCGTCCCGCCACCGGATATTGCGGAGCCTCGCCGTGTAGCGCATGTGAAGCCGGCCGCTGGCCGGGTCGACACTGAAAACCGGACCGCTCTGGGCCTCCCGCAGGGTCTCGCCGTTGACCACGTTGGGGGGAATGGTGAAGGCCCGGGGGTGGCTCAGTGCCTCGATCCAGGCCGGATTCTCGTCGCGCAGGCGGATATAGAGCAACTCGTGATCCATGTAGGCGTTCTCGCCCCCCTCCGGGGCATCGGAGACACAATGCAGCAGCATGGCCCGGATACGCCTGTGGGGCGGGTTGTAGTAGCCGTCACAGTGCCAGCTGAGCGGGCGGTCGGTATAGGGAATGTACTCGCCCTGAGGGCCGCCCGGGGTCACGCGCAGTTCACTGACCCCGTCCTCTTCCGCGCACAGGTTGTTGTCCAGTCGGACCAGACCCAGAGCCGCGGCGAAACGCCTCACCTGGCCCCGGTCCATTGCCCGCCCCCCGTCACTGCAGCGATAGAACACCATATTAAAGCGCGATACCCGCTCCAGAAGAGCCGCGCGCTCCGCCGCCGTCAGGTCTTCGGGGTTGCCCACGGGGACCATCAGGCGTTCCGGCTCGAGGAGACCGCCGGCCAGTTTGGTCTCCCGCCATCGCCTGTACGCCCGATCCTCCGTCAGGAGAAACGGTGAAACGCCGGAGAACGGGGTCTCGGGCAGGCGGTCCACGGCAGTTGCGGAATTCGTCGTCATGGGGTCTGGAAAATCTCAATGACCTGGGGGTTGAGTATCCGATCGGGTGCCGCCGGGGAATCGCCGCGCACCGAACCGCCCCGGTCACCGGACGCAGTGTAGTGTCCTGCATCGGATGCACAACACTCCATCCGGGATAGGCAGGGACCCGCGCGGCAGCGGCGCATCGCACATTATAACGCCACCCGCCCGACCTGGCCCGGGCCACTTCCGGGGATCGACGGCCCGGGTTCACGGGCCGATGCGGGAACGTCCTGTCCGGCCGCTTTGCGCCTATCCCGAGAGGGATATGCGGGGCCAGGAGTTCCACCCCAACGGTAGGGTGTTCTCCTCGCGGTGCCCCACCTAGAGTCTACCGCAGCACAAAAAGGGGGTCGGCGAACATGCCAGATCCCGGAACAGACCCGGACAGGGTCAAGGCTGTATCGCGAAGTGACTGGTTATATCCTAAAATAACAGGTTACACAGCAAACCCTGTCCCCAGCATCCGAAAGGAGATCGTCATGGCCAAGAACCAGCACCCAACCCCCATGCTCGACGAGTTGGAGAACGGCCCCTGGCCGAGCTTCATCTCCGGCATCAAGCGTCTTCGCGACGAACACCCTGACGAGCGCATCCAGGGCGTCACCAACGACCTGCTGGGCCAGCTCGAGCACTCCTATGAAACGCGCAAGGGCTACTGGAAAGGTGGCACCGTGTCCGTTTTCGGCTATGGCTCCGGCATCATTCCGCGCTTCTCCGAAGTGGCCAAGGCCTTCCCGGAGTCCCGCGAATTCCACACGGTCCGCGTGCAGCCGCCGGCCGGCAACTTCTACACCACCGACATCCTGCGCCAGCTGACCGATTCCTGGGAGAAGTACGGCTCCGGGCTGATCACCTTCCACGGCCAGACCGGCAACGCCATGTTCATCGGCGTAAACACCGAGAACACCCAGGCCTTCTTCGACGAGATCAACGAGTACGGCTTTGACCTCGGCGGCGCCGGCCCCTGCGTGCGCACCGGCATGTCCTGCGTGGGCGCAGCCCGCTGCGAGCAGTCCTGCGCCAACGAGCAGCGCATCCATCGCACCCTGCTGAACCGGTTCACCGACGACGTGCATCGCCCGTCCCTGCCCTACAAGTTCAAGTTCAAGGTCTCCGGCTGCCCCAATGACTGCGTGAACTCCATCGAGCGTTCCGATTTCGCAATCATCGGCACCTGGCGCGACGACATGAAGATCGATCAGGCCGAAGTCAAGGCCTTCATCGAGAAGAAGGGCCGTGACTATGTCATCGACAACGTCACCACCCGCTGCCCCACCAACTGCATGACCCTCAATGACGATGACACCCTCACCGTCGACAACAGCAACTGCGTGCGCTGCATGCATTGCCTGAACGTCATGCCGAAAGCACTCTCCCCCGGCGACGACAAGGGCGTCACCATCCTGGTGGGCGGCAAGCGCACCCTCAAGATCGGCGACCTGATGGGCACCGTGATCGTGCCGTTCATGAAGCTCGAGACCGAAGAGGACTACGAGCAGCTGACCGAGCTGGCCGAGAACATCATCGAGTTCTGGGCAGAGAACGGTCTGGAGCACGAACGCTGCGGCGAGATGATCGAACGTATCGGCCTGGTCAACTTCCTCAAGGGCATGGGCATCGAGGCCGATCCCAACATGGTCAACCATCCCCGTGAGAGCTCCTACATCCGCATGGACGAGTTCGACGAGGCTGCAGAGCAGTACCTGCGCCGCAAGATGGAAGAGAAACAGAAGCGGTCGGCGGCCAACTGAGCGGCCACCACAAACAAACCATCAGAATCCGTATAAGTGCAGGAGTAAGCAATGGCACAGGCACAGGCAATGCGTCCGCCCATCGAATCGGGATGCCCGGACGGCTTCCAGTACATGCATCCGGTCATGCGGCGCAATTTCGGCATGTGGAAATGGCACGATCATCCCCGCCCCGGCGTTCTGCGTCACGTGGCCGAGTCGGGCGAACAGGTCTGGACGGTCAAGGCCGGCACCCAGCGCATCCTCGACGTGTTCACCCTCCGCAAGCTTTGCGATATCGGTGACAAGTTCGCGGACGGCTATGTCCGCTTCACCATCCGCTCGAACATCGAGTACATGGTGGACGACGAGGCCAAGGTGGAAGCGCTGATCAAGGCCCTTGAGGACGCCGGCTTCGTGGTGGGCGGCACCGCAAACTCCATCTCCATGATCTCCCACACCCAGGGCTGGCTGCACTGCGACATCCCCGGCACCGACGCCTCCGGCGTGGTGAAGGCGATGATGGACGAGTTGATCGACGACTTCCGCAACTGCAACATGCCCAACCGGGTGCACATCACCACTTCCTGCTGCCAGATCAACTGCGGCGGCCAGGGTGATATCGCGATCAACGTGCAGCACACCAAGCCGCCGAAGATCAACCACGACCTGGTGGCCAACGTGTGTGAGCGTCCTTCCGTCGTTGCCCGTTGCCCGGTGGCGGCCATCCGCCCCGCGCTGGTGAACGGCAAGCCATCCCTGGAAGTGGACGAGAAGAAGTGCATCTGCTGCGGCGCCTGCTATCCCCCCTGCCCGCCCATGCAGATCAACGACGCCGAGCACACCAAGCTGGCCATCTGGGTCGGCGGCAACCACTCCAATGCCCGCGGCAAGCCCACCTTCCAGAAGCTGGTGGCCTCCGGCATCCCCAACAACCCGCCGCGCTGGCCCGAGGCCACGGCCATCGTCAAGAACATCCTGAAGACCTATCAGAAGGATGCCAAGGATTGGGAGCGGATCAACGACTGGATCGAGCGGATCGGCTGGCCCGAGTTCTTCGAAAAGACCGGTCTGCCCTTCACGCGCTTCCACGTGGAGAACTGGCGCGGCGCGCGTAACAGCCTGAACGCCTCGACCCATATCCGCTTCTGATCAGTCTTGCAGGAGACGGAATAACGAGACCCACCCCTCGGGGCCCGCGCGGCCCCGAGGGCTCGATAGCCACAGGACAGTTCAAGCATGAAATACGGCATACTAGTCAACGAGGGGCCTTACCAGCACCAGGCGGCCGACACGGCCTACCAGTTCTGCAAGGCAGCCATCGATCGCGGCCACGAAGTCTTTCGTGTGTTCTTCTACCATGACGGCGTGAATACCGGCACCCGGTTCGGCGTGCCCCCGCAGGACGATCGCAATATCACCACGCGCTGGGCCGAACTGGCCGAGGCGCACAACATCGACATGGTGATCTGCATCGCGGCGGCCCAACGCCGTGGCATCCTCGACGAAGGCGAGGCCAAGCGCCAGGGCAAGGACGGCCATAATATCGCACCCGGTTTCCGCATCTCCGGTCTCGGCCAGCTCATCGAAGCGGGCATCCAATGCGATCGGCTGGTGGTCTTCGGGGATTGACCGCGCGCGGTGATCGATGACCCGCACGGGTGGGGCACCATGGCCTGCCCGTGTCAACGGCAACATCAAGTCTCTAAGGTGAACGAAAATGTCCGAACCCTGGGAAGAAGAAGGCCCTGGTGAAATCAAGAAGTTCATGTACGTCAACCGCAAGGCGCCGTACGGAACCATCTACGCCCTCGAATCCCTCGAGGTGGTGCTGATCGCCGCCGCGTTCGAGCAGGATGTCAGTCTGGCATTCATCGACGACGGGGTGTACCAGATCAAGAAGGGCCAGGACACGCAGCAGATCGGGATGAAGAACTTCTCTCCCACCTATCGTGCCCTGGAAGGCTATGACGTGGAGAAACTCTACGTGGAAGCCGAATCCCTGGCCGAGCGTGGCCTGACCGAAGATGACCTGCTTGTGCCCGTCGAGGTGATGGCGCGCGAAGACCTCGCCCGCCTCATGGACGAGCAGGACGTGATTCTGAGCTTCTGAGGAGCCCACTGTGAGCATGCTGCATACCGTGAACAAGTCGCCATTCGAGCGAAACACACTCACCGCCTGCCTGGGGCATTCCCTTCCCGACTCCGCCGTGCTGCTCATCGAGGACGGCGTGTTCGCCGCCATGCGGGGCACCACCCACGAGAACGATGTGCGTGAAGCCACGAAGGACCGCAAGGTCTACGTGCTCGGTCCCGACCTCCTCGCCCGGGGTCTGGCCGCCGACAAGGTCATCGACGGCATCGAGGTAGTTGATTACGAGGGCTTTGTCGAACTGACAGAGAAACACGACAAGGTGCAGGCCTGGCTCTGACGACCCGGGACCCTTCAACCGACGACACTGAAACGACAGCAGGAGGAATTACCAAATGCCAATCGAAGTAAACGGCAAGACGTACGAGACCGACGAAGAAGGCTACCTGGCCAATCTGAACGACTGGAACGAGGACCTGGCCAAGGCCATGGCCGAGGCCGACGGCACGACGCTCGATGAGAACCACTGGGAGGTGATCAACTTCCTGCGTGAGTACTACGAGGAATATCAGATCGCGCCCGCGGTGCGCGTGCTGACCAAGGCGATCGGCAAGAAGCTCGGTGCGGACAAGGGCAACAGCAAGTACCTCTATGAGCTGTTCCCCTACGGTCCGGCCAAGCAGGCGTGTAAGTACGCCGGCCTGCCCAAGCCCACCGGCTGCGTGTAAGTCACCAGTGGTTCCGGATCCGGGTGGAGCTGCATCGCTTCACCCGGATTCTTGACTGGAGGAAGCCCTCGTGTCGTTCGCGACCGTGTTCTTTGCTTTGCTCTTTTACGCGGCCACCGCGATCCTCCTGATCGGGGTAGGTATGCGCATCGCGCAGTATGCCCGTGCGCCGGCGCCGCTGAAGATACCCACCACTCCGGCCCCCACGACCCGGTCCGGGGTTGTTCTCCGCATGGCCTCCGAAGTGGTGTTCTTCCATAGCCTGTTCAAGGCGAACAAGTGGATATGGATCCTGGGCTGGGCCTTTCATCTGGGCCTCCTGCTGGTTCTGCTGCGTCACCTCCGGTACTTCACGGAACCCGTATGGACCTGGGTGGCGCTCATACAGCCCTTTGGCATATACGCGGGCTTCGCGATGCTTGCCGGGCTGCTGGGCCTCTGGGCAAGGCGTCTGTTTGTCGAACGGATCCGCTACATCTCGTCTCCCTCGGATCACCTGATGCTGATTCTGCTCATCGCCATTGCCGCCAGTGGGCTGGCCATGAAGTACATCTGGCATACCGACATTACCGCAGTGAAGATGTTCTTCCTGGGTCTGATGCGCTTCGAATTCCATCCGTTGCCCACCGAGCCCCTGCTGCTGGTGCATCTGCTGCTGGTGGCGGTCCTGATGATCATCTTCCCGATCAGCAAGCTCCTGCATGCACCGGGCCTGTTCTTCAGCCCCACGCGCAACCAGGTGGACGACTCCAGGGAACGCCGGCATGTGACCTGGATATCCGGTGCCGAGAAGCCCGCGGCACAGACTGAACGATAACGCCCGGCGACATATCAAGCCCGCCGCGAGGACCGACACGATGGCCGATTTTGAAACACCTGAGGTCAAGGAGTACCTGGAGATACCGGCGCTCAAGCAGGGCGTGATGTCTCACAGCAAGCCGTTCGTCTCCAAGGAGCAGTTCCAGGAGCCCCTGGGATTCCCGGGCGAGCTGGTGGAGAACTGGCAGCAGGTGGCCGTGGACAAGCTCGGCGAACTGCTCAAGACCAACCGCGGCCTGCGGGTGTTCATGGACTCCTGCGTGAAGTGCGGTGCCTGCACCGACAAGTGCCATTACTTCCTCGGGACCTCCGACCCGCGCAACATGCCGGTTGCCCGCCAGGACCTGCTGCGCGGCGTCTATCGTCGTTACCACACCCTTCCGGGCAAGCTCTTCCCCAAGCTGGTCGGTGCCATGGACCTGACCGAAGAGGTGCTGGACCAGTGGTACAGCTACTTCCATCAATGCTCCGAGTGCCGGCGCTGCTCCGTGTACTGCCCCTACGGCATTGACACCGCCGAGGTCACCATGGCGACCCGGGACATCATGAATGCCATCGGCAAAGGGCAGAAGTACAGCAACGAGATCATCGGCAAGGTCTTCAAGATCGGCAACAACCTGGGTCTGCCCGAACCCGCGCTGGCCGACACCCTCGAGGGGCTCGAGGAAGAGGTCAAGGAAGACACCGGCGTGGACGTGCGCTATCCCCTCGACGAGAAAGGCGCCGAGGTACTGCTGGTGACCCCATCGGCGGACTTCTTCGCCGAGCCCCACGTGGACGGGCTCATCGGCTATGGCAAGGTATTCCACCAGGCCGGCATTTCATGGACGCTCTCCTCGCACGCCTCGGAGGCAGCCAACTTCGGCGTGTTCATCGGCTCGATGGACAACATGAAGCGCATCGCCATGCGCATTCGCGAGGCGGCGCTGGATCTGGGCGTCAAGCGCATCGTGTTCGGCGAATGCGGTCATGCATGGCGGGTGGCCTACAGCTTCCTGAACACGCTTGCCGGGCCCTTCGATTTTCTCGATCCGCGCTATCCGGTGCCACAGCATATCTGCGAGGTCACCTACGATCTTATCCAGCGCGGTGTCCTGACACTGGACAAGAGTGCCAATGATCATCGGCGGGTCACCTTCCACGACTCCTGCAACGTGGCCCGCGCCTCGCGCATGGGTGACATGCCGGGCGGGCAGTTCGTGATCCCGCGCGAGATCATCAAGGCGGTGTGCAACCACTATTACGACATGGCCCCCGAGACCATCGGCGAGGCCACCTACTGCTGCGGCGGAGGCGGCGGTCTGCTCACCGACGATCTCATGGAGTTGCGCGTCAAGGGGGCCCTGCCCCGCATGCAGGCACTCAGGGAGGTGACCGAGGAGAACGGCGTGACGCACCTGGCGGCCATCTGCGCCATCTGCAAGAGCCAGTTCTCGAAGGTCCTGCCCTATTACGGATTCCAGATGGACCAGATCGTGAGCGTGCACCAGTTGGTGAGTGACGCCATCGTGATGGCCCCGAGACAGTAGACAGAAGCGACCTATTCGAACTATCAGGCCCGACGGCCCGATTTGACCAGGAGAGTAAGGCATGGCGACTTCCAGCGATGACATGAAACTGACGTTCCGCAAGTTCCGGGACGGGGATCACGAACGCCGCAGCTGGAAAGAGGCGATCTTCGAGGGAGACCACTCCCACAAGTGCCCCGTTTACGTGCACCGCACGCCGCCCTGTCAGGGATCCTGCCCCTCCGGCGAGGATATCCGCGGCTGGCTGCAGATCGTGCGCGGTATCGAGAAGCCGCCGGCCGATCTGAGCATGCAGGAATACGCCTTCCGCCGTCTGACCAGCGCAAACCCCTTCCCCTCGGTGATGGGGCGCGTCTGTCCGGCCCCGTGCGAGTCCGGCTGCAATCGCAATGAAGTGGAAGACTTCGTCGGCATCAACTCCGTCGAGCAATACATCGGCGACACCGCCTATGCGGAGAAGTTTGAGTTCGAGAAGGCCCCTGCCCTGTCCGGAAAGCGGGTGGCCATCATCGGCGGCGGCCCCGGCGGCATGTCGGCCGCCTACCACCTGCGCCGTCGCGGCCATGCCTCAACCATCTTTGACGACCACGAGGAACTGGGCGGCATGATGATGTACGGCATCCCGGAGTACCGGGTGCCGCGCGAGCGCCTGCGCCACGAGGTCAAGCGCATCCTGGATCTGGGCGACATCGATGTGCGCCTCAAGACCCGCGTCGGCAAGGACGTGAGCATGGAGGACGTTGAGAAGGAATTCGACGCCGTGGTCTGGGCGGTGGGCTGTCAGACCGGCCGCAAGTTGCCGGTACCGGGCAGCGAAGCGCCCAATTGCATCACCGGCGTGGAGTTTCTCGAGGCCTTCAACACCGGCCGTATCCAGGTGCTGAGCACCGACAACATCGTCTGCGTAGGCGGCGGCGACACCTCCATCGACGTGGTATCCGTGGCTCGCCGCCTCGGCAGAATCGAGGCCGAGAACGTCACTGACCACCCGGAGGACATGATTCACGGCTATGTCGCTCACGACAGCGTGGCCAGCGCGATGCGCACCGGCGCCACCGTGACGCTGACCTCGCTGTTCCCCAAGGAAAAGATGACTGCGGCCGAACACGAGGTGCATGATGCCCTCCATGAGGGCGTGAGCATTCTCGACGGCGTGATGCCCGTCGAGGTCGTGCTCAACGACGAGGGCCGCGCGGTTGGGCTGAAGATGGCCAAGTGCGAGTTCGAGGGCAACGCGCCCAAGCCCGTGGAAGGCACCGAGTTCGTGCTTGAGGCCAGTCTGATCATTTCGGCCATCGGCCAGGGCGGCAACCTCACCGGCCTTGAAGCCCTGGACAACGGCCGCGGCTTCATCGACACCGACAAGTTCTACCAGGTCCCGGGCAGGGAAGGTCATTTCGTGATCGGCGACATCATCCGCCCCCACCTGCTGACCACGGCCATCGGCCACGGCGCCATCGCGGCCGATTCCATCGACCACTTTCTGCGCCGTGAAGAGCCCATCAAGCGCCCGCGCGTGGATGTGCACCACTTCAACCTGCTCGGCAAGCTCCAGGAATTCGGCCTGGAGCCGCCCACCTACGCCGGTGGGGAAACCTGGGGTACCTCCGAGGGCGAGTTCGCGGTGCACAACTACGAGGACCGCTCGTTCCAGGAGATCGTCTCCCACGAGAAGCTCTTCAAGGGGCACTTCCCCTATACCCCGCGCAACAAGCGCAGTGAACACGGCCCCGGCGCCGACGAGGTGATCGGGCATTTCGAGGAGCGCATGGACTGCCTCAGCGAAGAGCAGGCCGTCGAGGAGGCCAAGCGCTGCATGAGCTGCGGCATGTGCTTCGAGTGCGACAACTGCGTGATCTACTGCCCGCAGACGGCCGTGTTCCGTGTGCCCAAGAAGCAGTCCGCCACGGGCCGCTATGTGGACACCGATTACGCCAAGTGCATCGGCTGCCATATCTGTGCCGAAGTGTGTCCCACCGGCTACATCGACATGGCCATGGGTGAGTAGGCATGCGACAGGGGATCTTTCATGCCCGTCTGATCCTTCCCGGCCTCCTGCTGGCGGGTGTCGTACTGATGCTCGCCGCCTGCGGCCAGGTGGAAGCCCCTCAGATGATGGAGGCCCGCGGGGATCAATGTGTGGAGCCGGTGGACGTCATGCGCCGGGATCATATGAAGTTCCTCAGTATCGAGAAGGATCAGGCAGTGAACTTTGGCATCCGGAATCCCGATCACAGCCTGAGGGGGTGCGTCGACTGTCACGTCTCTCCCACTGCCAGTCGGGAGGATCCGGCAAGTCATTTCTGTCTCAACTGTCACAAATTCAACGCGGTGCGTATGGATTGTTTCCAGTGTCATGCGGACAAGCCCGCCAACGGCGACTACATGCACACCCTCAATCCTCACGGGCCTGCCGGCGGCTTCGACCTGGCCGCGGACGGCGAGAGCCTCGCCCGTGACATGGAAACGATCATTGCGCTGGAGAGTCAGGAGCCATGAGCAAAGAGAGCCAGCCAAATCTCTCGCGCAGGCAATTCATCACCGGAGCCGCCGCCGCGGTGGCCAGCCTGACGCTGGCCCCGGGCGTATTCCTGCTCCGGACCGCGGGTGCCGGCACGGGCACCCAGGAAGGTGCCCGTTGGGGCATTCTGATCGACACCAATCTGTGCGGTGACTGCAACGCCTGCGTCGAGGCCTGCCACAAGGAGAACGGCATCGGCAGCATGAATCGACCCAGGACCGACGCCCAGTGGATCCGCAAGGTGGAGATCACCGACCGCGCGACCGGCCATACCCGTTCTCTGCCGGTCATGTGCCAGCATTGCGAACACCCGCCCTGCGTGGACGTGTGTCCCACCGGCGCATCGTTCCGCCGCGCGGACGGCATCGTACTGGTCAATAAGCACACCTGCATCGGCTGCCGCTACTGCATGATGGCCTGCCCCTACAAGGCGCGTTCATTCATCCACGAACCGCTGACCGACCAGGTGCCCCACGCCCCCCGGGGCAAGGGCACGGTGGAGAGCTGCACCCTGTGCGTGCACCGCATCGACCGCGGCGAGCGCACCACCGCCTGCGTCGAGGCCTGCAACAAGGAAGGCAACGGGGCCATGGTGTTCGGCGACCTCAATGACCCCGATTCCGAGATCTCCCGCCGCCTGGCCGAGTACGGCGGCGTGGCCATCCGCGCGGACCTGGGCCTGAACCCCGGCGTGCGCTACCAGGGACTCTGACAACAAGGGCTGAATGACATGACAGTGAAGACCCAGTTCAGGGAGATCGAGGGGCGCAGCGGCGCCTACTACGGGCTGCTTGCAGCCCTGATCGTCGGTATCGGCCTCGGCCTGCTGGCCGCCGTGTTAAAGGGCACCTACGGCCATCACATCACGGGCATGGACAACCAGATCGTCTGGGGTCTGCCCCACGTGTTCGCGATCTTTCTGATCGTGGCCGCTTCGGGAGCGCTCAATGTTGCCTCCATCGCCTCCGTCTTCGGGCGCAAGATCTACAAACCGCTTGCCCCGCTCTCGGGACTGCTGGCCGTCACCCTGCTCGCGGGTGGCCTGGCGATCCTGGTGCTCGACCTCGGGCGCCCGGACCGGCTCATCGTGGCGATGACCTATTACAACTTCAAATCGATCTTCGCCTGGAACATCTTCCTCTACACCGGCTTCATGGCCATCGTCATCGTGTACCTGTGGTTCATGATGGAACGGCGCATGAACCGCTACAGCCACATGGCGGGTTATGTGGCCTTCGTCTGGCGCCTCATTCTCACGACCGGTACCGGCTCGATCTTCGGCTTCCTGGTGGCCCGGGAGGCCTACGACGCCGCCATCCTCGCGCCGCTGTTCATCGCCCTGTCCTTCTCCCTGGGCCTGGCCGTGTTCATGCTGACGCTCATGGCCGCCTATGGCTGGAGCAAGCGCCCCCTGGGTGATGTCATCCTGCGCCGGCTGAAGAACCTCCTGGGTGTCTTCGTGGCCGCCGTACTGTATTTCGTGGCGGTCTATCACCTGACCAATCTGTACGCCACCCGGCTTCATGGCGTGGAGGCCTTCATGCTGCTGCACGGGGGGATCTATCCATTACTGTTCTGGGTCGTGCAGATCGGCCTGGGCAGTGTGCTGCCGCTGGTGATGGTCTTCCATCCCGTATGGAGCCGTTCACGTGCCGTCATCGGCGCGGCCGCTGGTCTGGTGATCGCGGGCGGACTGGCTCAGCTGTATGTCATCATCATCGGCGGGCAGGCCTATCCCCTGGACATGTTCCCTGGGCACGATGTCAGCAGCAGTTTCTTTGACGGACAGGTCGCACCCTACGTGCCCACTCTCCCCGAGTTCATGCTGGGCATCGGCGGCGTGGCACTTGCCTTCTTCCTGGTGGCCGTGGCCGTCAAGTTCCTGCGCTTCCTCCCGGCCAGTCTGGCGGACGACAAGATCGATCCTCACCACAGCACCCGCCCGGCCGGCGCCGAAACCGCCTCCGCGGGGGCGTGAAAACGGCAGGCGTGGCGTGACCATGACACGCCTGCTCATCTCCGCGGCGCACAAATCCTCGGGAAAGACGACCGTCAGCACCGGCTTGTGCGCCGCGCTGCGCAAACGCGGCCACCTTGTTCAACCCTTCAAGAAGGGGCCCGATTATATCGACCCGTTGTGGCTCGGGCATGCTGCGGGGCGCCCGTGCGTGAACCTGGATTTTCACACCCAGAGCAGAGAAGAAATCCTCGAATCCACGGGCCGCTATGCGCGCGGTGCGGATATCACCCTGATCGAAGGCAACAAGGGGCTTTTCGACGGCGTGGACCTGGAAGGCACGAACAGCAACGCCGCACTGGCCAGGTTGCTCAATGTGCCGGTGGTGCTGGTGGTGGACTGCCGCGGCGTGACCCGGGGCATCGCCCCGTTGCTGCTTGGTTACCAGGCCTTTGACCGGGAGATATCCATTGACGGCGTGATCCTCAACCGGGTGGGGGGCGCCCGCCACGAGTCCAAGTTGCGCGCGGTTGTCGAACACTACACGGACGTGCCCGTGCTCGGCGCGCTCCAGGAGAATCCCGAACTCCAGATCGTCGAGCGACACCTGGGCCTTGTCCCCAGCAACGAACATGACGATGCCGACATCCAGATCGATCGTCTCGCCGAGGCCGTGGCAGGACAGGTGGACCTGGACCGGATCATCGGGCTTGGAACCGACCGGTCACCCCCGCAGGCCACGGTGGCGGCGCAGATCTCGCCGTCGGGGGCCCGAGTACGCATCGCCGTGGCCAGGGACACCGCGTTCGCATTTTACTATCACACGGACCTTGAGGCCCTTGAGTCGGCCGGGGCCGAATTACGCTTCTTCGACACCATGAAGGACGCCCGGATACCGGACGCCGATGCCCTGTTCATCGGGGGCGGATTCCCGGAGAGTCACCTAGAGGCCCTGGAATCCAATCGCCCCATGCGCCGGGCGATACTTCAGGCCATCGAGGCCGGCATGCCGGCCTACGCCGAGTGCGGCGGCCTCATGTACCTGAGCCGCAGCATCCGCTGGCAGGGACGGCGCCACGAGATGGTCGGCGCCATCGCCGGGGACATCACCATGCACGCAAGGCCGCAGGGCCGCGGTTACGTCTACCTGGAGGGCACCCGGGAGCATCCCTGGCCGGGCGCTTGCGCGCATGACGCGAGCGGAACCCCGCCGATTCCGGCACATGAATTTCACTACTCCGCCCTGGAGCCCATGGACCCTCCACCCGCCTACGCCTACCGGGTGGTGCGCGGCCATGGCGTGGACGGGCACCATGACGGCATCGTCTGTCGAAATCTGCTTGCCAGCTACAGCCATCAGCGCCACACGCGCAGCAATCCGTGGGTCACGCACTTCGTCGCATTCATCCGCTCCTGCATGGACCGTTCGACGCACGGCGCAGGCCACTCGATTGCCCCATGAACAAACGGTTTCAAAGGAGTTCACCATGATCACTGTCACACCCGCAGCCGCAAAGCAGATCAAGGCATCGGCCAAGGAGAGCGGCATGCAGAATCCTGCCCTGCGGATCGCCGCCCGGCGAAAGTCCGATGGCGCCATCGAGTACGGCATGGGCTTCGACGACACCGGACGCGACGAGGACCTCACCTTCAAGAGCGAGGGCGTCAGCCTGGTGATGGATCCCATCTGCGTCGATCTGCTCAAGGACACGGTACTGGATTACGTGGAGATGGAGCCGGGCGAATACAGGTTCATCTTCATGAACCCCAACGATCCGCACTATCGCCCCCCCGAGGGCGGCGCCGCCCCTCCGTCTGACAGCAGGGGCACCTGGTCTCCGGAGAAATAAGCGCGGGTACAAACGATCCATGCTGCTGACCATCCCCGAACTGCTCAACGCATCCCAACTGGAAGAGATCCATCGGCTGCTCGCTGATGCACCTTTCACCGACGGGCGTTACAGCGCCGGGGAGGACGCCCGGCGCGTCAAGCGCAACGAGGAGCTGGAGCCGGGCGACGCACGCGTTGCCGCGCTCAACCGGCAGGTGCTGATGCCGCTCTACCGCCACTCCGCCTTCCAGGCCGCCGCCCTGCCCCGCCGGCTGTCCGGCGCCTTCTTTGCCCGCTACCAGCCCGGGATGCGCTACGGGGCCCATGTGGATGATCCGGTCATGGGACCGGAAGGCGGGCGTTACCGTGCAGACATTTCAGTGACGGTGTTCCTGAATGCCTCCGACGCCTACGAAGGCGGTGAGCTGGTCGTGGAGACGGCCTTCGGTGAGCAATCCGTGAAACTCCCCGCCGGCCATGCCGTGATCTACCCCTCCTCCAGCCTGCATCACGTCAGTCCGGTGACGCGGGGCGAGCGCCTGGTGGCGGTCGCATGGGCCGAGTCCATGGTGCGCGACCCGGCGCAGCGCCACATCCTGTACGAACTGCACCAGGTGCACGAATCCCTGCGCGAACGAGACCCCGACGGCGAGGCCACACGCAGGACCGGGCATGTACGGGCGAACCTGATGCGTATGTGGGGGGACGTTTGAAAGACTGT
Source organism: Thioalkalivibrio thiocyanodenitrificans ARhD 1 (assembly GCF_000378965.1). Lineage (NCBI taxonomy): Bacteria > Pseudomonadati > Pseudomonadota > Gammaproteobacteria > Chromatiales > Ectothiorhodospiraceae > Thioalkalivibrio > Thioalkalivibrio thiocyanodenitrificans. Next base: position 1,124,455 of record NZ_KB900536.1, read on the forward strand.
CAGTTGTCAGTTGTCAGTTGTCAGTTGTCAGTTGTCAGTTGTCAGTTGTCAAAGTCTAGACCGCCAGGCGCTTATCACTGCGCAGGGCTGACGGCGTCCAGACATAATGAAGGGAGTTCCGCGTCGCTGATGGGCCAGGACTCGTGCGGCTCATCCAGCAGGCGCCGTGCGACCGCCAGCCAGTGTTCCCGGGACGGCGCCACCAGGCGCTTGAGCGCATCCAGGGATCCCGTCTCCAACCACGCTTCGTACGCCTTGCGCAAACCGGGAGCCAGCGTGCCGCGCATGCCCCCCAGGTTGGCGAAGTAGAAATGCAGGGCGCCGTCGGAGCCGCTTTCAAGCAGGGCCGGCAGCGTGCTGAGGCTATCGGCAAGATGGTCGCGCACGGCGCGCATCACGCGTTCCCCGCGGGTCCCCGCGACCTCCAGTACAAGCGCCTGCCAGGCCGGGCCCAACAATCTCCCCGCGAGCACCTCCCCCACTTCGTGCCACACGGCGGATTCCACCTCGGAATCAAGCATGGCCTGAAAGCTGCGCTCATCCCCGGGGACATGACCATAGGCGTTCAGCGCCCGGCACAGCGCGTCATCGGCGGGCGCACCGCGGAACTGCCAGGCCTCGATCATCTCGTGGAGCATGCGACGGATGGATTCCGTACGCACGAATATCAGGTCGCCCCGGGACATCGCCGGCGGCGCCACCAGGTCCCGGGCCTCCTCCTCGCCGACCACATAGATCCGGTATCCCTCGAAATCCTCGCGGCTGACCAGTCTGCCCAGGAAGAACAGGGGGCGGGCGCCGCGCCCGTAACCTGCACCGTAGACCAGGCCATGGGGATCCAGCCGCCGGTTGATGGATTCGTGATCGAAGGGGTCGTAATGCGTCTTGCCCAGGGGAAGGGGCTCCAGGTCCCTTTCCTCCAGGTCCTGCCACAACTGCTCCTGCCGGATGACCCAGTCGCCCACCTCCTCCCGGTCGAGGGCGGCCGAGTACGGCAGGCGCCGCATCCAGCGATAGAACTCCCGCATCTTGAGCAGATAGATACACAGGGTATCGTTGCCGGCATGCCGGGCATCGGCAATGTCGCAGTTGCGCTGCACACGCACGGAAAGATCCCGCAACTCGCCAGGCAGCAGCCGGTCCACCGTTGTATGCCCTGCGTCTGCCATCGTCTCCGCACTCTGACCGTCGAGAACCACGCCTTCATTCTGCTCCAGGCCCGGGACAAAAAAAACCCCGGCAGAACCGGGGTTCAAAGGCTGATATAGCCCGATCACTCCATTCCGGATGACCGCGATCGCTCAGGTTCGATCGGTCGCTAACCTCCGGATACCCTGGTGAGTGCCTCTTCCAACGCGGCCGGAGACCGTCTCAGCCGCATGAAACTGTTGGCGCCCATCATGCGCAGGTCGGGGAAATGCACGGCCATGCGAAAGCGCATGTGCAGGGCCTCCACATTCCCGCCGTTGACCAGAATCTCATAGGGCAGATAGGCGGTCTGGCGCATGGGCTTGAAATCGACAATGGACATCTGGCGGACCTCGTCCATATGCTCGTTCGCACCGCCATCGGCCTGGCGCATGGATACCCCGAAGACGGTCATTTCCGTACCCGGGATGTCGAGTCGGTAGATCCTGGATACCCCACCCCGGCGTTCGGCCAGCCCCCGCTCGACCGCGGCTACCGCCTCCGCGTGGCTGTTGTAGCTGGCCAGCTCATAGGGTTCGTCAAAGTATTCCATGCCCCAGGTGTAGTTGTAACGTGCCAGTTGATCGGGCGTCAGACCGTCATCGGAACCGAAGGTTTCACGCTGACCCAGTGCGGCCGCCAAGCGTGCCGACACATGGAACAGCTCGCCGTTCAGGCGGTAGGCATGCCTCAGGTAGAGGGGATTCGCGTAGGCGATCTGGGTATTCCCTTCCACCTCGGTCAGCGAAACCCTCTGGGGCGCGATGTAGCCCCCCCGATCGCTGGCCGCCGCCGCCCGCAGCAGATCATCGCTGGTCGCGACGATCACGTGAGCCCCGTCATAGGGTTGGTACTCACCCAGGATCTCGAAACCCTGCCCCTGAAGGCCGCTGCGCACCATGTCCAGATGGTCCGCGATGGAACCGGAGTGGACTGCGCCAAGCACGAACGGTTTGAGGGTGGTGCCTTCCTGGGCATGCAACGGCGAAAGGAACAGGATCATCCAGGCAAAGGCGATCCACACGAACCTGCGGATACTGCGTTTGGAGTACATCATCAGGCACCTCGCAATTCATCGAATCGGTTTGCAGGCAGTATCAGCGCCGTGGGGCGGATCCCTGCCGGACCGGACGAGGAACGGGGCCCTGAGGCCCCGTTCCGCGAAGTCCCTAGAACTTCCAGGCGTAGCTGGCTTCGATCTCGAACTGGTGCATCTTCAGTTCGATTTCCTGACCAGGGGCAAGCGGGTTCTCGCCGCTCACCTTCTTGGTGGGTGCGTACATGGCAGCGAAGTTCAGCTCGTTGTCCGCCCCCAACGCCCTGGTGAAGCCGAAGGTCACGTGATGTTCCATGACACCGGGGGCCAGGATGTTGAACAGCACCTCGGAGTCCCGAATCGGCTGCTTGCCGTAGCTGTAGCCCAGGCGCCACGTCCAGTCCGGGCTGTTCTGCCACTGGTAACCGACCTTGGCAATGGTCATGTCTCTCCAGCCGAAGCCGGGGCCGTTATCCGCGCCAAGGGGTTGCCCTTCCATGGTCAGATTCGTGAACGGATTGGCCACCGAATCCACGTTGCTGTACCAGATATGCTGAACATCGAACAACAGCGTGGAAGTGGGGGTCAGATCCCAGGCCAGACCCACGGTCAGGTTGGCGGGAATGTCGAAGTCACCCTGCTCAGCAAACAGGCCGCTGTAGTTATCGAACTCATCCATGAACATCTTGGACTGGTAGGCAATGCCCAGATGCACGCCGGGCCCGACCTCGGCCTGTACACCGAGTCGAACACCGAAGCCCCATGAGGTGTCCGTGCCACGATCGGTCAGATTGGCGGGATCCATGGAGAAATCGGAGAAGGAACCAAGCCCCTTGGCCTTGAAGCGTTGATACGCGATGACGGGAGTCACACCCCAGGAAACCGTATCATTGATCTGGCGGGAATAAGTGGGGGCAATGAAAAGCTGCATCAGGTTGACGCCCGCTTCACCGGCGTAGAACGTACCGCCGGCCGGAGTCACGGGATAGTCCGTGTTCATGCCGCCGTTACCGTAGATGGCCAAACCGATGCTGCTCTGGTCATCCAGCATGCGGTTCCAGCCGAAATGAGGGATCAGGAAGGCCTTCGAGCCACTCTTGACCGTGCCGGACTCCAGGGGGAAGCAGCCCTGCTCGAAGCCGCACATCGGCGTGCCTGACACGGAGTACTCCCGCCGCGGCGAGAAAAGCGCCACGCCGAAGTCAACGCGGTCACCCACGTTCACCATGCCTGCCGGGTTGGTGGCCGGTGCCAGGGTGTCCTGGGAATAGGCCGCACCCGCACCCGCCAGACCCTTGCTGGTGGTGCCGTATCCGTGAGAGAAGTAACCGTTGGTGGCCTGGGCCACTCCGGTGGCGGCGAGTCCCGCCGCCAGACATGCAAAGACAGTCGACTGTCTGACAAGTTTACGCATGGAATCCTCCTGGGATGGCTTGGCTCGATCGGCCGCGCCTAAGTTGTTATTTGGATGATGAAACCGGGCCCTGGTTATGGTTTTAATTCCGCCTGTGAGCATCGTCAAAATAGCCCAACGGGTCCAAACAGAATATTTGATGCAGGATCAATTTGGTATATGCCAATACATAGTTATATTCCTATGTAAGTAACTTCTGCCCATTGAGCACCCGTTACCGCCGGCCGGCGCGGAGTTCAGGGGAAACCGAACGGCAGTGACAGGCTCAGTCTTCGGTATCGTGTTCAAAGGTACCCACCTGCTCGCCGGCCATCTGGCGGCGCACGAACTCCACGTCGGCGCTGTTGAGGGCGAAGGGGAAACTCAGGATGTCCGCGGGACCGGAATCTCCATAGGGACGATTGCAGGCGGAGACCTCCTCATCCGTCTTGCCGGGGCAGCCGGATGTCTGGAACGGCTTTCCCGATGCGATCAGCTCGCGCAACGCCCGGTCGTTCAGACCGAAATCCACAACCCGGCCATCCTCATCGAACTTCATGTCATCGATACGCCCGCCTGCGTAATCGATGATGAAACGACCCATCTGTACACGGCGCCACTGATCCCTGGGCACGGGATTCCAGTCCTCCATCAGGGAACCCTGTTCGGGGAAAAAGGCGAACATGTGGTTATGACCACCCAAGTCGCGGATCTTCTGGCAAACATCCAGAATCTCCTGCTCCGTCTCGCCCATGCCGCAGATGAGGTGCGCACCGAACTTTTCGGGGCCGAAGATCTCGGCCGCCCACTCGATCGCCTGCCAGTACCTGTCCCAGCGGTGGGGGCTGTCCACGGCCTTGCCGCGGGTGCGCTCGAAGATCCCGGGCGTCACCGCGTCCAGCGCCACGGTAAAGATATCCGCGCCCTTGTCGCGCAGGTTCTTCAGGTCCGCGTAGCTCATGGTGGTGGGGTTGGAGAGGATGGACACGGGGATATGCGGCACTTCCTTCACCCACTTCTCCAGCAGCACCACCGTGTCGTGGTCGGAATTGGGATGAGTGATCATGGAGATGCACATGCGCTCGAACCGGCCTTTGTCGGCATTGCCCTTCACGCGCTCGATCACGTCCTCGTAGCGGGCCGTGGGCCAGTCCACGCGGATGAAATTGCGATCCGCATAGTCGCGTGACTCCTCGCGGTGACGCGCCAGGCCGCAGTAGCTGCAGTTGGCTCGGCAGCCTTCCGGATAAGTGACCAGCAGATTCAGGCAGTGCGTGCAGGCAGTGCGGTGCATGGCCCCGGGCACCAGGCCCAGGGTGATGGCCGCGGCGGTGGACATCTGCACATAGTCCGGGGAACGCATCTCCGGCGTTTTGATGTGATAGTCGGGCCGGTAGAACCTCACCGGAGCAACCACGGACTCGGCACGGGCACTCATGGAAAACCTCCAGAAAAACGCAGATACAAGTCTCAAGAGGCAAGGGACAGGTCAAACCCTGACCCGCCGGTATCCTGCCTCTTGCATCTCGCCGCGATCGGCCTTGATTGCCATCGCAAGCCACACATGCAGAAAAACTGAATGACCCAACAATCCTTTCAGACCGCGGCGCCCTCAAAATAGTCGTCGAACGCGATCCAGCCCTTGCGCTGCACCCCGTCCTCGTTGGCCGCCACCGTGCGCCAGTATCCCGCCAGTTCGCGGCGCCGCTGCACGGCGCGGTTCACCGCAGTCTCGAACTGGTCGCGTATGTCTTCCTCGTAATCCCCGAAGGCATCTGCATCGCCCGAGAGATGGGCGACGGCCGCCTTTCCGGCCCGTTCGCCGGAGATCACGGCAGCGGCGATACCCGCGCCGGTGATGGGATGGGTCAGGCCGGCGGCGTCACCCGCAAACACGATCCGGTTCACCACCAGTCGACCACGCAGGCCGCCTACGGGAATGGCGCCGCCGGTGCGGCAGAGTATGGCATCGCCCACCCGCCCCGCATCGGCCAACTGTCTGTGCAGACGTGCCAGGGGCTGCTTGAGATTGTCCTCCCAGCGCCGGTCCGCACCCACACCCAGGTTCGCAACACTGCCCTTTGGGAACAGCCATGCATATCCGCCCGGGTAGTCGTCCGACAGCCAGATGTCGGTATCACCGCAGGGCCTGAGCAACGGCACGGTGTACTGGCGGGTCTGCACGATATCCAGCGGCTCCATTCCCAGGGCCGCCGCCACCGGGGAACGAGGGCCGTCAGCGGCCACCAGCACCTCATAGCGGATGCACTGCATCTCGCCTGCCTGACGCACGGTGGCCACGCGGTTCTCCGCGTCCAGCTCCGTGAGCCGCGCTCGCGTCCAGAGTTCGGCGCCGTGCCTGTCGGCCTCCCGGGCGATCGCCCGGTCGAACTCGGCGCGATCGATCATGAGCCCCGAAAACCCGCATTCATGCACCCGCCCCGAAGGCAGCACGCTCTTCATTCCGCTGATACGCTGCTTGAGCACGCCCTCGGTCCGGGCATAGGCGCCCATGGGGATCGGGATGAACTCCGCACACTGCACCGGTTCACCCAGGAACCGATTGCGCTCGACGCCCAGCACCGACAGCCCGGCCCTGGCGGCCATGTGCGCGGCACTGGCTCCGGCAGGGCCGAGCCCCACCACCAGCACGTCCGTGGACCGGATGGCATCCATTCAGGGACTCGCCTCCCGACTCTCCAACGCCGCACGGATAGCGGCGATGAAGTCGCGCGGGGTCAGCATCAGCATCTCGGCCGAATGCCGCTCGAAGAATCCCGTCACGTTGGCCTCAAGCTGATCCAGGGGCGTGTCGCGAAGCGCCGCCTCCAGGTCCACCACCAGTCGCCGGGGCCTGACGAAGAAGTCACCGGTGATCCACACCTGCTTGAGGCGCTCGCGGCCCGGGTCCACCGACACACCCACGCGCAGGGTGCCGCCCCGGGAACGGCTCACCGCCTCCAGCAGCGGGACATCGCTCGCCGGACGGTTGTGCTGGTAGATCCATTCGGGTGAGTCAATCTCCGTCAGGGCCTCGGCGAAGGCCTTCTCCTCGGCGTCATTCAGACCGTCGGCCCACTGGAGCCTGGCGCCGAAGGCCCCGGCAAAGGACTCGGCCAGATGCTTCCTGACCAGATCGAAGGACGGCAGTTCACCGATCAGGTCCTTGAGGTTTGCCACCCGGTCACGGGCCGACGCAATGGCCTTGTCGGAGAGCTTTTCCGCCGGAATGCGCAGCACACGCAGCATTCGCTCCACATCGAAGTCGATGAGCAGGGTGCCCTGATACATGATCGAGTCACCGTCAAACGCCCCGCCGGTGCCGGAGATCTTCCGCCCGTCCACCTCGATGTCGTTGCGCGGCCGGTAGCGTGCGTCCACACCAAGCGCTCCGATACCCGCGGCCGCCGCCTCGCAGATGCGTTTCGCAATCGCGCCCATGTCGGCCGTACCCAGGAAGGCCTTGTCCAGATACAGTTCCCAGCCGATCTGGGTCTCGTCGAAATAGATGGCGCCACCCCCCGTGATACGGCGCTGGATGTCGATGCCCTGCGCCGCGCAGTAATCGGTGCGCAGTTCCTGTTCCACGTTCTGATGGAAACCGACCAGCGCGCTTGGGGTAAAACGCAGGAATCGAAGCGTATGAGGTGACGTGCCCGCCTGGTGGGATTCCAACAGGGCACGGTTCAGCGCCATGTTCTCGGCGGCACGGCGCAGACCGGTATCCAGTACCCGCAGTGTCCCGGGATCACGCATGGGCATCAGCCTCCGCGGCAGCCGTCGGAGCCGGCGGTAAACGCGCCCGCCCGGGCCACCACCCGGATGCCGCCCGGCCCCGTAACGGATACACGCGCCAGTTCACGGCGCCGCCTCTCTTGGGCGAGGACGGCTTCAAGATCCAGTTCGATACCGGCGCTGTCGCCAGCCACGGCCATGACCTCGTCGCCCACCGCGATGGAACAGCAGGCGGGGGTGACACGAACTCGGCGATCCAGCCGGGCGGCCAGCTCCACCATCCCGTCGGACGGATGGGCAATGCCATTCAGCCCCGCCATGACCGCGTAGGCATCGATCTGCTGCCTGGCGATGCCCGGCGGCCGGGCACAGCCCAGAAGCAGCGGCGTCTCCGGCAGGGCCTTGCGCGCATCCATGAAGAAACGGCCCACGGATTCGGTGTCCGGCGTCACGAACGGGCGATTCTCGGAGGCATAGAACGGCATGACAACCACCAGCACCACCGCGTCCGGAAGGTGGCGCCCGAGCATCTCCAGCGCGTTCCACTCACCCAGCAGGCGGCCGTAGTGCAGGCCGATGACAATGTGGGGAACCACTTTCATGCGGGTCTTCACCAGACTTTCCAGCGTCGCCTCAAAGTCGTCCACGGAACGTCGCAGATGATAGACCTGCGTGATCGTATCCTGGGAACCGATCACATCCATCATGGCTGCATCGATGCCCGCCTGCTCCATGGACAACGCCACATCATCGTCCACCAGTGCCGTATGCATGGCGATGCGGAAATCCGGGAAGGTGTCCTTGATACGGCGGATCGTGGCGTAGTATGCGTCGTACTCCACCTCGTTGCGGCGGTTGGAACCGCCGGTGAGCAGCATGCCGCGGCCGCCGTCCTCAACGATGCCGTTGACCACCCGCCACAGCTCCTCGGGCGTGCGCGCCGGGATCATGGGCTTCAGGATAGCGGCCCTGCAGTGGTCGCACTGAAGCTTGCAGTCGCCCCCGGTGACGGATACGGCAGGCCAGGTCTTGCTGCCGCAGTCGGTGAGTTCCGAGGTCCGGCAGGACTTGAACGTCGGGGTATAGAAATGCATCGGCGGAATGTCGCAACCGGCCAGCGCGGACCAGTCGGACTCCAATGATTGCACCAGATCCGGATCCAGAGGCAGGTCCTCCAGTGGCTCCACATGCTGGAGCAGATCGTACCAGTTCGACATCGCCGACACCCCGTGAAAGCCCCTTCAGTCGAAAAGGCCGCCTCTCCGGGAAAGGCGGCCTCGGATTTCACGCCGCGATCTCAGCAGCCGCCGAATCCGTCCTCGTCCATCTTGGCCTCGAAGGCGGCCAACGCCTCGGCGCCGGTCTTCAGGTCGCCGGACTCGCCATCCCAGTCGGCGGGCTTGAGCCTGACCAGCCAACCCTCTCCGTAGGGGTCTTCATTGATGAGACTCGGCCTTGCGGCCACCGCATCATTGATGGCGACGATCTCGCCGGTCACGGGGGTCTTGGCCGGACCCACCCATTTGCCGGATTCCATCGTGGCACAGGACTTGTCCTTTTTTACTTCCCGGCCCACCTTCTTCGGGGTGTAGGAAACCATCTGACCGGCGAGGGAACCCGCATAGGAGGTCATGCCGACCGTGGCGGTGCCGTCAGCCTCCTGACGCACCCACACGTTGTTGTCGATGCTGTACATCAGGTCTTCAGGAATATCACATCCCCGTACTAAGCCCATGCTTTCCTCCGGTACATTCTTATGGATGGACCAACCCGCGGGTCAGGACGAACCCGGAAGTTCCGTCCCTGTTATCAAAGGCTATCCGCTAATCGCGCCTCGGGATGAGGCCGGCCAGCACGCTGGCTCTTGATGACGTGATCAGCCTCCCGGTTGACGTCGGCCGATCGAGCAATTTTATACCCCCGTGAAGCGGGCTGGCAAACGCGCATATCAGGCTCCCATGCCCCGCATCACGAGTAAAATCAATGAGCTTCACGTACCGTTCCGCGTGGCGGGCGAGTCCTTCGTGGCATCACCTTCCGGTGACATCCATCCCAGTCAACACAGCCACAACAACCGTAGGAGCCCGGTCCCCCGGGCGATCCTTCCCAGGCCAAAGCCCCTTTCGCCCGGGGGACCGGGCTCCTACGGGGGGATGATCGAGCCACTGGAAACGTCGAGGCGCCTGTCCGTTTCGGACCTTGCAACCCGTGAGTACACCCGCCATGGTCACAGGACCAGGGGGGATCGCGAAACGGGGAGATGGCCAGGGTTGATCGTGCCGGTCAGTGACCGACAGGCCGTGACGCTGCCCGGTTAACGACCCGAAGGAGGGGGGGTATCGCGGCCACAAACCAGGGGATGGTTGTGGCAAAGGAACCGCCGCTGCCGGAGGAGCCGGAAGCGGCGGCGCGGTCTTTTTCAGAGTTCGGGCCCGATCAGTTCTTCTTCATCAGGAAGTAGAACTTGCCGCCATCCTCGCGGCTTTCCAGAAGCTCGTTGCCGGTCTGCTTGGCAAAGGCCTCGAAATCCTTCACCGCACCGGGGTCGGTGGCGATGATATGCAGCACCTGTCCGCTGCTCATGGATGCCAGGGACTTCTTGGCGCGCAGGATGGGCAGGGGGCAGTTCAGCCCGGACGCGTCGAGTTCCTGATCGAAATTAGCCATTGTTCCAATCTCCTCAATGAATACGTTCTCGTGGGTACCTTTCCGGCTACGAAAAGGTAAATCTTATATTCTTATATTCAAACTCTAACAAGCTACAAGCCCGGACCCTCGGGGTGCCATTCAATATTTTCTATGCGGCTAACAGCTTACCTTATTGAAGCCGTTTGCACAGGTGCCGGTGCCGGATCCTCCAGACCCAGGCCTGCCTGGGCCCATGCCGCGACGCCTCCCCGCAGATTGTAGACCTCTGTGAAACCGTGCTGGGCAAGAAAGGCACAAACCTGCGCCGAGCGGGCTCCGGTCCGGCAATAGATGATCAGGGGTTCTTCTTCGTCCAGGTCCTGCAACCGCAGGGGCAACAGGTGCATGGGGAGTAACGAGGCCCCGCTGATGACTCCTCGCGCGGTCTCCGAGGGCGTCCGCACGTCCAGCAAGCGGAACGCCTTGCCGGCATCGCGCCACTGCCACAGGGTGCTCACGTCGATTTCCTTGAATCCGTACACAAACAAACCTCCTCATGGAATCAGGCCTACAAACCGACAATAATCATATTCTAATATTCAATCTTTTAGCCAATGCATCTGCTCCGGCAGATATGACGATCCGTATCGACCTTGCCGCAGGGGCTGAACGCCCGTGCCACCGCAGTGTCATAATATGTCGGACCACGGCATCGTATATGACCCCGCATGTCCAGCCCCGTCCGGTCAGGAGATGAGACCCTGGAACAGAGCAGCAACACAGCCCGGCCATGTCACCCGGTGAGACCCGTCAGGGCCACCGGCAAACCGCTCCGGACCGACATCTGCACCTGCGGGCACCGCATGGCGGCCCGTGCATGCGCTCCGGGCGGCCGATGACCGACCCTCAACCATACCGCCAAGCATTGCGCCACTTCTTCCACAACGTGTGCCTGCTCCTGATGCTCGCCATCGCGGTGCCGGGCACCCTGTCCGCGGACCTCAACCTGCCGGACATGGGCGATCCTTCGGCGGCCACGCTTTCGCCCGGCCAGGAACAGCAACTGGGCCGTACGCTGCTGCGCGAGGTGCGCCGCACCCTGCCCCTGGAACAGGATCCGCTCATTAACGCCTATGTGCAGGCCCTGGGGCAGCGGCTGGTTTCCAGCACACCGGACGCCCACGCCCATTTCCGTTTCCTGGTGGTGGACGACCCGCGCATCAACGCCTTCGCCATGCCCGGCGGCATCGTGGGTGTCAATACGGGCCTGATTGCGGCGGCCCGTGATGAATCAGAACTGGCGGCCGTGATCGCCCATGAGATCGCACACGTCACCCAGCGCCATCTGGCGCGCATGTACGCGGACAGCGCCCGCATCGATCTCGCCACCGGGCTCGCCATGCTGGCCGGCATCATTGCCGCTGCCTACGACCCCCAACTGGGACAGGCCGCCATCGTCGGGGGCATGGCCGCCGGCACCCAGGCGCGCATCAACCACACCCGCGCCAATGAGCAGGAGGCCGACCGTATCGGTATCTCCATCCTGGCGGCTGCGGAATACGACCCCCATTCCATGCCACGCTTTTTCGAACGCATGCTGCAACTGAGCCGGGCCAATCCCGACAGCATCCCCGATTTCCTGCGCACCCACCCGGTCACGACCGCGCGAATCAGCGACAGCCGCGCGCGTGCGGATCAGTATGAGGACCGGGACTATCGTCGGGACTCCACCGAGTTCGTCTTCACGCTGGCCCGCGTCAAGGCACGTATCGATGCCGCCCAAACCGTGGCGGAGTTCCAGCGGGGCCGCGATCAGGACAAACCGGAGGCCCGCTATGGCTACGCGGTTGCCCTCCTGGAACGCGGAGAGACCACGGCCGCACGGGAGGCCATCGATGCCCTTACGGATGAGGATGCACCGCGCCTGTCCCTGCAGCTGCTGCGCGCCGAAATCGCGCAACGTGAGCGCCGGCTCGCCGATGCCCTCTCGATTCTGGAGGGCCTCAATGACATCTACCCCCGCCACGCGCCGGTGATTCACGCCTATGCCGAGGTCCTGCTGGATGCCCGCCGGCCCGAGGATGCGCTGGCATTGCTGGACCGATATCTTGCCCAGTCCCCGGATGACCCCCAGCTCATACGCCTGAAGGCACGCGCCGCTGATCAGGCCGGGCAGCGTGCCGTCAGCCACGAAACCATGGCAGAGTATTATTTCTACCTTGGACGCTATGGGGAGTCCCTTCACCAGCTCGAAATGGCTCTTCAGGCCCCCGACCTGACAGCCTTCGTGGAGGAACGGGTCCGCGACAAGCGGAATATCGTGCGGGATTGGGTCCGTTAGCGTCCCGACCTTGGCGGTGACTCGCCCTGCCTTTATTTCGGAATGTTCTTATATTCAAATTCCGGCATTGCCATGTGACAGGAAACGGGTACCCTTGTGGCTCGGCGCGCCTGTGCCCCCGACCCATGATCCTCGCGGATTGAGAAGCGAAAGACCTGCTTCCGGGGGTTCCCATGACCGGAATTCGGGCGCGGACGTCCGGAGCCTGTCCGAGTGATCCGCCCGAAGCGCGGCCCCGATGAGGGGCCGAGGCACCGCGATTCACGGCCGCCGAATACAATATACAACCGCAACCACACAACAACTTCTGGAGTCCACATGAACAGCAAGCGTCGAGTGTTTCTCAAGGGCACCCTGGCCGCAGGCGCGGTGGGTGTCGCCGTGGGCGCGGGCCTGCTGGCCCCCCGCACCGTCCTGGCCGCCTGGCCCGAGGCCGCCTTCCAGGCCCAGTCCCTGTCCGATGCCCTGAGCGCCGCCATGGGCTCGGACTCGCTCAGCGACGGCGACGTCTCCATCCAGGCCCCGGACATCGCCGAGAACGGCGCCGTGGTGCCGATCTCCATCGAATCGGGCATCAGCGGTGCCACCAGCGTGGCCCTGCTCGTGACCAACGCCAACTTCCCGCTGACCTCCTCCTATGAGCTCGGCGAGGGCGCCAAGCCGGTGGTCTCCACGCGTATCAAGATGGGCGAGACCTCCGATGTGGTCGCCGTGGTCAAGGCCAATGGCCGGCTCTACAGCGCCTCCAAGGAAGTCAAGGTCACCATCGGCGGGTGCGGCGGCTAAGCACGCCCCTCACGCCCACAGCCAGCATTCATTGAAGGAGACACCATCATGTCCAGCATTCGAGTACGTGCTCAGATCAGCGGCGACACCACCAACGTGCGCGCCCTGATGAGCCACCCCATGGAGACCGGCCAGCGCAAGGACAAGGCCGGCGAGGCCATCCCCGCCCACTACATCAAGGAAGTCAAGGCAGAGGTCGGCGGCCGTCATGTGCTGACCGCCAACTGGGGTCCGGCCATCTCGCGCAACCCCTACCTGTCGTTCGAGTTCACCGGCGCCTCGGCCGGCGACACCCTCACCCTCTCCTGGGTCGACAACAAGGGCGAGTCCGACTCCACCGACGTGCAGATCGGCTGATACACTGTCCCCGCAACCGGGCTCCGAAAGGAGCCCGGTTTTACGTTTCAGGCAGCCCTTGGACGGACGACGGACCACATGCGAGAAGCCGGTGGAATAATCCCGTCCCCGGACGCGTCTTTCCCCGGATGTGCGCGGCAGGCCCGTTGCCCGGCATGCGCTGGCCCCCTCGACGACAAGATCACCATCACGCCCGATCGCAGACCAAGTTTGGAGGACATCCCGTTATGAATCTATCCCGCCGAGAATTCCTGCAGGTCCTCGCCGCGGCCAGTGCCGCCGGCTTCAGCCTCAGCGGCTGTGGAAACGATGCCGCCCCGGGCAACAACGGCGCCAATCGGGCCGCCGCCAACGGCCCCAGCAATCCCTACGAGCTGAAGCCCTACGGCAATGTCAGCCTGATGCACTACACCGACTGCCACGGGCAGCTGCTGCCGATCTACTTCCGGGAGCCCAACATCAACCTGGGGGTCGGCGACATGCACGGGCGTCCGCCGCACATCGTCGGCAAGCGCCTGCTCGAGTACTACAACATCGAGCATCCGAGCCTCTGGTCTCACGCCTACACCTACCTGGACTTCGTCGAACTGGCGGAGAGATACGGCAAGGTGGGCGGCTTTGCGCACTTCGCCACCCTGGTCAAGAACATCCGCGCCCAGCGCCCGGGTGCCCTGCTGCTCGACGGGGGCGACACCTGGGGCGGCGGATCCGGCACGGGCCTCTGGACCAACGCCCAGGACATGGTGGACATCCAGAAGCTGGTCGGCGTGGACATCATGACCGGCCACTGGGAATACACCTTCGGCGCCGACCGGGTGAAGGAGGTCGTCGAGAACGACTTCGCCGGCCACATCGATTTCGTGGCCCAGAACGTGGTCGACGTGGACTGGGAGGAACGGGTCTTCAAGCCCTACGTCATCAAGAATCTGAACGGCGTGAACGTCGCCGTGATCGGCCAGTCGTTCCCCTATACGCCCATCGCCAATCCCCGTTACATGGTGGCCGAATGGTCGTTCGGTATCCGCCACCGCCAGATGCAGGAGACCGTCAACGATGCCCGCGCCGAGGGCGCCGAGGTGGTGGTCGTGCTGTCCCACAACGGCATGGACGTGGACATCAAGATGGCCGGCCTGGTGGACGGCATCGACGCCATCATGGGCGGCCATACCCATGACGCCGTGCCCCAGCCGCTCGAGGTCAAGAGCCCCAACGGCCACACCTGCCTGGTGACCAACGCCGGCTCCAACACCAAGTTCCTGGGCGTGCTCGACCTCGACGTGCGCAACGGCCAGGTGCAGGGCTACCAGTACAAGCTACTGCCGGTGTTCGCCAACCTCATCGAGCCGGACCGCGAGATCGCCGAGTACATCACCAACATGCGCAACCAGTCGGTCACCTACGACGGCGAGACCTTCAACATGCAGGAGAAGCTCTCCGAGGAGATCGCCGAGGCCGAGGAACTGCTCTACCGCCGGGGCAACTTCAATGGTACCTTCGACCAGGTGATCTGCGACGCCCTTATGGAACAGGTGGACGCCGAGATCGCCTTCTCGCCCGGCTTCCGCTGGGGCACCTCAGTCCTGCCCGGCCAGAAGATCACCTTCGAGCACGTCATGGACCAGACCGGCCTGACCTACCCCGCCGTGACCCGCAACGAGATGACCGGCGAGATGATCAAGACCGTGCTCGAGGACGTGGCCGACAACCTGTTCAATGAAGACCCCTTCTATCAGCAGGGCGGCGACATGGTCCGCGTGGGCGGACTGAAGTACGCGATCGAGCCCGGCGGGGCCATGGGCAACCGCATCTCCGACATGGAACTGGACGGCAAGCCCATCGACCCGAACAAGACCTACGTCGTGGCCGGCTGGGCGAGCGTGCAGGAACAGCCCGCGGGTGACACCGGCCGCAAGATCTGGGACGTCACCGCCGAGTACCTGCGTGACCACAAGACCATCCGGGCGGGCGAACTGAACGTGCCCCTGATCAAGGGCATGGGAGACAACCCGGGCCTGGAGAAACTCTAGCCGGAATCGCCCCACAGGTTGTTCACCCCCCCTGTAGGAGCCCGGTCCCCCGGGCGAAACAGGCCTCGGCCTCGGCAAAATCGCCCAGAGGACTGGGCTCCTACACGGAGGCAACACACACGTAGGAGCCCGGTCCTCCGGGCGAACGGGGCCTGGCCTGGGCAGAATCGCCCGGAGGACCGGGCTCCTACGGGAACGACCCGCACGGAACGCCACAGGCCCGCCGGATCTCCGGCGGGCCTCTTTTTTGCCTGAAACCACCGCAACCAAGGCCGCCCCGGCCGGTCGTGGTCCGGGCCATACGCTTCCCACGAACGCCGTCACGCGTTCCGCGAGGAACGAACCCCTCGCCGTCCCCGCAACATGCGCCCGGCAGGACACCCGGCCCCGCGAAACGCTATCGACCCCGCTGCGCAGCCTCCTGCTGCCAGGCATCGGCCAGCCGCCGCGCCTGCTCGACCTGCTCCCGGGTCATGTGGACCGCCACCGCATCACGATATCTCATGGCGGCCTCACGCTGCCCCGGCTCAAGTCGCAGTACGCCTTCGGACGGATCCATGTGGGCCGCGGCCAGGTGGGCCCACTTGTGGGCCAGGACGTAGTCCTGCGGCACACCCTGGCCCAGCGCGTACATCACGCCCAGTCCCAGTTGTGAAGGCCCGAAACCCTGGACTGCCGCCTTGCGGTACCAGCGCATCGCCTGATGATGATCCCGGGCGACCCCGTGACCGTTGTAGTACATGTACCCGAGATCGTGCTGCGCGGGTGCCCCGCCCTGCTGCGCGGCCCTGTCCAGCCAGTGGAAGGCCTTGTCAAAGTCCCGGGGCACTGCGGTGCCATGCAGGTACAGGTTCCCCAGTACGGCCTGATCCATCACCGACCCGAGATCCGCCGCCTGTCGCAAGGCCTCGAACCCCGGAGGCTCCGCTGGATCCGCATCCGCCGACGCCGTCACGAACAGAACAATCCCCAACAGAACTGCGAGGGCGCATCTCCGCCGCCCCCCGGGTTTACGCTCCTGGTTCCCCATGGTGTCCTCCAGGCGGCCATGCCGCCGTCCAACGGTATGGGGGGACACGCCCACATACACGCGTGCCCGCATATCCGGCGCCACAGAGCGCGCCGAAGCGAAGGCGTATATAACTGATAGTAGCAACCCGTGACGGGGATGATTCGAAGCCTGTCACCGTTTGGCGAGGCAATGAAGGGCCCGGTGACGGCCGGTCCCAGTATTCATCATAAGTAATTGATTTTTCGTGGTTTGCGCTGCGCCGTCGAGCAGGGCCGCCCCTGCGGCGCCTCCCACCTGGTTCCGGCATCGCCCCGTGCTACTCCGCGTGGCCTGATCGTTGTCTCGCGGTTCACACTGAATACTCCGATGCCCATCGCCGCTGTCCCGCCGGCAACGGCCGCCACCCGGGACCGAATCTCGTTTGGCGCCTTGGCCGCCGCCATACTGGATCGCAACCTGCATCACTCCCATGCCATCCAGACCAAAGGGGATAGCTACAGGCTGAGGGAGAAACACACGGCGGGGATCTTGAAGCCCCAACCAGCGACAACAGCTCGCCGGGTGGGTCAATTTTACTTTGCAGAAATTCCGTTAAAGTGGGTCAGTTTTCAGTTGCCGTTGACACGCGCCCGCAGGAAAACCGCCGACAGACTGGGAGATGGTTCGGGGCATCGGGCACCTGGGACAGACAACACAATATGGCCGAGCATGGTGAGCAAAGTGGCGCATTTCAATAATCGCGCCACATTCACATGGACCGTGATCTTCAGTCATAGCAAGGCCAGCCCCTCAACCCATGTCCGCTCGAAGCACGGGTTCCCCGATTTGGGGGCCGAATTAGGCTTCCAAGGCTCAGTTGCGCGGGGGAAACCGGGGACGGAAACCGGGACAGACCACGGTATTTCCGTTGAGGACGAAGACCTGCCTTGGGGAAGGGACCAGGGCTGCTGCCACAGCGCACGAATCAACGGTGACCATTCTGTGACCCACGAAAAACCTGGCATATGCCGGGCTTCGTAAGCGCGTGATTAAATGGTGGGTCGTGTAGGACTCGAACCTACGACCAAGAGATTAAAAGTCTCCTGCTCTACCAACTGAGCTAACGACCCGTATCCGGAGGGACCGGCAACGGACTGGGCCGTCACCGAAAGGCGGTTATCTTACTATGCTCCGCCCAAATCACAAGCCCGCGCGGACGCGGGCTTGCGGGCAAATAACACGGCCGGGGCCCCGAGAGGCCCCGGGCCTTCCTCAGACCGCTTCCAGCTTGCGCATGCTGCCGGGCAGCAGCTTGAGATCCACCAGACCCGTGACCAGTGCCTTGAGGAACGTGGCCTCGTCTTCGTAGACCATCTTGTAGTACTGCACCTTCATGGTGAGCGCCGCACCCAGAACAATGGTGGCGAATGTCAGGAACCCCCCCAGGGCGAGGGTGGATGTGCCGGTGATGGCCTGACCAACGGTGCAACCCATGGCGAGAACACCACCGACGCCCATGAGTACGGCACCAATGAAGTGGTTCACGAAATCGCGGAAGGAGGCGAACCACTCGATACGGAAACGCTTGCTCACCAGGGCCCAGAACAGCGAACCCAGGATCACGCCAACAAGGGAGATGACGCCGAAGAAGAGCACCGAGTTGTCGAAGCCGGCCATCACATAGCGCAGGGATTGCCCCATGGGGTTGATAAAGGTGAACGACTGACTGGACCAGGGCATGGCCTCCGCGGGGCGGCCTTCGGGATCATCAGCCAGGAAGTCCCAATCCTGTATGTAGGCACGCATCTCGTAGGTATCCATGCCGTCGGTCACCTGGACGCTGCTGGTCACGTACCAGGCGCCGATCACCACCAGGCCGACCACCAGGCCGCCCAGGATATTGTCGAAGCTGGAACGGAAGTCGGCCGCCTTGAATACCCAGTACAGCAGCAACAGGCCCAGGACCAGCCCGATGATCAGGCGGGCCCACACGGCAGCCTCGCCGCTTGCGACGATGGAACCCAGGTCCTGACCGCCGCTCATGGTGATGGACAACTGGTTGGTCCAGCCAAACATCAGTTGATAGAGCGTCTCCCCCGTGCCGAACACCGGTTGCCTGGTCGTCAGCCAGAAGGCGATGACGGCAATGACGAGCATGACCATCAGGGACTTGATATTGCCGCCACCAACACGTATCAGTGTCTTGCTGCCGCAGCCGCTGCCGAAGGTCATGCCGATACCGAACATGAAGCCGCCGAGCGCATGGGCAATCCAGTTGAAATTGGCCATGCGATACGGGGGGAAGGCGCCATCGGCATCGACCAGGCCCATGGACTCGAACACCACCACGCCCAGCATGGCGACCGCAATGGCCAGTATCCAGGCGCGCATGCGGCCCAGATCACCCATATTGACCCAGTCGGAAACCGCGCCCATGGTGCAGAAATTGGCCTTGTTGGCCACGGCGCCCAGGATGAATGCCAGCACGAAGGTGGCGCCCAGCACCACCGCCGCTGCGGTCGGGAAGCTCTCGAAAACCATGTTATTCCTCCAGCGACGAACGCGTGTCGAGGGCGAGACCCCGAGATTGACTGCGATCGGACGCCCAACCCCTCGATTTGGGCGGGTGTGCATGGTCCGACCGCTTCCGGCGCGGGATTATACCCCCAGGCAGGATGGGTGTCATGATTTGACAACACGGGCTCCCGGGAAGGTCCCGGCAACTGCCGCGGATCAGGGCTTCCTGTAACGGGTGGCATCCTCCACACCCGCCTCGGCAAAACCTCGCGCACGCAGCCGGCATGCATCGCAGACGCCGCAGGCCCGGCCCTCTGCGTCCGCCGAGTAGCAGGACACGGTGGCGGCGAAATCCACGCCCAGGTCGTGTCCGCGCCGGATGATGTCCGCCTTGCTCATTTGCTGCAGGGGCGCATGGATGGTGAACCCCGGTCCCTCCACGCCTGAGCGTGTGGCCAGATTGGCCAGCCGCTGGAAGGCCTCGATGAATGCCGGACGGCAGTCCGGATACCCGGAATAGTCCACCGCGTTGACGCCAATGAAGATATCCCGGGCCGGAAGCACCTCCGCCCAGGCCAGGGCGATGGACAGGAATACGGTGTTCCGCGCAGGCACGTAGGTCACCGGAATGCCTTCAGACGGCTCCCGGGGCACCGCGATGCTTGTATCCGTGAGCGCCGATCCACCGAACACGGAAAGGTCCAGATCAACGATACGATGATCCCGGGCGCCCAGGGCGTCGGCCACACGGCCCGCTGCCTGAAGCTCCACGGCGTGGCGTTGCCCGTAGCGAAAACTCAGGGCATGGCATGCATAGCCCTGTTCACGGGCCATGGCCAGAACGGTGGCGGAATCCATGCCGCCGGAGAGAAGGACGACTGCGTTTTTCATCGAGTGATACTTACTTTGGTGAGGCGGGGCAGATCGGGACGGGCGATGAAGTGCGAAGTGCGAAGTGCGAATTGGGAAGTTGGATGCAAAGACCTTGATTTCGAACATCCAGAATCCCGGTTCGGACGGTCATTCCCACTTCCAAATTCACACTTCGTACTTCACTCCAAATTCACACTTCGTACTTCATCGCCCCGCTTCCTCCCCCCACAGGTACTTGTGCAACTGGATCTGGAAGCGCACGTCCAGGCGGTCGGCGATGATCCAGTCGGCCAGTTCGCGTGCCGGGAGCTGTCCGTGTCCGGGGGAGAACAGTACCTCGCAGCGGGCACTGATGTCATGGGTGGCCACGGTCTGCCTGGCCCATTCGTAGTCGGCCCGGTCGCAGATGACGAACTTCACCTGGTCCTGGAGCGACAGGTAGCGCAGGTTCTCGAAACGATTGCGCGCGCACTCGCCGGAACCCGGCGTCTTCAGATCCATGACCTTCACCACCCGGGGATCGACGCCGGCCACATCCAGGGCACCGCTGGTCTCCAGTGACACCTCGTGGCCCGCATCACACAGGCGCTTCAGCAGCCCGTGGCACGGCTTCTGCGCCAGCGGCTCGCCGCCGGTCACGGTCACATGGCTCACGCCGTAGTCACCCACCCGCTCCACGATGGCGTCCACGGACATCCATTCTCCACCGGTGAACGCGTAGGCGGTATCGCAATAACCGCAACGCAACGGACAGCCGGTGAGCCGCACGAACACCGTCGGCCAACCCACGGTCCGGGATTCGCCCTGCAGGGACAGGAAGATTTCGGTGATGCGCAGGCGGTCGGTGTCGGTCTGCATGGGGATGGATCGATGAGGGATGATCGGCCATTGTAGGATCCCGCCCCCGCGGGCGAAACCGGGGGGCAGGATCGCCCGCGGGAGCGGGCTCCTACGGGGGCATCCTTTTGATTACCTGCCTTCGTCGCGCATGCGCCGCAGGCGCTGCTCGGCCAGGCGGGCCACGGCACTGCCCTGGTGATTCGCCACCACCTGTTCCAGCGCCGCACGGGCACGATCCCACTGCCCGAGTTCATAGTGAGTGAACCCCAGCTTGAGCTGCGCGTCGCCGATCTTGTTGCTGTCCGGGTAGTCAGCCATCACCTTTTCGAACTCGACCAGAGCACCGTCGAAATCCCGACTCACATACTTGGCCTCACCCAGCCAGTATTGTGCGTTCGCGGCCAGTCCGCTTTGCGGATAGTCATTCAGAAAGGCACGGAACGCGCTCACCGACTGATCGTAGCGCCCTTCGCGCAGCAGATCGAAGGCGGCCCGGTAGACCTGCTGCTCGTCCGCGGCACCAGGGGCCGGCGCCACCGGTGCCGCGGGATCGGCCGGATCCGCCACGATGGGGGTATCGGGCCGGGCGGGACCGGGGCCCGGGGCCACCCGGACACCGCCCTCCTCCAGCGCCTGCAGACGCCGGTCCACATCCAGGTACAGATCCCGCTGCCGGCTGCGCAGGTTCTCCAGTTCGTGCTCGCTGGTTTCCGCGCTGCCCCGCATGGCGCGCACTTCCTGCTCCAGCGCGTCCAGGCGGCGCATCATGTCCATGAGCGCCTGGTTGTCCATCAGGCGCTCGAGGCGCTGGATGCGGGCGTCCAGTTGCCTGGGATCCGGCATGGCCTCCTGTTGCGCAGCGGCCAGGCCCGGCACCAGGAGCGCCGACACCATCAGGACCCGCGCCCTGTCACGTAATGCCATTACATCCCCTCCCGGTCATAGACCAGCTCCACACGGCGATTCCGGGCCCAGGATTCCTCGTCACGCCCGAACGCCGCGGGCACCTCTTCACCGTAGCTGATCACCTGGATCTGGTCGGCCCGGGCGCCCTGCAGCATCAGCATCCTCTGCACGGACTGGGCGCGCCGTTCGCCGAGACCCAGATTGTACTCCCGTGTGCCCCGCTCGTCGGTATGGCCCTCGGCGCGCACCCGTACGCCCGGGTTGTCCGCCAGGTACTGGCCGTGGGCGGTGATCACGTGTTCGTACTCCGCCCGGATGTCACTGCGATCGAACTCGAAGTAGACGATGCGCTCTGCCAGCGGGCTGTCGGGGTCGTCCAGCGGATCGGCGAACAGCCGGCCGTCCGGATCCAGGGGCATGGTCTCGATACCCGTATCCGGCCGTGCGGACGGGTCACGGACCGCGGCGGGGTCCTCGTCGCCGGGGCGCGTCGCCTTGGCGCAGGCACCCAGGGCGAAGGCAAGCACCAGTACAAACAGGATCTGCAGCGTGGATTTCATGGCACGACTCCTCGTTGAATGAAAGTGGTTCCCGATCTTGGGTCCATCTCGGCTCTGATGTCTTCAATCCAGAAACGGCGACCAGGCGGGCTCGCGGACTTCGCCCTCCTGGAGCACGAGACTCTGGCGCACGCGCCCGTCGGCGCTCACCGCGGCCAGCTCACCCTGGCCGCCGGCACCCGCCGTGGCATAGATGATCATGCCGCCGTTGGGGGCAAAGCTGGGCGCCTCGTCCAGGCGGCCGTCGGTGAGCAGGCGAAGCTGGCGGCTGCCGCGCTCCAGCACACCGATCCGGAACCGCCCCCGGTCGCCGTGGACCATAGCGATCAGGCGGCCATCCGGCGAAACGGCGGCATTGCCGTTGTAACGCCCTTCGAAGGTCAGGCGGCGCGCCTGCCCGCCGCCCGCGTCCACCTCGTAGATCTGCGGATTGCCGCTTCGATCGGAGGTGAACAGGATACTCCTGCCGTCAGGCATCCACTCGGGTTCCGTATCGATCGACCGGCTGTCGGTGAGTTTGCGCAGCGTACGGTCCGAGAGATTCATCACGTAGATATCGGGCGCCCCGTCCCGGGACAGGGTCAGCGCCATCCGCCGGCCGTCCGGGGACCAGGCCGGCGCGCTGTTGATGCCTTCGTGGCTCGCGATGAGTTCCCGGCCGCTGCCGTCCACGTTCTGGATATAGACCTCGGAGCGCCGGTTCTCGAAGGACACATAGGCGAGGCGCCGCCCGTCCGGGGACCACACCGGCGAGAGGATGGGCTGGGGGGAGCGGAAGATGGTGCGCGGGCGGTGGCCGTCCGCGTCCGCCACCTGGAGCGCGAAACGGGACTGACCGTTCGCCCGGGTCACGCTCACGTAGGCCACCCGGGTACTGAAGGCGCCCCGGGTGCCGGTGATCTGCTCGTAGATGAGATCGCTGATCTTGTGGGCGGCCCGGCGCAGATCGTCGCGGCCGGACACCGGAATCCGGTAGCCGGTGGTCTGGCGCCCGCTGACCGCGTCGAACAGCTGGAACTGCACGTTGAAGCCGTCGGCGCCCGTGGCCTGGAGACTGCCGATCACCACGTGCTCCACCCCCGCGTTGCGCCAGGCGCGAAAGTTCACGTCCCCGCCGCGCACCGGGCGTTGCGGCATGCGAGCCCGTTCCAGGGGCGCGAACTGGCCGCTGCGGTGCAGGTTGGCCTGGACGATGGCCGCGATGTCCTCCGGCGCACGATCCCCCGCCCCCTGCCAGCCGAAAGGCACGACGGCAATGGGCATGGCGCCCTCCACCCCCTGGGTGATGCGGATCTCCAGGGCCGCCCGGGCGCCGAACGGCAGCAGGCACAGAACCAGGAGAAGCAGGATTCGCGAAGATGCAGTCGATGTCATGATGTGTCCCGGCACTGGGTTCAACGGGGTTCAAAGGTAAACCGGATCTCCCGGGCGAACAGTTCCGGGTCGGGCGGATCCGGCAGCGGTTCCGCCTTGCGCACGGCGGCCTCCACGGAGCGGCAGAAGGCGGCATCGCCGGTGCAGCGCTCGATGCGCACGTCCTGAATGTAACCACCCGGCGTCTGGAGCACGATCACCACGGCCATCTGCCCGGACTGGAAACCGCTCGGCTGCAGCCAGTTGCGCTCGACGGCAGCCCTGATGGCGTCCGTATACTGCCCCCGGAGGCTTGCCAGCTGCATGCGGCGCTCCTCCTGCCTGCGGTCATCCTCCTCACGGGCCAGGCGTTCCTCCTCGGCCCGCAACGCGGCCTGCCGCCTGGCCTCCTCGGCCCGGCGTTCCTCTTCCAGCCGGCGCTGGCGTTCTTCCTCGGCCCGGCGGGCCTCTTCCTGACGCCGGCGTTCCTCTTCGGCGCGGCGCGCCTCTGCCTCCGCCTGGCGCCTGGCCTCCTCCTGGCGGCGCTGTTCCTCCTCCGCCCGTGCCTGCGCCTGCCGGCGGGCCTCTTCCTGGCGCTGGCGCTCGGCTTCTGCTTCTGCTTCTGCCTGGCGACGGCGCTCCGCCTCTGCCTGGCGCCTGGCCTCTTCCTGGCGGCGCGCCTCCTCCTGGCGCGCCTGTTCCCGGCGCTGGCGTTCGGCCTCCTCGGCCCGGCGCCTCTCCTCCGCCCGGCGGCGTTCGGCCTCGATGCGCTCGCGCTCGGCCGCGCGCTTGTCCTCCTCGATGCGGTCGAAGGTGCGCGCATCCACGGCCACGGCCTCGATCACCCGGTGGGCATCGGGCTGGTGCACCGACACGTCCAGCACCGAGGCCTGGCCCCGCGGCGTGAACTCCAGGCCCAGCAGCATGGCCAGCAACAGCAGCAGGTGGACCAGCGCAACGGCGCTCAGGATTCGGGGATGATCTTGCAGGGTCTGCCACATGGCATCAGTCGCCCGCCTCCGCGGGATCGGTAATCAGCCCCACCCGGGCCACCCCGGCGGACTGCACGGTCACCATGGCATCCACCACCCGGCCGTAATCCACGTTGCGGTCGCCGCGCACATACACCTGGACCCCGGGCCGATCGGAGAGCAGCCCCGCGACGATCTCGCCCAGTACCTCCCGTTCCAGGGGCACGTTCACCTGCGGCCCCTGGTTCAGGGTCACCTGCCCGTCCCGGGCGACGGTCACCACCACCGGTTCGCCCTCGTCCGGGTCCGGCTCCATGGTCTCGGCCCGGGCCTGGGGCAGGTCCACCTCCACACCCTGCTGCAGCAGGGGCGCGGTCACCATGAAGATGATCAGCAGCACCAGCATCACGTCGATGAAGGGCACCACGTTGATCTGTGACATGGGACGGCGCCGGCGCGCCGCATCCTTGGCTAGCGCCATACGCCCCGCTCCCGGCCGGCTGTCTGTCCGGCGCGCATCACATGGCCTCCTCGGTGGCCGGGGCCTGTCGTTGCAGCAGTGAGGTGAACTCCTCGGTGAAGTTGTCGTAGCGCGTGACGATGCGGTCCACATCGTCGGAGAAGCGATTGTAGGCGATCACCGCCGGGATGGCCGCGAACAGTCCCAGCGCGGTGGCGATCAGCGCCTCGGCGATGCCCGGCGCCACCATGGCCAGCGTGGCGGTCTGTACGCCGGAGAGCCCGATGAAGGCGTGCATGATGCCCCAGACGGTGCCGAACAGGCCGATATAGGGGCTGGTGGAACCCACCGTGGCCAGGAACGACAGATAGCTCTCCAGCCCGTCCACCTCACGGGAGACGGCGACGCGCATGGAGCGCAGGGCGGATTCCCCGAGGGTCACGCCCCGTTCGTGACGCTGCTTGCGCCCGCGCAGGAACTCCTTGAAGCCGGCGACGAACACGTGCTCCAGCCCGGACACCTCGTTCTTGCGCCGGATGCCCTCGTAGAGATGGGCCAGGTCGACACCCGACCAGAAGCGCTCCTCAAACTCGTCGGTGGCGACCCGCGTGTCGCGCAGCACGCGCCACTTGATGATCATCACCGTCCAGGACAGCACGGAGGCCACGACAAGGATGAGCATCACCAGTTGCACGATGAAGCTGGCCTCGAGAATCAGGCGATACAGGGAAAGATCAACGCTCACGTGTCTCGGCCTCCAGGGCTGACAGGGCTTCGAGGATATCGTCCGGGACGCTGCGGGGCCTGAAACTGCCGGCATCCAGACAGGCAATCTTGACCTCCCCGCGGCTCAGCAGTTCCGGCGCGGACCCGGCCGCGGTCCTGACGACCGTCTGTGCGAACTGCAGGCTGGCCCGCCCCATGGACCCGATGGCCGCGGTCACCTCCAGCAGGTCGTCCAGACGTGCCGGGCGAAGATAGTCCACTTTCACGGAACGCACGGCGAACAGCAGGCCGCGCTCCTGCACGAGCCGGGCCTGATCGAATCCGAGAGATCTGAGCCATTCCGTGCGGGCGCGCTCCATGAAGCGCAGGTAATTGGCGTAATACACGACCCCGCCGGCGTCCGTGTCCTCGTAGTAGACGCGCACCGGCCAGACGAAGGTCCTGTCTGACTGCGACATGTTGCTGGATTGCACGCTCATGGAAACGGGGCTCGATCACACTTTGTCTTCACCGGCGTCGCCGGAGGCCGGGCTGAACAGGTCTCCGGCCACACCCGCACCCCCGGGCACGGCCAGGCCGAAATAGCGATACGCATTGCCGGTGGCCATGCGCCCCCGCGGGGTGCGCATGAGGAAACCCTGCTGGATCAGGTAGGGCTCCACCACGTCCTCGATGGTGCCGCGCTCTTCGCCGATGGCCGCCGCCAGGCTGTCCACACCCACCGGCCCGCCGTCGAACTTCTCGATCACCGCCAGCAACAGGCGGCGGTCCTGGGCATCGAAGCCCTGCACGTCCACGTCCAGGAGATCCAGGGCGCGGTCCGCCACGGCCGCGGTGATCACGCCGTCGGCCTTCATCTGGGCATAGTCACGCACCCGCCTGAGCAGCCGGTTGGCGATGCGCGGCGTCCCCCGGGAGCGCCGGGCGATCTCGACCGCGCCGGCCGGTTCCAGCTCCACGTGCAGGATGCCGGCGGCACGCTGCACGATGCGGGTGAGATCCTCGGCGGCGTAGAACTCCAGCCGCTGCACGATGCCGAAGCGGTCCCGAAGCGGCGAGGTGAGCAGCCCGGCACGGGTGGTGGCCCCCACCAGGGTGAAGGGCGGCAGATCCAGCTTGATGGAACGCGCCGCCGGCCCCTCGCCGATGACGATGTCCAGCTGGAAATCCTCCATCGCCGGATACAGGACCTCCTCCACCACCGGGGACAGGCGATGGATCTCGTCCACGAACAGCACGTCACGGGGTTCCAGGTTGGTGAGCAGCGCCGCCAGGTCTCCCGGGCGCTCCAGCACGGGCCCCGAGCTGTGGCGCAGGTTCACGCCCAGTTCGTGGGCGACGATATGGGCAAGGGTGGTCTTGCCGAGCCCCGGCGGACCGAAGATCAGCACATGGTCCAGCGCCTCGGAACGGCCGCGGGCCGCGCCGATGAAGATTTCCATCTGTTCGCGCACCGCCGGCTGGCCCACGTAGTCCGCCAGCCGCCGGGGGCGGATGGAAAGTTCGGCCGCTTCGTCCTCCCTGGAGCCTTCAGCGGTGATCAGACGTTCAGGCATGACTGCTCAAGAGGCAAGATACCAGAGGCAAGATACAAGAAAAAACGTGAAAAAAGAACCACAACATTCTGTTACACAGCAAGAAATCCGCACTTCAAAGGGCGTTTCCCCTGACACCCGACACCTGGCGCTTCACTTCAGTGTCGCCTTCAACGCCAGCCGGATGAGGTCTTCCGAGCGCTCCGCCTCGCCCTCCACGGCGCTGATCAGCCTGCTTGCCTCCTGGGGTCTGTAGCCCAGGGACACCAGGGCCGAGACCGCGTCGCTCACGGGGTCCGGCGCCGCCGCCGCGGCGGCCGCCTGCTGGCCGCCCGCCACGGCGGCGGTGGCCGGCAGGGACGCGAGCCGATCGCGCATTTCCACCACCAGGCGCTCGGCGGTCTTGCGGCCTATCCCCGGCAGGCGCACCAGGGAGGCCGTGTCCCCGTTCATGACGCAGCGGGCGAAGTCTTCGGCGCTCATGCCCGAGAGGATGGCGAGCGCCATCTTGGCCCCCACGCCGCTCACCCGGATCAGGCTTCGGAAAAGCCCCCGCTCGGACTCGCTGGCGAAGCCGTAAAGCACGTGAGCGTCCTCGCGCACGTGCAGATGGGTATGCAGAGTCACCTGCCCGCCCGGTTCCGGCAGGTTGTAGAACGTGGACAGGGGCGCCTCGATCTCGTAGCCGACGCCCTGGACCTCCAGCAGCAGGAAGGGCGGCTGCTTGCTCACCAGCTCGCCGCGCAGGCGGCCGATCATCGCCGGGACCTCCGGCGGCTGCCCCGGGTCCTGAAGGCAAGCCCCCGGACGCCTTCGGGCAACTGGCTGAGGGTCGCCCGTGTATGGGCGTGGCAAAGCGCCACCGCCAGGGCGTCGGCGGCATCCGGCAGGGGCGCGTCCTTCAGGCCAAGGATCATGGTGATCATGTGCTGAACCTGTTCCTTGCTGGCGGATCCGGTGCCCACCACCGCCTGCTTGATGGACGTGGCGCTGTACTCCACCACGGGCAGGCCGCCGCGCACCCCGGCGCAGATCGCCGCGCCCCGGGCCTGGCCCAGTTTCAGCGCGGACGAGGGGTTGCGCGAGACGAACACCTGCTCGATGGACAGCACATCCGGGGCATGGGCCTCCACCAGTTCGCTCACCTGTTCGAAGATGCGTCCCAGGCGCACCACCAGGTCCGCCCGGCCGAGCCGGATACAGCCGCTGTGCACATGGGCACTTGTCCTGCCGTCACTGTCGACGATGCCGAAGCCGGTCACCAGGGAACCGGGGTCGATGCCTAATATGCGCATTGTATGCGCAGTGGCAAGTCTCAAGTGGCAAGTGGCAAGGGAAGAACGACTCTTCCTTGCCACTTGCCACTTGAGACTTGCCACTGTTCCACCATCGCTCGCGAAACCCTCAGGCTTCCATGGCCTGCATCACTTCATCGGGGAAGTCGGCATTGGTATACACATTCTGCACGTCGTCCAGATCGTCCAGCATGTCCAGGAGCTTGAGCAGCGCCTGGGCGCTGTCGGCGTCCACGGGGGCGGCGGTACCGGCACGCATGGTCACCTCGCTGCGCTCGGGCCTGAGGCCCGCGCCGGTCATGGCGGCGCGCACGGTCTCGTAGTGGTCCGGGGCGGTCAGCACGTCGATGGAGCCGTCGTCGTTGGCCAGCACATCCTCGGCACCGGCCTCCAGGGCCATCTCCATGATCCGCTCCTCGTCGCTGCCCGGCGGATAACTCAGGATGCCCTGCTTCTCGAACAGGTAGGCCACCGAACCGTCGGTGCCCAGATTGCCGCCGCACTTGGTGAATGCATGACGCACCTCGGCCACGGTGCGATTCCGGTTGTCCGTCATGCAGTCGACCATGATCGCCACGCCGCCGGGGCCGTAGCCCTCGTAGCGAAGCTCCTCGTAGTTGACCCCCTCCAGCTCGCCGGCGCCGCGCTTGATGGCGCGCTCCACCGTGTCCTTGGTCATGTTGGCATCCAGGGCCTTGTCGGTGGCCAGACGCAGGCGGGGATTCGCGTTCAGGTCCGAACCGCCGAGGCGGGCGGCCACGGTGATTTCCTTGATCAGCTTGGTGAAAAGCTTGCCGCGCTTGGCGTCCTGGGCATTCTTGCGGTGCTGGATGTTCGCCCACTTGCTGTGTCCTGCCATGGAGGTCTTGTCTCTTAGCGTGATTCGATTTGGATTCGGGGATATTCGCGGCGGGGTCGCCGCTCCTACCGACACCATGGAGCACGTAGGAGGCCCGACCCCGGGCCGAATCGCCCGCCGCACCGGTCCGGGAACCCGGCGGCCAGCATAAGGGGCATAGTCTAACTTAGGGCGACCGGGCCGTGAAATCGCCCCACCTGAGGAAGGCGGCCACTGCCTCCGCCACCGCCTCCGACCAGAGCATGCCGAAGTGGCCATAGGGCACAGCGAGATGGGCATTGATCTCCGGCGAGCGGGTTTCGGCCAGGGCCACGGTGCCGTCATTGGGGGTGTCCAGCCGCCAACAGAACAGCGTGCCGATGCCGAAACCGCGGTTTCCCGCCACCATGCCCAGTTCCCGGCCGGCCTTCCAGCGGGGGGCGCCGCCGAGCAGGCCCCGCCTGATGCTGCGCCCGAGCAGCCAGCGGGTCAACGGCGTGCGGGCCATGCAGGCGGCGGTACGGCTGCCGTTGATCGGGGTGCCCAGCATCACCACCCGCCCGGGCCGCTGCATGGGATAACGCTCGAACAGGTGCGCGACCACCAGCCCGCCGAGACTGTGGGCCACCAGGTGCACCACGTCCGCGTCCACGGAACGCAGGAACCGGTCCAGCCGGGCGGCGTTCCACTCGGGAGCGGCCAGGATGCTGGAATAGCGGAACTGATGGCATTGAAAGCCTTCGGCGGCCATCCGGCGGCGCAGGGGCGTCATCTCGAGCCCGGTCATCCACAGGCCATGGACAAACACCACCGCCTCACGCATCGGGCGCGTCCTCCCCGAGCACACGCTCCCGGATCACCCGGGCGTTGCTCCAGGAGAAGCAGCGCCCGGCGGCCTCGGCCGCCGGCAACCAGCAGTATTCCGTGTGCTCCCTCGGCTCGAGACGCACCGGCACCGGTGCCGGCAGCGCCAACAGAAACACGTGCTCCAGATTTTCGTGGACATCGGGGGCGTAGCGATGCCGCCAGACCGTATGGATCGGGAAACGATACGTCAGTTGGCAGTCCACGAGACCCCCGGCATCCAGCCCGGTCTCCTCGTAGAGCTCCCGCCGGGCCGCGGATTCGGGCAACTCGCCCCACTCCAGGCTGCCGGTCACCGATTGCCAGAAATCCGGCGGCTCACGCCGGCGCAGGAGCAGGACCTGGCCATCCAGGGCATGGACGACGATCAGGACGGATTCGGGTCGTTTGAACGAAGGCACGGATACAAGATACAAGAGTCAGGAGCCAAGGGAACCCGGTTTGCACGGCGCCTGCGGCAAGCCTTTCCCCCGGCGATCGGGGCAATCGCCCGCGGGAGCGGGCTCCTACGGGGGGCCGAGGCCGTCGTAGGAGCCCGGTCCTCCGGGCGATCAGGCGACGCAGGCAGCCTGAAATGGGGTTGGCTGGGAAAAAAACACCCCCGGCAACTGGCGGATCGCCTGCGGGAGCGGGCTCCTACGGGGGGGCGAGGTTCCTGGCCTTACGAGGATGGCTTCCGGGTGCGGATGCTCAGCTCCCGCAACTGCGCCTCGGACACCTCCGCTGGCGCATCGGTGAGCGGGCAATGGGCCGTCTGGGTCTTGGGGAAGGCCATCACGTCACGGATGGACTGGCTGCCGGTCATGAGCATGACCAGGCGGTCCAGGCCGAAGGCAATGCCGGCATGGGGCGGGCAGCCGTACTTCAGGGCATCCAGCAGGAAACCGAACTTTTCCCTGGCCTCTTCGGCGCCGATGCCCAGAAGCTCGAATACGGCCTGCTGCATGGCGGTGGTGTGGATACGCACGGATCCGCCGCCCACCTCGGTGCCGTTGAGCACCATGTCGTAGGCGCGCGACAGCATCTCGCCAGGATGGCCGGTAAGGTCCTCCACACGTTCCGCCCGGGGCGCGGTAAAGGGATGATGCAGGGCGACCCAGCGATTGTCCTTCTCGTCGTGTTCGAACATGGGGAAGTCCACCACCCAGAGGGGCTTCCAGCCGCGCTCCACCAGGCCCCGGTCATGGCCGACCCGGACGCGCAGGGCACCCAGGGATTCGTTGACCACCCGGGCCTTGTCCGCGCCGAAGAACAGGAGATCCCCGTCCCGGGCGCCGGTGCGGTCCAGGATCTCCACCACCACCGTGTCCGGCAGGAACTTGAGAATGGGCGACTGCAGGCCCTCGCGGCCGGCGTTGATGTCGTTGACCTTGATGTATGCCAGACCCTTGGCGCCGTAACGGCCGACGAAGGCCGTGTAATCGTCGATCTCCTTGCGCGACAGCGCCCCGCCCCCGGGCAGCCGCAGTGCCGCGACCCGGCCCGCGGGATCCTGTGCGGGACCGGAGAAGACCTTGAAATCCACCTCGCCCATCACGTCGGTCAGTTCCGTCAGCTCCAGGGGAATGCGCAGGTCCGGCTTGTCGGATCCGTAGCGCGCCATGGCCTCGGCGTGACTCATGCGCGGGAAGGGGGCGTGCAGGGGCACCTCCAGCACCTGGGCAAACAGCTCGCGCAGCATCTCCTCCATGAGCCCCATGACACCCTCCTCGTCCATGAACGAGGTCTCGATATCGAGCTGGGTGAACTCGGGCTGGCGGTCGGCACGCAGGTCCTCGTCGCGGAAGCAGCGCACGATCTGGTAGTAGCGGTCCAGTCCCCCCATCATCAGCAGCTGCTTGAACAGTTGCGGCGACTGGGGCAGCGCGAAGAAACTGCCCGGATGGGTGCGGCTGGGCACGATGTAGTCGCGCGCGCCTTCCGGGGTCGCCTTGGTGAGCATCGGGGTCTCGATATCGAGAAAGCCGTTGTCCTCGAGGAACCGGCGCAGGGTGCGGCTGATGTGCGCGCGCATCTGCAGGCGCGTCTGCATGGCGGGGCGGCGCAGGTCCACGTAGCGGTAGCGCAGCCTCGTTTCTTCGTTGACGTCGTCCTCCTCCAGCTGGAAGGGGGGCGTCTCCGCGGCATTGAGCACGGTCAGGTCCTGACCCAGCACCTCAACCGCGCCGCTGGGCAGGTCCGGGTTGACCGTGCCCTCCGGGCGGCGGCGCACCCGGCCGCGCACGGCGAGTACATACTCGCTGCGCACCCGCTCGGCAGTGGTGAACACCTCGGGCAGGTCAGGGTCGAACACCACCTGCACCAGGCCCTCCCGGTCGCGCAGGTCGATGAAGATCACGCCTCCATGGTCCCGGCGCCGATTGACCCAACCGCACAGGGTCACTTCCTGGTCCAGGTGTGATTCGTTGACGGCCCCGCAGAAATGACTACGCATGACTTGCCCTTCTTGGTTGAATGAGTTCACCGCCAAAGGCGCGGGTGCGCCGGGGAACGGGAATCGCGCGGTGTAATGCCCTGAAAAGGCGGCAATGTTACGACTTGGACTGGGGGGGCGCAACTTCGCCGCCGCGCCCGGCTTTGGGCGCCGGGGGCCATTTCGGCGTCACCACGCCCAGGGACATGACCAGCTTCAGGCCGTCCTCCACGGTCATGTCCAGCTCCACCACGTCGTCGCGAGGCACCAGGATGATGAAGCCGGAGGTAGGGTTGGGCGTGGTGGGCACGAACACGGTGAGCACTTCCCTGTGGGTGCGGTGCTGCATCTCCCCGACCCCGACGCCGGTCTGAAAGGCCAGGGTCCACAACCCCTTGCGCGGATACTCGATCATGAGCACCTTGCGGAAGGAATCCCCGCCGTTGCCCAGCAGGGTCTCCATGACCTGCTTCACGGCCGAGTAGATGGTGCGCACCAGGGGGATGTGCTGAACGATGCCTTCCCACAGCTCAACGAGCTTGCGCCCCACCAGATTAGCCGTGACAAGCCCCGTCAGCAGCAGGATGACCGCCGCCAGCAGCACCCCCAGGCCGGGGATCTTGAATCCGAACAACGCCTCCGGCCGCCAGGCAGGGGGCAGGAGCAGCAGGCTGTTGTCCATCAGATCCACCAGGAACTTCAGGACAAAGAAGGTGATCACCAGCGGCACCCAGACCACCAGCCCCGTAATCAGATACCTGCGCAGGGCGACGAGCCGGGGCCGCTGTTCGGAAAGAGGCATCAGCCGGCTGCCGCCGCCTTGGCCGTATCCGGCTTCTTCGTTTTCTTCGTCTCCTTGGGCTTGGCGTCCGGCTTGGCCGACTCACCCCCGCCGTCCTTGAGGTTGCGCTTGTTCTTGCTCTTGAAGTCCGTCTCGTACCAGCCGCTGCCCCCGAGCCGGAACCCGGCCGCGGACACCAGCTTGGACAGCGCCGGTTTGCCGCACTCGGGGCACACGGTCAAGGGCGCGTCACTGAGCTTCTGGATGGCCTCCAGCCGGTGACCGCAGGCGCCGCACTCGTACTCGTAGATGGGCATTTTCAATCCCTCATCAAATCGGTCAGTATTGTCGCTGAATTATATGGGGCCGGTTTGCCGGAATACCACACCGGGCCGCTCGAAGGTATCCGGGTCCGGGGGGACCATTGCATGGCAGACAAAGTCGTCATCCTGTTGCTGAATGTGGACATGGAGGTGCCCGACAACCTGGGGGCACCCTTCTTCCAGGCCGCGGTGGCGGCAGCCATGGACCTCAAGGTGGAGATCCACTTCGCGGCCCGCACCACCCGGCTCCTGGTCAGGGGTGTCGCCGATCAGTTGTATCCCGCGGAAAACAGGGAAAAATCCATCTACAGCTTCATGCGGGATGCGCACGAGGCCGGCGTGAAATTCTACGCCTGCGCCGGGGCGGCGGCCACACACCAATTGACCGAGGACAACAGCATCCCGGAACTGGACGGCATTCGCGGTGTGGCCGCGTTTCTCGGTGCGGCCATCGAGGACGACGTCCTCACGCTGACTTACTAACCACCCTTCTACTGCGGCTGCCGATATGCTCGCTGTGATCCACCGGTCCGCATGGGTCCGCTTCGCTTGACCCATCCTACCGGTTACCCTTCGCATTCATCCTTCATCCTTCATCCTTCATCCT
This sequence comes from Thioalkalivibrio thiocyanodenitrificans ARhD 1, assembly GCF_000378965.1. Lineage (NCBI taxonomy): Bacteria > Pseudomonadati > Pseudomonadota > Gammaproteobacteria > Chromatiales > Ectothiorhodospiraceae > Thioalkalivibrio > Thioalkalivibrio thiocyanodenitrificans. The sequence continues at coordinate 1,158,799 of NZ_KB900536.1, forward strand.
TCACCCTTCATCCTTCAAAGACCCCCCCATGCCGACTGCACCGCGCACTGTCCTCATCACCGGCTGTTCCAGCGGCATCGGTCATTGCGTGGCCCATGGCCTGAAGGCACGGGGATACCGGGTGTTCGCCACCGCACGCAGGACCCGGGACGTGGCGCGCCTGAGCCAGGAGGGCCTGGAGGCCCTGCATCTGGATCTGGATGACAGCGGCAGCATTGCCGCCGCCGTGGAGCAGGTACTGGAGCGCACCGGCGGGCAGTTGTACGCGTTGTTCAACAACGGCGCCTATGGCCAGCCCGGTGCCGTGGAGGACCTGTCCCGGGGCGTGCTGCGGGCACAACTGGAGACCAACCTGCTGGGCTGGCTGGAACTGACCAATCGGGTGCTGCCCGTCATGCGCCGGGCCGGCGAAGGACGGATCATCCAGAACAGCTCTGTGCTGGGCCTGGTGTCGTTGCCCTTTCGCGGTGCCTACAACTGCTCCAAGCATGCCCTGGAGGGCCTCACGGATACCCTGCGCCTGGAACTCGCGGGCAGCGGCGTGCATGTGAGCCTGGTGGAACCCGGCCCTGTCGAAAGCCGCTTCCGGGCGAATGCCCATGCGGCGTTCCTGAGAAACATCGACCGGGAGCGCAGCGTCTTCCGGGAGCGTTACGCCGCCGCTGAGCGGCGCCTCACCAGGGAGGGTCCGGCAGCCCCTTTCACCCTGCCGCCCGAAGCGGTGCTGAAGAAGGTCATTCATGCCCTGGAAAGCCCGCGGCCCCGCGCCCGCTACTACGTCACCGTCCCCACGTATCTGCTGGGCACCCTGCGCCGCCTGCTGTCCACCGCTTTGCTGGACCGGGTGCTGCTGGCGGTCGCACGGCGCGAGAATCGTTGACCGGCGGCACCGGGGCGCGGCCGGCACGGTATCCCGGAGCGGCTTCGTCTGCTCGCGATTCCCTCGGGATGACATCCTGCGGCAAGCGCAACCCGGGGCCGGACAGGCGTTATGACCCCGACACGCCGCCGCGGGCCACGGACAGAAAAAAGCGTCCCCGGAGGTTACCCCGGGGAGGGTCCAGATAGGGGTTTGGGGGACGAAGAGGGGTAGGTTAGCGTTTCCAGTGAGCCACCAGGCGCCCCGTGCAGCGTCGCGCCAGACGACAGTCTGCGCGGTCACAGCCAATCCGGGTCCTCGTGCCGAAACACGGCGCCTCACCACTGGCAACCTGCAGGCGGCGGATCTCAGTGCCGCTCAGTAACCAGGGATTCACGGCGGCAATGCCACTACGCCATTCTGCACGCCCGTCCGGATCCATCGCAGGATACCTCCTGCATCCCGATGTGACTCATCATCAAGTCTAGCCCGGTTCCGCAAAGCTTCATTGATCTTGATCAATAAACCGTGCCCGGCGGGCGCCTCACGCCTCACGCCTCACGCCTTCAATCCGCTCTGACCAGATGCAGACGGTTCCTGATGTAACTGTAGTAGAGCACCGGGATCACCAGGAGGGTAAGCACCGTGGACACCAGAATGCCGAAGATGAGCGATATGGCGAGACCGCTGAAGATCGGATCGTCGATGATGAAACCGGCGCCCACCATGGCGGCCAGACCGGTCAGCACGATGGGCTTGGCGCGAACGGCCCCGGCACGGATCACCGCGTCCTCCGCGGCCTCACCCCGGCGCAGCTCGTCGTTGACGAAATCCACCAGCAGGATGGAGTTGCGCACGATGATACCGGCCAGGGCAATCATGCCGATCATGGAGGTGGCCGTGAACTTGGCATCCATGAAGAAGGCATCCATGAGCGCATGCCCGGGCATCACGCCGATCACCGTGAGCGGGATGGGCGCCATGATGATCAGGGGCACCATGTAAGAGCGGAACTGGGCCACGACCAGCAGGTAGATGAGCACCAGCCCCACCGAGTAGGCGATACCCATGTCCCGGAAGGTTTCATAGGTGACCTGCCATTCCCCGTCCCACTTGAGACTGTAGAAGTAAGGGTCGTCCGGCTGGGAGATGAAGTACTGCTGGATGTTTCTGCCGAACGCCAGCGGCAGGTCCCGCAACTGGAAGACGAGGTCGAACATGCCGTAGAGCGGGCTGTCCAGCTCACCCGCCATATCGCCCGTCACGTACACCACCGGCAGCAGGTCCTTGTGGTGGATGGAATGCTCCCGGGTGGTCTCCACCACGTTCACCAGTTCCGACAGCGGCACGAGCGCACCGCCCTGTGAACGCACCTTGAGCGCGAGCACGGAATCGATCTCCGCCTTGTCGGCCAGGTCGAATTCCAGGCGCACGGGCACGGCATACTTCACGTTCACGCCATAGAGGTAGGTGGCGTCATCGCCGCTCATCACCGTGTCCACGGCGTTGACCACCGCCTGCTGGGAGACGCCCAGCAGGGCCGCCTTCTGGCGGTCCACCTCCAGGATCAGGCGCGGACCCGGAAACTCCACGCTGTCGTCCACATCCACGATGCCATCGGTGGCCTCGAAGACCTGCCGGAGCTGGCGGGCCACTTCGATCTGCCCCTCGTAATCCAATCCGTAGACCTCGGCCACGATGGGCGAGAGCACCGGGGGACCCGGCGGCACCTCCACCACCTTGACCGACGCGTCATACCGGGCGGCGATCTCGCGCAACGGATCACGCACCGAGAGCGCCACGTCGTGGCTCTTGCGCTTGCGCTCGGAGGCGTCCAGAAGGTTCACCTGGATATCACCCATGTGCGCGCCCTCGCGCAGATAATACTGGCGCACGAGGCCGTTGAAGTTGATGGGTGACGCGGTGCCGGCATAGAGCTGGTAATCGGTCACCTCGGGCACGGTGGCGAGATAGGCGCCCATCTCGTGCAGGACCCGACTGGTCTGCTCCAGGCTCGAGCCTTCGCGCATGTCCAGCACCACCTGAAACTCGGACTTGTCGTCAAACGGCAGCATCTTGAGCACCACCGCCTGAAAATAGACCAGGGAGACCGAGGCGAGGATCAACACCACCATCCCGCCATAAAGGCCCCAGCGGCGCACCCTGGCCTTGTCACCGCGCAGGAAGGGTCCCACGCTGTGCTCGGAAAGGCGCATCAGCCAGCCGCTGGCCTCCTCGGAGTGGCCCTGACCGCCATCCGCGTGCGGCCGGGCCTCGGCCTGGCGGCGCAGCATCTTGTAGGTCATCCACGGGGTGACCACGTAGGCCACCGCCAGGGAGATGATCATGCCCATGCTGGCGTTGATGGGGATGGGACTCATATAGGGCCCCATAAGCCCTGTCACGAACGCCATGGGCAGCAGGGCGGCGATCACCGTGAAAGTGGCGAGGATCGTGGGGCCGCCCACCTCGTCCACTGCCAGTGGAATGGCCTCCAGCAGCTTCTTCCTGCCCATCTGCATGTGCCGGTGGATGTTCTCCACCACCACGATGGCATCATCCACCAGAATGCCGATGGAGAAGATCAGGGCGAACAGCGACACGCGGTTGAGGGTGAAGCCGTAGGCCCAGGAAGCGAACAGGGTGATGGCGAGCGTGATGACCACCGCCGTGCCGACGATAAAGGCCTCGCGCCACCCCAGTGCCAGCCAGACCAGGATCACCACGGAACCGGTGGCCAGGATGAGTTTCCGGATCAGGGTGCGGGCCTTGTCGTCCGCGGTAACGCCGTAATTGCGGCTAATCGTGGTGTTCACCCCCTCCGGGATGAAGGTGCCGCGCACCTGGTCCAGGCGTTCCATGATCCTGTCGGCAATGTCCACCGCGTTGGTGCCCGGCTGCTTGGCGATGGCCAGCGTCACCGCGGGCTGGGTCATTCCCGCCACCGTCTCCTCGCCCGATGCCACGCCCAGTCCGAAGCGGACATGGCTAACCGGCGGCGCCGGGCCGTGGCGAACCTCGGCGACATCGGAGAGAAACACGGGACGTCCGTCGCGCACCCCTACCACCAGCTCAGCGATCTCCTCGGCGCTGGTCAGGAAGGTGCCCGCCTGTACCGGAATCTCCATGTTGTCCCGCACCAGCGCGCCGGTGTCCCGGGAGAAGTTGCTGGCCTGAAGCGCCATGCGCAGTTCATCCAGGCCGATGCCGTAGCCGGCAACGCGCTGCGGATCGAGCACGACGTGCACCACATGGTCCGGACCGCCGATGGTGTAGATGTCCCGCGTGCCCGGCACGCGTTTGAGTTCGGTCTCGAGGCCGTGGGCGACACGCAGCAGTTCATGGGCACCGCGGGACTCGTCCTCGGTCCAGAGGGTGACGGCCACGATGGGCACATCGTCGATGCCTCTCGGCTTGATGATGGGCTGGCCCACACCCAGGCCCTGCGGCAGCCAGTCCTGGTTGGAGAAGATCTGGTTGTAGAGGCGCACGATGGCCGCGGTGCGGTCCTCGCCCACCTTGAACTGAACCGTGAGCACGGACATGCCCGGCTGCGATACGGAATAGACATGTTCGAGCCCTTCGATCTCCGAGAGCACCTGCTCTGCGGGGGAGCTCACCAGCTGCGCCACCTCCCGGGCCGTGGCCCCCGGGAAGGGGATGAACACGTTGGCGAAGGTCACATTGATCTGGGGCTCTTCCTCCCGGGGCGTGACCATGACGGCGAACAGCCCCAGCAGCAGGCCCACCAGGGCCAGCAGGGGCGTGATCTCGGAAGTGAGAAACTTGCCGGCAATGCGGCCCGAGATACCCATGCCGCCGTCACTCATGGGGTCGTCTCCCGCTGCTCCTTCAGGTACAGGGTGGCGTGCACCGGCTCCAGGGCCACCCGCTCGCCGGCCTCCAGGCCGGCCAGGACCTCGATCATGCCGTCGTCCAGGACACGACCGGCGCGGATCTGGCGAAGGCTGACTCGCTCGGTCTCGTCCACCACATAGACGCCGACCAGTTCACCCCGGTACACCACGGCACGCTCGGGCACGACCAGACGCTCGCGCTCACCCACCGCGAAGGCGACTTTCACGAACATGCCCGGGAACAGTCCCTCGGTGCCCACAGGAAGGTCCACGCGCACGCTGAAGGTGTTGGTGGCGGGATCGGCGTAGGGAAAGAAGGTCAGGCCATCGGCGTCGACCGGCGTTTCGCCGTCGTGAAACACCCGCGCTCGGCCCAGTTCACGCACCGCCCCGATATGACGCTGGGGCACGTCGGTGGTCACCCGCAGGACCTCCAGCGAGATACCCGCAATCAACGGCTGCCCGGGGCTAACGCTCTCGCCCACCTCCACGAAGCGCTCGGTCACAATGCCCGCATAGGGCGCGCGCACACGCGTGTATTCCAGCTGTTCCTCGGCCCCGGCCACGGCCGCACGGGCGGATTCCAGCCGGGCCCGGGCCGAATCCCGGGCGGCGGTGGCCCTGTCCATCTCGGCCCGGGCAACCAGCTGCCGCTCGAAGATCCCGCGGATGCGCTCATACTCGGCTTCCGCCTCGCTGAACCGGGCCTCGGCCTCGCGCAGGGCGGCGCTGGCCTGGTTCAGGCGGGCGCGCTGCTCGGTATCGCGCAGGCGGGCAATCAGGGCGCCCTCCTCCACGAACTCGTCCACATCGTAGACCAGCTCCACAATGCGTCCGGACGTCTGGGCCGACACCGTGGCCCGATGCACCGCCTCCACGCGTCCGTCCAGCACCTGCTCCTGAACCGTGAGCTGGCGCTCCGCCCGGGCCGTCTCGAAAGGCACCGCCACGGCGGTTCCGGTCACCCCGCCGCCCAGTACCACGGCCAGGACCGGGGCCAGGATGGCTATACTGCGGTTCAATTGCCTGTCCATGCTCGTCTCCCCTGCTGGATCGGTCCCCGCCGGCAGCGGCGAGGGATGGAGTAATATTAGATTTTTCTAATATACAAGCATCCGCCACACGGAACAACCACCGCCCCGCCCACGGGCAACTCCCGACACGCCGCCGACGCCCCGCGCAGGTCCCTTCGGTCAGACAACGGACGTCTGTCATGGCGTGACCTGCACGGGTCAAGTATATAGAAATCATCACCCGCCACCCCCGGGGACCGGCGGGTGCTTTCTGTTAAGCTTGCCGCAAGGAGACTGATGCCCATGAGTTGTCCCGAAATCATCCGTATCACCCCTTTCGCGATCGCCGCGCTGCTTCTGGTCATGGGGCTGCTCCCGCCCCCGCTGACAGCCCAGGACACCGTGTACCGGTGGACGGATTCGCAAGGCATGGTGCATTACGGTCAGGCGCCGCCACCTGGCGTGGATGCGACACCCATCACCCGAGCGGCTCCCCGGGTCGACCGGGCGCCCCAGGAGCGTCTGGAACGTGCCATGGAAGAGCGCGATCAGCGACACGAAGAGACCCGCGCCGAGCAGGAGGAGCGGGAACGCCAGGAAGTCTCCGAACGCATCCGCGCCGAAAACTGCGCACGCGCCCGAACCAACCTGGAAATCCTCACTGCCCGGGGCGGCCGCGTCACCATCCGGGATAACGACCAGTATCGCGTCATCGACGAGGAAGAGCGCCAGACCAGGATCGCGGCGACCCGCGAGCAGATCCAGGAGTTCTGCCGCGACTGATGCATACCCGCCACCCGGCGCCATGATGCCCGATCCGCGCCCCGCAGGCCGCATGGCGCGAACCGGGGCGCGGGTTTCATGACAGCCTGCCCCGCAACGACATCCGAAGGATCCCGCTGCCCATGCCCCTGCTGAGTATCGAGACCAACCAGACCGTGGACGATTCGTCCATCGCGCATCTGCTGAAGACGGCATCACGCATGGTTGCGGAGCAATTGGGCAAGCCGGAACGCTTTGTCATGGTGCGCTTCAACCGCAACCCGGACATGCTCTTCGCCGGCGACGATGCGGCGCTGGTGTATATGGAACTGAAGAGCATCGGGCTCCCGGAAACCGCAACCGGAGAGCTCTCCCTGTTGCTCTGCAATCTCATGGAAGCGGAGATCAATGTGTCCCGGGACCGGGTGTATATTGAATTTGCCAATGCGCCCCGTAAGCTATGGGGCTGGAACGGCGGCACCTTCTGAGCCCCACTGGCAGGGACAACGGCAAACACCTGGCAAAGGAGAATTTGCCACAGAGGTCACAGAGGTCACAGAGGGGAAAGACAGAAAAGCACCCTTCAGGCCCTGTGCTTTCAGCCAGGGGGTCCGAAAGGACTCTCCTTCTCTGTGACCTCTGTGCCCTCTGTGGCAGAAGTGCTTTTCGACCCCGAACCCATCACATCAAAAACCAAGACAAAGAACATGCGCGCAACCCGATTCCCCCTTGCCACTCTCAAGGAAACCCCCGCCGACGCAGAAGTGGTGAGCCACCAGCTCATGCTGCGCGCCGGCATGATCCGCCGCCTCGCTTCCGGTCTTTACACATGGACACCCCTGGGCCTGCGCGTCCTGCGCCGTGTCGAGAACATCGTACGCGAGGAGATGGACCGTACCGGCGCCCTGGAACTGCTCATGCCCGCCGTGCAACCGGCGGAGCTGTGGCAGGAGTCAGGGCGATGGGAGCAGTACGGCCCGGAGCTGTTGCGCATGAAGGACCGGCACGAGCGGGAGTTCTGCTTCGGGCCCACACACGAGGAAGTGATCACGGACTTCGTACGCCGGGAGGTGAAGAGCTACCGACAGCTTCCGGTCAACTATTACCAGATCCAGACCAAGTTCCGCGACGAGATCCGTCCGCGGTTCGGCATTATGCGTGCCCGCGAATTTCTCATGAAGGACGCCTACTCCTTTCATGCGGATGACGAAAGTCTCACGGAGACCTACGCGCACATGCATGCCGCCTACTGCCGCATATTCCAGCGCTGCGGCCTGGACTTTCGTGCCGTTCTGGCGGACACGGGTGCAATCGGCGGCAGTGCCTCCCACGAGTTCCATGTATTGGCAGATTCCGGAGAGGACGCCATCGCCTTCTCCGACCGGAGCGATTATGCGGCCAATGTGGAACTGGCCGAGGCGCTGCCCCCTGAGGCTGCGAGAGACGAACCCGCCGAAGAGTTACGTCTGGTGGACACACCGGATGCGCGTACCATCGCCGACCTGGTCTCCGGGTTCGGCCTGCCCGTGGAAAAAACCGTGAAGACCCTGGTCGTGGCGGCCGACGAAGACGCCGACACGCCGCTGGTCGCCCTGCTGGTGCGTGGAGACCACGAACTCAATGCGGTCAAGGCGGAGAAGCTGCCCCGGGTGGCGAAGCCGTTACGCATGGCCGGCGAAGAAGAGATCCGGGCTGCCATCGGCGCCGGTCCGGGCTCCCTGGGCCCCGTGAAACTGCCGATTCCCTGCGTGGTGGACCGGGCTGTGGCCGTGATGAGCGATTTTACCGCCGGGGCCAATGTCGACGGCAAGCACCATTTCGGCATCAACTGGGAGCGCGATGCCCCACTGCCGGAAGTGGCCGACATACGCAACGTGGTGCCGGGCGATCCGAGTCCCGACGGTCATGGCCGGCTGCAGATACGCAGGGGCATCGAGGTGGGCCATATATTCCAGCTTGGCCGCAAGTACAGCGAGGCCATGGCCGCAAGTGTGCTGGATGAGCAGGGCCGCACACTCACGGTAACCATGGGCTGCTATGGCATCGGTGTTTCCCGGGTGGTGGCAGCGGCCATTGAGCAGAACCACGACGGACAGGGCATCATCTGGCCGCAGGCACTGGCCCCGTTCACCGTGGCGCTGTGCCCCATCAACGCCCAGAAGTCCCAGCGCCTGCGTGAAGCCGCCGACACCCTCTACGAACGACTGCTGGCCTTTGGCATCGACGTCCTGTACGACGACCGGGGGCTGCGCCCCGGTGCCATGTTCGCCGACATGGAACTGATCGGCATCCCTCACCGTCTGGTGCTGGGTGAACGAGGCCTGGATGCCGGCGAAATCGAGTACAAGGGACGGCGGGACGCCGAGCCGACCATGCTGCCGATGGACGGGCTGGAGGGGTTCCTCAAGGATAAGCTGGAAGAATGAAAATGAAACGGGAAGGGGGAATGAAACCACCCCCTCCCCGGCCCTCCCCCTAAGGGGGAGGGGATTTCAACTTCTCACTTCCCGATTCTCACTTCACACTTGGAGAGAGGCTCGCCATCAGTGTACTGATGGCCCGATCGAATACGGGCACGTCCTCGATGATGTTGGCCCGGCCTTCCCGAAATTCAGCCGCCAGGGCCGGCACGGTCAGCTCCCTGACCTTGAGCCCGTGACGATTCACGAAGAAGTACTTTCCGCTGATAAGACTCTTCCAGGAGAGCTTGGCCCGCATGGGTCGGGCTTCCTCATCCTGAAGCTCGAGCCATGTCCCCTCCTCCAAGTTCCGGGCCTGCGCGAGGTGCGCGTCCTCGTCCACTCCGACGGACCCGTCGTCCGCATCCGCGTCCTCATAGACATGGAAGCTGCCCTCGGTGATCAATCGGTTGATCTCGGCCACCTTTCGGGCAATGAAGGAACGACTGTCCTGCAGTTCGGATGGATCGGCGATCGGCCCCGCATCAGGCACCAGGGCGGGCCTGGGAATGCCCGCCCCCAGGTTCTGCGACGTACCGGAGGCGCTCGCCGGAAGCGCACCGGCTGCGGCATCCGCACGTACCGCTCTCGCGGACGCGGCATCCGGCCGCTTGAGTAACGGCCCGGCGTCCACGTCAAGTTCGATATCCGGATCACGCACCAGGCGTGCATGTTCCGCGGCGAGCACCGCCAGAATGGCCTGCTGCTCATCCTCACTGCAGGACATGCGCGTCATGCCTTCCTGCAGCGCCCGCAACAAGGACGGCAACAGGTTGGTAAGCTGATCACGCTCGGCCTGGGTCGATTTGGGCAACAGACTCCACACCAGCAGGGAGGCCACGTTAAGCGCCTTCTTCCAGAGTTTGCCATGCTGGCCCTCCTTGAGGTAGATGAGCACCAGGAGGTCCTGCCAGGTGGTGCGCAAGAGCCGGAGCACCGGCTGCGGCAGGAGGTGATCCTCCACCACACGGCCGATGGCCTCGCCGGCCACGGCCTTGGCCATACGCATGTGTTCCTTGCTCTGGGCCAGCAACGTGCTGCGTTCCTCACGCTGCGCGGCGCGCTCCGCCTGATCCCGGGACCACTCCTGGAACGCCAGCAGTTCGCGCTCGAAGAGGCCCACGTCACCGTCACTGTCTTCGAGCAGACGGGTCACAAGGGATTCAATCCGGGAACGCAGGCCATCCTCGCGTTCCCCCTCCTCAGTCCAGCCAATGCCCGCCCGGGCCAGCTCGTTGATCAGGCGCCGGGCCGGATGCTTCCTGCGGTTGAAAAAGCTCCTGTCGACGATGGCCACCCGCAGCACGGGAATCTGCAACCGCCCGATCAGCTCCTTGATCGGAGCGGGAAGCGCGGGGTCGTCGAAGATGAAATCGAACAGCATCGCGACAATATCGATGGCCGTCTCGTCCGTGCGATTGAGCGCGACGCCGGTGGAAACCCCACCATTGACGGCGCTCAGCACCGCGTCCTTGAGTTCGGCACCACTGTAGACACCCCCGGACGCCGGAGCGGCAGCGGGAAGGCCTCTGAGCGCGCCGGCGACCAGCGCCCGGTCCACCAATGTGACCCCTGGCTGCAACGCACCGCCCGACTGTCCCGCAAGGCGCTGCAACAGCGACAGTAATTCGCCCCCTTCGTCTCCATCCGCCGGATCCGGTGCCAATTCCTCTTGCGCTGTCTCCGGGCCCTCACGGCGGGCGGTCTGACCGGGATTGGCAGCGGGGCGGGCATGCAGGTCGGGGAGTATGCCCCGCTCCGCGAGTTCGTGATTCACTTCCTTGTAGAGTTCCGGCAACTGGCCGACCACGTACTTGTCGAACAGCTTGTAGATGATCAGACGGATGCGCAGACTCACGTCCAGCGCCTTGACGGCACTTCGAAATGCCTCGCACAGGGCCGAGGGCGCCAGTGGATGCGCATCCTCCGCGAGTTTCGGGCGGTCCAATGCCACCGCGAGCCGGCGTGTCAGCACATACAGCTGGCTTTCGTTGACCCGATTGGCCTTGGAGATCATGCCCTCCAGGGCCAGATTCTCTTCCAGTTCATCATCATCCACGAGGGAGAGCTCGAGCTCACCGCCGGGAGCCTTGGCACTCCGCCCCGCCCCACCACGCAGGAATGCATCGAAGAGACGCGAAAGCTGCAGGGGATACTCGCTCTCCATGGTCGAGCGCCTGCGCCGCACTTCGCGCATGGCCTCGAAATACTCAGACTGCGTCTCGTCGTCTTCAGCCTGCTCGGCCCGCTTGAACAAGGCATCATCCGTGTTATCCAGCATTGCCTTCAGGCAACGCTCCACGTGATGTGCCGTCAGGGTGCGGCAACGACCGATGATCTGAAGGGCCGACCCGGCCGACTCCCGCCTGGCCGCGCCGTTGAAGGGAACCACATTCTCGCTGCCCGGATCGCTCATGGTGGACTCCGCAAGAGGCGAACCACACGCGCATCGTGGCGTGTTTCCGACCCCTGGCAAGTTGGCGTACACATCTTATACTCCCTAGTGTTTGCCGGTGACCACCGGGCGATTCGCAAAAGCGTGGCGTCGATCAAACTTATGAATGCGGTTTCCGACAAACGGGGGCAAATCAGGGAACTACTGGTAGAGTGTTCCGCCCTTGTCTCGCCGCCCGATATCGTGATCCAGCTGCGCCATGCCGTCGACGCGCCCGACAGTACGCCCGAAGACCTGGCCGCCATCGTCATGCAGGATCCCGGCCTCGGCGCACGTATGCTGCATATGGCCAATTCCGCCATGTACGGCCTCAATCATCGGGTGGAAACGCTCAGCCGTGCCATCTCCATCATCGGCCCGCGGCCCCTCTATCATCTTGCTCTGGCGCTCACCGCATCCCAGACCTTCGCCAGACTCTCCGACGAACCCGTGGACATGGCGGCATTCTGGCGCCACAGCGTGTTCAGCGCACTGATTGCCCTCGACCTTGCCCGCCGCAGTCGGGCACACCATCCCGAATGCCTGTTCATGGCGGGCCTGCTGCATGACCTGGGCAGTCTGGTGCTCTACCAGCGCTCTCCGGACAGCCTGCGAAAATCCCTGCTGGCCTCGCGTGACAACGAGCATGCACTCGTCCGGAAGGAACGTGAACTCTTCGGCTTCGATCATGCCGAGGTGGGTGGTGCACTCCTCGAACTCTGGGACATGCCGAAAGACGTGCAGCACGCGGTAGCGCGCCATCACCGGCCGACGTCGCCCATGAGCCTGCCGGTGGCTATCGTGCATCTGGCCGACACCCTGGCGAACCGCACGGACCAAGGGAGCCTCAGCGGATTCGGTGCCTGCGGCCAACCACCCCATCCGGACGCCTGGAAGCTGTTGGGCCTGGACGAGGGCCTCACGGACGAAATCCGGAAAGAAGTGCACCTCCAGTTCATGGAGACGCTGCACGTGATCCTGCCGCAGCACAGATGAAGGCTATTCAAGGTTCAAAGTTCAAGGTTCAAAGGGGGGCGCCGGGCCCTTGCGCGATGGCGGGAAGACGCCAGTCACCTTTAAACTTTAAACCTTGAACCTTGAACCTTGAACCTTGAACCTTGAACCTTGAACTTTGAACTTTGAACCTTGAATCTCGAATACGCTTTCACCCCACCCTGAATCCGTCAGGCACCGGCCCCTGGAAATCTTCACCACTGACGTCATCCACCCGGGCGGCGGAAGGTCCCTCCCAGAGCCACGCCTCCAGGGCACGCACACGGTCGCAGGGCCCCGCCGCCACAACCTCCACCCGCCCGTCACGGAGGTTTCTCGCGTGGCCGGACAGCCCGAGGCGTTGGCCTTCGCGCCGGGTGGAGGCCCGGAAGAACACGCCCTGAACCACACCGCTTACCAGAAAGCGTCTTGCACAGATGTCCGTTGATCCTGGGGGCATGGGGATGGTCAGTTGTCAGTTGTCAGTTGTCAGTTGTCAGTTGTCAGTTGTCAGTTGTCAGTTGTCAGGAGCGTAACCGCCCCCCACAGCATGTCAAAGGACTCTTGTACAACTGACAACGGACAACTGACAACTGACAACTGACCAACCAAAAAAAGGGCCCGCACTAGGCGGGCCCCGGATACTTACGCCGGACTGCCGATCAGCGCTTGGGACTCAGCCCGTACTGGTCCAGATAGCGCACGTCGGAGTCTTCCACGCGACCCAACTCCCAGGCACCGCGTGTGCGCGCATGCCGCACTGCGGCGTCCACATCGCCCTGGGAGGGTTCCAGTTCGATCGTCAGGCGCTGGCCCGGATAGATCAGGTCCGCATCGCGGATCTGGGATGCGTTGGCCTTGTAGATCAGCGGCCACTGGTACGGATTGCCATAGACGGAACTCCGGCCCGAGATCCGCCAGAGACTGTCGCCACGCACCACCTCGTAGGTCATGGTGGTGGGAGGTGCAGGCGGAGGCGGCTCAGCCCGTGGGGCAGGCGCAGCGGGGGTAGGCGGTGCGGGCGGCGGTTCAGGCCGCGCAACCAGATCCGGGTCGCACTCTTCCACCACGTTGTCCGGAGACCAGCGGTCGGTACGCCAGCAGTCACCCGCTGCGTTGCGCCAGTACTCGCCCGGAGCGTTTACGACGTAGCCCGTCTTCTCGGGCGGCTGCGTGGTGGCACACCCAACCGAAACTCCCAGGGCGATCGCACCAACGACGAAAAGCCGCAGATGTTTCGTTCTCATGACGTTAGCTCCTGATTATTGAGGATTCTTGTGAGCACACCACAGGGCGTACGGATATTGAAAGCTAACACCGCCCCGGTGAAATCGTCAAGGACAAAGAAAAACACAGGTCACGGAACGGAAAATCCGCCCACACCGCTGCCCGGACGACGATCGGCGGGGAGAGGATTGTTCGGCCGGCGTGCCCACCTATCTGCCTGTCCCCGGGCTACCCAGGGCCTGCTCACGCGCTTCCACGGCATGGAGTCGCGCCAGATCGGCCTTCTCCCGGGCAGACCTGTAATTCCCCTCATTGAGCAACGCCTCGGCGGACTCCAGCAACCGCCGGGCACTCAGATAGCTGGGCAGGGCCTGGTCCCGTGCCCCGACCTGTTCCGCCGCCTGAAGCGCCTGCCGGGCGTCACTCATCTCCTGAACCGGGGCCGTAGCGGCGCAACCGGCAAGCGCCGCAAGCAACAGGTATAATGCAATGAACGCTGCGCGACGCAGGTGTCTGCTCCACATGGGACGGTTTCGCGAACTCGGGGCGCGGGATGGGACCCCTGATCCGCGAAACGCTATCACCGGCCCGGAGAAGCGTCAAGGCGGCCTCCTGACCATCGATACTGCCCGTTTACTCCTTCAAAGCACAAGGCATCTTCATGTCCAGCCAATCCACTGCGGTTGTCATCTACCACAATCCACGCTGCAGCAAATCCCGGGCGACCCTTGAACTGCTCAAGTCCAGGGGCATCGAACCCCGAGTGGTGGAATATCTCAAGGCGCCCCCCGACGCACAGGAGCTGGATCGTATCCTCAGACTGCTGAATCTGGAACCGCGGGAACTGATGCGCCGCAAGGAACCGGAATACACCGACGCTCACCTGGACGATCCGGGGCTCACGCGGGAGACCCTGATCCGCGCCATGGTCCAGCGTCCCATACTCATCGAACGTCCGATCGTGGTACATGGCGATCGTGCCGCCATCGGCCGCCCGCCGGAACAGATTCTGGAGATCTTCTGACGTGAGCGAGGTACTTGTCGTCTATTACAGCCGCTACGGTGCCACCGCGGAGATGGCCCGGCACGTGGCCCGGGGCGTGGAGTCGGTGGACGGCATGGAGGCGAGACTTCGCACGGTGCCGCCGGTGTCGGCCACCTGCGAAGCCGTGGATGATGACATCCCCGCGGAAGGCCCTCCCTACGCCAGCACCGCTGACCTGGTTCAGTGCGCCGGCCTGGCGCTGGGCAGCCCGACCCGCTTCGGCAACATGGCCGCGCCCATGAAGTATTTCCTGGACCAAACCGGCAGCCAGTGGCTTTCCGGTGCGCTTGCAGGAAAACCCGCCGGTGTCTTCACCTCCACCGGCACCCTGCATGGTGGACAGGAGAGCACCCTTCTCAGCATGATGATTCCCCTGCTGCACCACGGCATGCTGCTGGTGGGTATCCCCTACACGGAATCGGCGCTCACCGACACGCGAACCGGCGGCACGCCTTACGGCCCAAGCCACCTGGCCGGTCCGAAGGGCGATCTGCCCCTGAGCGAGGACGAACGCGGGCTCTGCCATGTTCTGGGACGGCGCATTGCGGAGATCACCCGGGCGCTGGAGCGACGCGGCTGATGCGTGTCGCCCGTGTACTGGCCCTTTCGGGCCTGCTGGGCCTGTTTGCCCTGATTCTCATGTGGAACGTCTGGCTGGACCCGCCCCGGGTCGTGCCCCGGGCGCTGGTACTCATCCTGCTGCTGACGCCCCTGCTGCTGCCACTGCGCGGCATGATGGCGGGGCGTCTCTATACCCACGCATGGGCCACCTACCTGGCCATGCCCTACTTCGTGCTCGGAGTCTTCCACGCTGCCGGCACAGGCCCGGAACGCGGCTACGGCTGGCTGATGGTCTGCCTGAGTATCGCCTGGCTGGCCGGCGCAGCCGTATACCCGAGGCTCGCCCGCCGGCAGTCAGGTCACACCAGAGGCTAATCCGGCTCCTTCACGCATCCTCACCGGCCCGCGTCACCGCACGAGCAAAAGGCAACGTGATCCGTCGTTGCTGCCCCAGGGATTCCCGCTCAAGCCGCTGTGCCTGCGCCAGCAGGGACGGCAGATCCCGGGGGCAGGTCCTGAGCAGATACTCGGCCACCTCGCGCGGCAGCTCGAAGCCGCGGCGCCGGGCCCACGCCACGAGCAGCGCGCATTTGGCGTCGTCATCCATCGGCGCCAGCTGGAACACCGGCCCCCACACCAGTCTGGAAGCCAGATCCGACAGCCCGGAGGACAGGGCCCGCGGTGACTGACGGTCGGAAAGCACCAGCTGCGTGCCCCGGGCCCGGGCGTCGTTGATGAGATTGAACAGCGCCATCTCGCCTTCCGGTGACCCGCACAGCGCACCGACGCCGTCCAGGCAGACCACATCCAGCGCATCGAGGCCATCGAGCGACCGGGCGCCGGCGCCGGCCAACAGCACGCGCGGCAGATAGGCTGCCCGGCGCCCCCGCTGCGCGGCTTCATGACAGACGGCCTGAAGCAGGTGTGTCTTTCCGGTACCGGCCTCCCCGTACACATAGATCTGCATCTCCCCGCGCCCCCTGGCCAGGGCCCGGAGACCGTCCAGCACCAGGGAGTTGGCGCCCGGATGGAAGCTTCCAAAGTCCGACCCCTCGGGCAGGGTCACGTCGAGAATCAACTGACGCGCCACCGGTGCGCTACTCCTGCGACCCGGATCCGCCATCCGCGTAGAGCCGGCTCTGGCGATAATCCATCCGCGCATGACGCACCCCGACCGCCAGCACGGCCGCCACCGGCAGGGCCAGCAGCACACCGAGGAAACCGAACAGCTGCCCGCCCGCCAGCACAGCGAAGATCACCGCCACCGGGTGCAGTCCGATACGATCGCCCACGATCCGGGGTGTGAGCACCAGACTTTCCAGCAACTGCCCGGCGGCGAACACCGCAAGCACCCAGAACAGCAGCTTGGGATCGGCACCCTGCACAAGAGCAGCGGCCAGGCCCAGGCCCAGGCCCACGATGACGCCCAGGTAGGGCACGAAGCTCACCAGTCCCGCCATCACACCCACGGCAATCCCCGGCTCCAGGCCGGCCAGCCAGAGGCCCGCGGCATAAAAGACGGACAGGCTCAGCATCACCAGCAGCTGCCCACGCACAAAGGTGGCAAGCACCGCGTCGGATTCCGCCGCAATCCGCACCATCCTGGGCTCCACGCTGCGTGGCAACAGGTCGCGCACACCGGCCAGCAGACGATCCCAGTCACGCAGCAAATAGAAGGTGACCACCGGCACCAGCACCAGATTGAGCAGCCAGGCGAACACCAGCCCGCCGGAGCGGCCCACGGATTCCAGCACCCGGACCGCCCAATCCCCCGCCTGCTGCCAGTGCTCCGCCAGCAGACCCGAGACCGGCCCCGGGTCCAGCGCATCCGCCGGCAGCCCCATGCGATCCTGCAGCCAGGGCACGGCCTGTTCGCGGATCCATTCCAGCCACTGGGGCAGCCATTCCATGAAGCGGGCCAGTTCCCGCTGCAACAGTGGGAGCACCATCAGCACGGACAGCACAAGCGCCGCAAACAGGAGCAGGAACACCAGCACCACGGCCGGGGTGCGTGACATGCGCCATTTCCAGCGCCGCCCCTCGACCTGAAGCCGCGCGACCAGAGGATTGCCCAGATAGGCGAACAGGGCGCCCAGCAGGAAGGGTGTCAACACCGGGCGCAGCCAGTACACCAGCAGTCCCGTCCCCGCCGCGGCCAGCAGCAGCGCGAGGCCCCGTCCGCCCGACCAGATCCCCTCGTTCATTACACCGCTCGCCGGCCCGTGATGGCCCGGCAGGTCCAGCCCACCACGTATCCGGCGCCGCTGGTCACGGTGGTCACCAGCACGATGCCGATGAGTGCGTCCAGCAGCAGGGGCGGCAGCGGGACGACGCCCGCGTCCAGAAGCACCGAGATCACCAGCACGATCTGGAAGAAGGTGTTGACCTTGCTGATCAGCAGGGGTCGCATCTCCAGACTGCGTGTCAATGCGCGATAGGCCAACGCACCCAGCATGATCACCATGTCGCGCAACACCACCAGCATCACCAGCCACCAGGGCAGCAGGCCCACAAAGGCCACGGTGAAATAGGTACCCATCATCAGCACCTTGTCCGCCAGGGGATCCAGATAGCCGCCCAGGCGCGTTTGCCATCCATAGCGGCGCACCAGCCAGCCATCGACCCCGTCGGACAGGCCGGCCAGCAGCAGCAGGAGCAGGACCCACGCATACTCACCCGTCAGAAGCGCCCAGACGATGGGCAGCGTCAGCAGCAGACGCATGCAGGTGATGGCGTTCGGGAGCTGTCGCAGATTCACCGGGACAGACGCAGGTTCACACTGGCCATGGCACCGGGCTCGGACGGTTCTGCGCCGGCGTCGGCGACTTCCAGCACCGTGCCCAGGCGCACGCCCCGTTCGAGATCCCTCGGGCTGCCCCTAAGCTGGGTGACGAAAACAGCCCGGTCCGGCTCCAGACGATACGGCCTGATCTCCACGACGACACTCAGTTCCGACAGATACCGGCGCACCTTCTGGTAGGCCTCCATATCATTCACGCCATCCACCACCACCTGCACGTGATCCTCGGTGGGCAGGAGTCCGGCAATCGCCAGCCGGCGGCCCAGCAGATCCGCCAGCCCCTGCAAGCCCTCATCCAGGACCCCTTCAAGACTGTCGGCCTCGGCCTGGTAGTCCTCCCGGAGATCCTGGGAGAACAAGCGCCAACGTGCGTTCCATGCATCCCCCCTGGGCTGCACGTACACAGCCGCGACGTATCGGGCCGAATAACGCTCCGACGCCCGCAGGACAGGCTCGTGGAACCCGCCCGATAGATCGGCAAAATTCACCGCGGCCCGATCTTCCAGATCCATCACCGGGAACACCAACTGCAGGCCCCGCTCGCCCGCCACGCGTTCCAGCACTTCCATCAGCTCGCGTCCTTCCTCTCCACCCAGAATCACCCGCTCGCCCTCGTGGACTGCACCCAGCCAGACCATCAGACCGGGTCGGTTCGCCCCCCACACCGGCAATCCCCGCTCCATGAGCAGGCGCTCCAGTGCGCGGCCGTCGAATCGTACCTCCAGGCCCACCGTGCCATCGCCGGCATCCACATAGCGAAAACGCTGGACATGTCGACCGGCCTGACCGCGAAGGTCATCCACACGCGGATCCCGGAGCACCTGGCGGTCACCCGAGAGCTTCACAAGCACCTTGTCCAGGGCCCGCTCGAACCCCGCCTCGCGGGCCGGGCGGTCACGGTTCTCCACGGTGACGGTGGCCTCGTGCAGGCGGTTGTCCGCAAGGACGCCGGTGACGGTGAACGACCACGCCAGGAGCACCAGCAGGCACCAGGCCGGCAGGGCGAGAATCGAGTGGCGTTGAACATGTGGCGGACTCATGGAATCAGGGGGATTTTCGGTTATGTGGCTGGTCGGCTAACATACCACAGATACCCGCTGCCTGGCCGCGCGCCGTACGGTGCGCGATACCCACCCATGCACGCGCCCGCCGCACCGGCTTTACACGTTCCGGGGCGACCGATACCATCGGCCGCCCGCAACCGCAGGACCCGACGTCATGTCCAGCCCCGATCCAGAATCACCTGACAAGCCCGAGACCGGTGGCGGTCTTCGATATCGCGATGCGGGTGTCGACATCGATGCCGGAAACACCCTGGTGGAGCGCATCAAACCCCATGCCCGGCGCACCCATCGACCGGGCGTCCTGGCGGGGTTGGGGGGGTTCGGTGCGCTGTTCGAACTGCCCGTGGACCGGTTCAGGGAACCGGTACTGGTATCGGGCACCGACGGCGTGGGCACCAAGCTTCGACTGGCCATGCAGCTGAACCGCCACGACACCATCGGGATTGACCTGGTGGGCATGTGCGTCAATGACATCGTGGTCCAGGGTGCCGAGCCCCTGTTCTTCCTCGACTACTACGCCACCGGGCGCCTGGATGTGGAGGTGGCCGCCGACGTGGTCAAGGGTATCGCCGACGGCTGCGAGCAGGCGGGCTGTGCCCTGGTCGGCGGCGAGACCGCCGAGATGCCCGGGATGTACGAAGGCGGGGACTACGATCTGGCGGGTTTCGCCGTGGGCATCGTGGAGAAATCCCGAATCCTCGACGGACGCCAGGTGCGCGAAGGGGACATCATCCTGGGCCTCGCCTCCTCCGGACCCCACTCAAACGGTTACTCGCTGATCCGCAAGGTGCTGGAGGTGAGCGGCGCCGATCTGCAACAGGCCTGCGGCCAGGTGAGTCTTGGCGATGCGCTGCTCGCCCCCACCCGCATCTACGTGCGCCCGCTGCTCGAACTCATGTCGCAGCAACCCATCCATGCCCTGGCCCACATCACCGGCGGCGGACTGCTGGAGAACATCCCCCGGGTGCTGCCGCCCGGCACCTGCGCATCCCTGGACCCCGCCGCATGGACCCGCCCCCCGGTGTTCGAGTGGTTGCAGACGGCGGGCAAGGTGACTGAACAGGAAATGCTGCGCACCTTCAACTGCGGCATCGGCATGGCGGTGATCCTCCCCGCTGACGGCGTGGACGATGCGACCGGTCTTCTGGCCCGTGCAGGGATCGACGCCTGGCCCGTCGGCAGGATCACCGCGAGCGACGCGATGCCGCCTCGCGTGGAACTGGTTTCAAACTGATGGGGCATGACCTGCTGCCGGTGGTGGTGCTCATCTCCGGTGCCGGCACGAATCTACAGGCCCTCATCGACGCCGCACAAGCGGGAACCATCCCGATTCGAATCGCTGCGGTTATCAGCAACCGGCCCGGCGCACCCGGTCTGGCACGGGCCGAGCGGGCCGGGATCCCGGTTCACACGCTGGACCACACCGCCTATCCTGACCGGGAAAGCTTCGACGAGGCCCTGCAGGCCTGTATCGAAACCTACGATCCCGGGCTCGTGGTGCTGGCCGGATTCATGCGCATCCTCACGCCGGGCTTCGTGGAACACTTCGCCGGCAGGATGCTCAACATTCATCCGTCGCTGCTGCCGGATTTTCGCGGCCTCAGGACGCACGAACGTGCACTGCAGGCCGGGATCCGGGAGCATGGCGCCAGCGTGCACTTCGTCAACAATGAACTGGACGGCGGCCCCGTGATCATGCAGGCGCGCGTTCCCGTGCTGGCCGACGATACCCCCGAGCGCCTCACCGCACGCGTACAGGCCCGGGAGTACGAGCTCTACCCCAAGGTAGTGGGGATGTTCGGCGAGGGCCGCCTGAAACTGGAAGACGACCAGGTCCGGCTCGACGGCCGGCCGATCCGGGCGCCCCTGGATCTGGACACGATACCGGACAGCCCTCGGGAGAAATGAAGCAATGTGCTGGAAACCCATCATCGCCGGGATCGCACTGATGCTCGCCGCGGCCCCCGCCCTGGCGATGCCGCCGCCGTACACGGCCTTCTACGAGGCCTTCGCCTACGGCAATACCCTCAAGACCCGCAGCTCCGTGAACTATGAACCCGGCCGCGTACGCATGAGCCTTGACGCCCGGGTCGTGGGCTTCCTTCGGTTGTTCGGGCGTTTCGAGTTGTCCCGGGAAACCATCATATACAACGGCCCCGAGGGGCTCCGGCTCCTGGAGAGCCACCACAGCAGGACCCAGCCCCGGCGCAGCCGCGAGGTGCACACCCGCATCGACTGGGAAACCGGCGTGGCCGAAGGCACGGAGAACGGGGAGCGGTTTTCGGTGCCGGTCAATGAAGGGACCCTGGACTATCTTTCAGTTCTCCTGGTGATCATGCAGGAACTTCGCACCGGTGTTGCCGAACCCCGTCAATCGGTGGAGATCATCGAAAGGGACCGGGTGCGCGCGTATGGTGTACTGCGCGAAGGCACCGAACGCCTGGAAACGGAACTGGGTCGCCTGGATACCGTCAAGGTGACCCGACGTGACGACGACCGCGGGATCGGGCTCAGCGCGTGGTTCGCACGCGACCTGCACTACATTCCGGTGCGCTTTGACTACGAGGCGGACGGGCGCGTGTACGTGCTCAATATCACCGGACTGGACTGGCACTGATGTCCTGATCGCGCCCGATACCGTTGGACGGGCATGGGGCATGGCGGGGCCCCGACCGCTTTCCGCGCCTCGACCGGCATGCATCAGGCATTCGAAACGCGGCACATGCGAGCGCCGGCACTTGACTCCCTCCCGTTCCCATCGGACACTTTCGCCGTGAGCACGTTCTTCGTACAGGCCCGACGCATGCATGACTGGCTGGCAAGCCGGCACCGCCTGCGCGCGCCATTCGGAGAGACGTAACCGCATTCCACAACCGTTCTTCCGGATTTGCCCCAAGGGGCCGCAGGCAGACACCTGCGGCCCCTTTTTGTTTTCACCCAGTCCAAAGGAGGCGCGAACCACCATGTCCGTCCCGGCTGCCTATCTGGGCGTGATCCTCATCTGGGCCACCACCCCGCTCGCCATTCAGTGGAGCGGCGAAGGTCCCGGCTTCCTGTTCGGCGTGGCCGCGCGCATGGCCATCGGCGCCGTGCTGGCGCTGGCCCTCGCGCGTCTGTCCGGGGTACGTGTCTGGCGACGGGATGCCCTGGCCGTCTACATGGTGGTGGGCCTGGGGATTTACGGAGCGATGCTCAGCACCTACTGGGCCGCACAGCAGATCCCCTCGGGATGGATCTCGGCAATCTTCGGCTTCACGCCCATTGCCACCGGCGCCATGGCCGCCCTGTGGCTCCCGGGGCAGGGGCTGACCCGCGTGCGCCTGACAGGCGCCCTGCTGGGAGTGGGCGGACTGGCGGTGATCTTCAGCGGCGGGGCGGCCGCCCATGAACAGGCGGCCGCCGGGATCGCCGCCGTGCTGCTCGCCACCTTCATCCACGCGGCGAGCGCCGTCTGGACCAAGCGCCTGGGCGCCCAATTCCGGCCCCTGGCCCTGGTGGCCGGCGGGCTGGCCCTGTCCACGCCGCTGCTCGTGGCCACCTGGGCGGTGTTCGACGGCAGCTGGCCGGCCTCGCTGCCGGAACGCGCGCTGGCATCGATCCTCTACCTGGGGGTCATCGGCTCCGTGCTCGGATTCTCGCTGTACTACTACGTGCTGGGTCGCGTGGATGCAACGCGCGTGGCACTGATCACCCTGATCACCCCGGTGGCCGCCCTGTTGCTGGGGCATGCGCTCAACGACGAGCCCCTGAGCCTGCTGGTGGTTTCGGGGGCGGGCCTGGTGATTGCCGGGCTGGCCGTCTTCGAACTGGGAGACCGGATGGCGCGCCACCGGGTCCGGCAGATCCCGAACGGTGGTGACCGATATGCTGACTAGAACCATGTACCGCCGATGCGCCATCCCGGCCTGCGCAGGTCGGCACGCAACAGAGGGCGCGGGTCAAAGCGGGCGGGAACGGTCAACGGGCGGATACCCGGCATCGGCTGAAGGCCCATGAGCCTTTCGATGCGCCGTTCCGTAGGCGGGTGTGTGCGCAGCCAGGAGGGTTCCGGGATACGCCAGCCGGGCAGGAGAACCCGCTCCAGCATGCTTCTCTGCACCGATTCGAGCCTCGCCAGGGCGGAAGCCAAACCTTCGGGGTCGCCGGTCAGCATGACGGCACCCAGATCCGCCTGGTACTCACGGCTGCGCGAGAGGGCGAGCTGGAACAGCGCGCTCAGTGTCGGTGCAAAAACCAGCAGGGCGATGGCCAGCCAGCTGATGGTCTGTTCGCCCATGATCAGCAGCGGCAGGTTGACCAGCAGCAGGCATTGCCCCACCAGTGACAGGAGACCCGTCAGCCGGCTGGAGAGATCCGCGAATGTCATGGTGCGCAGATCATTATGCGCAATGTGGCTGACCTCGTGGGCCAGCACCGCGGCGAGACCGCGCAGATCCAGGCCCCGCAGCAGTCCGTCGGATACCGCCACGGCCGCCTGCCGGCGATCCCCCACGGAGAAGGCGTTCATCACCCGGCTGGGCACGTAGTGGAGCGTGGGTGTGGCCGGCAGCCCGGCCCGTTCTGCCAGTTGCTCCATGATGGCCACGGGCACCGGGGCCACGCGCGCATCCAGGCGCCGTGCCCGGTACAGACGCATGACCAGCGCCGGCGAAACCGCCGGATTGAAGAAATACAGGAGACACACGGTGCCCATGGCCATCAGGGCGTATGATCCCCCACCGATCAGCCAGCCCACCGCGCCCAGCAATCCCATCAATCCCGAGACCAGCAGGACCGTCTGCAGGGCGTTCATGAGCCGATGATTCATTACGTGCGCAGGTTCCATCGCGGCACTGCGGCGCGGGCGACCGGCGCGTCCCGCTTAATTGGGGGCACTCGTGAGGCGCATCTCGATGCGCCGGTTGCGTGCAAAGGCCTCTTCCGTATCGCCCGGCGCCACCGGGTGATACTCGCCGAACCCGGCCGCTGCAAGCCGTCGGGGCGGCACCCCGCGGGCGATGAGATACTCGACAATGCTCTGCGCCCGGGCCGTGGAGAGCTGCCAGTTGGATGGAAACTGCTCGGTGCGGATGGGGCGCCGGTCCGTGTGGCCCTCCACCATCAGCACCCAGCCGATATCGTCGGGGATACGCGCATCCACGTCCCGGATGAGCTGCGCCACCCGGTCGAGCCGTTCACGGCCGTCGGCACCGATATCCGCCGAAGCAGTCTCGAAGAACAGTTCCGACTGGAACCGGAACCGGTCCCCCACGATCTGGATGTCCTCCACGTCCGACAACACCTCCCTCAGGCGCCCGAAGAACTCGGAACGGTACCGGGACAACTCACGCACTTCCTCGGCGAGCGCCAGGTTCAGGCGCTCGCCGAGATCGGCGATCTCGACGCGCTGTTCCTCGATGGTGGACTCGCGTGCCCGCAGGGCCTCGTTGAGCAGGGCAAGCTGCTGCTCCAGGGCCTCCATCTGCCGGCGCATGGCATCCACCCTGGCCTGTGCATCGGCGGTCAGGCGGCGCTCCTCCACCAGTGCCTGATCCCGTTCCTCCACCACGGCGACCAGATCCTGGATACGGATCTCCCGCTCCTCGATATCCCGCTGGGCCAGCAGCGTGGTTTCCTCCGCTTCGGCAAGACGCGCCTCCAGGGCCTGGCTGCGGTCGCGCAACTGACCCACGGTCTCGCGGCTTTCGTCCAGCTCCCCGGCGAGACGGCCGACCTGGGATTCGAGATCCTCACGCACCCGCCGCAGGACGTCGATGTCTTCCTGGAGCGAGGCAATCTCCATCAATCGCGCCTCCAGGGACTCGGCCTGCTCGCGCATCTCCGCCTGGCTCTCGGCCAGACTCTCTTCCAGCTGGTGGCGTTCGGCCAGTGTCACCTGCAACCGGCCGGTCAGGGCCCGCACGCGCTCCTGCAGGGCCTCGGCCTCGGCCTCGCGCATGGACAGGGTGTCCGCCAACTGGGTCACCCGCTCCTGGAGGGTCTCCAGTGCGCGATGACGTTCGAAAAGGACATCCGAGAGGTAGAACTGAGCCACCACGAAAAGCATCAACAGGAAGACGAACACCAGCACCACCGTGGCCAGCACGTCCACGAAGCCCGGCCAGATGTCGGTGCTGCGGCTGCGGCGGCGGAATGTCGAGAGCATGATTAACCCCTGCCGGGCTGATCTCCCGCGCGCGCCAGGGTGCGCGCCAGCAGGCGGATCTCCTCACGAAGGACATCGTTGAGCTGGGTGCGGTCCGTACCCAGTTCCTGGCGCATGGTGTCCAGAGTCTGGGTCAGATGCTGCAACTGGTCGCGGATCTGCCCGTCGGTGGCGGCGGTGGACTCGGTGGATTGCGCCAGGGCCTGCAGGACACCCTGCAGTTCGCCCTGAGTGCGCACCATGTTCATCATGGCCTTGTGATCGCTGCGCGATTGTTCCGCCAAGGCGCCCACCTCCTCGATGAGACCCTCCAGACGCTGCTCCGCCGATCGCCGGTTGTCCTCGCCTCTGGCCATGACCCGTTGCAGCTTGTCCAGGCTGTCGGCGGTCTGCTCCAGCAGGGCCTGGATGTAGGCAGGCACGCTGCCCTCCCCTTCCGCCGCAAGACCACCGCTGGACAGCCGGGTCTGCCCGGCCAGCCACTCCTCCAGTTCGTTGTAGAAACGGTTCTGGGCATGCCCTGACTGCAGATCGATGAACCCCAGCACCAGGGCGCCGGCAAGCCCGAACAGGGACGAACTGAAGGCGGTACCAAGCCCGGACAGAGGCGCCTCGAGGCCCGCCTGCAGCCCCCTGAACGCCGTACTGACGTCTTCGCCGCCCAGGTTCAGGCCGGCGATCACCGCACTGACCCCACCCAGGGTTTCAAGCAGGCCCCAGAAGGTCCCCAGCAGGCCGAGAAACACCAGCAGGCCGATGATGTAGCGCGAGATGTCGCGGGATTCGTCCAGGCGGGAGCGGATCCCGTCCAGCAGGGTACGCAGCGACGTGGTGGAGAGGGTGAACTGCTCGCCGTGCCGGCCGGTGAGCAGCCGGGCCATGGCACCCAGGAGACGGGTACGGGGTATGGTGGCGGCGTCTGCCGCGTCGGCGCGCCGGAAGCGCTCGATCCAGCGCATCTCCGGGGCGAGGATCATCACCTGCCGGTAGTTGATCACCAGACCCGCCAGCAGCACCATCAGGATCATGCCGTTGAACACCGGGTTGGCCATGAAGGCCCGGGTCAGCGGCATGATCAGGAGACCCACCACGAGGGCCACCGCCAGCAGGAACAGACTCATCCAGATCAGGGCGTTGCGTGTATTGCGCATGGGCCGCCTTCCGAATCGTGCTTGCAGATACCGCGCAGAGTAACCGCAATTGCGTACCCTGATCCAGCATGCTGGAAGGGGAAAGTGGGAATCGGGAAGCGGGAAAGGCCGCCTCCCGCCCTCCCCCCGCAAGCGACGGAGGGGGTTGCCCCTCACCCTCAGGGTATATGGAGCGGTGTGAGGTTCCTCCCTTCCTCCTTCCTCCTTCCTCCTTCCTCCTTCCTCCTTCCTCCTTCCTCCTTCATCCTTCATCCTTCATCCTTCTTCCCACTTCCCACTTCCCAACTCCCACTTCGCTATTCCCCGGCGACCGTCACCTGCTCCAGGAGCAACGAGCCGGTGCGGATGTTGCTGTCCACGTTCACGTCATTACCCACGGCCCGGATACCCTTGAACAGATTCCTCAGATTGCCGGCCACGGTGACCTCCTCGACGGGATACCGGATCTCGCCGTCCTCCACCCAGAAACCGGCCGCGCCCCGGGAATAGTCACCGGTCACCATATTGATCCCGTGGCCGATCAGTTCGGTGACCAGCAGGCCGGTACCCATGTCCCTCAGCAGGCCGTCCAGATCCTGCTCCCCGGGTTCCATGGTGAGATTGTGCACGCCGCCGGCATTTCCGGTGGTGCTCATGCCCAGCTTTCGCGCCGAATAGCTGTCCAGCACGTAACCCTTGAGCACCCCGCCGTTCACAACGTCTCTGGGCCGGGTCGCCACGCCCTCGCTGTCGAAGGGCACGCTGCCCAGCGCTCGGGGCAGATGGGGTTGTTCGTGGATGCGCACGAAGGACGGGAAGACGTCCTCGCCCAGGGCATCCACCAGAAAGGACGCCTTGCGGTACAGTGCTCCGCCGCGCACCGCGCTCACGAAATGCCCGACCAGGGAGCGTGCCATCTCGGGCACGTACACGGCGGGGCACTGGCGCGTGGACAGGCGCCGTCCGCCCAGGCGCCGCACGGCGCGCCGTGCGGCCTCGAGACCCACGGATTCGGGCGTCTGAAGGCCGTTGGCGTCCCGGGATACGGAATACCAGTAATCCCGTTGCATCCCCTTCTCGTCCGCGGCCACCACCGAACAGCTGATGGAGTGACGGGTCGCCGTATAGGCCCCCAGAAAGCCGTGGGTGTTGCCGTAGACCGCCAGTCCGCGAAGCGTGTTGGTGGAAGCGCCTTCGGAATTGATGATCCGCGCATCATGATCCCGGGCGGCGGCCTCGCAGCTCTGCGCCAACTCGATGGCCTGCTCCACCGACAGGTCCCAGGGGTGGTCCAGGTCCAGGTCCAGCCAGTCGCCGGCCATGAGATCCGGATCGGCCAGCCCCGCGCAATCGTCCTGCGCCGTATAGCGCGCGATGCGGCAGGCGGCATGCACCGCCTCGCGGAGGGCCTCGTGGCTCAGGTCCGAGGTGCTGGCCGTACCCTTGCGCTGGCCAAAGTAGACCGTGATGGCCACACCCTGATCCTTGTGGTGCTCCAGGGTCTCAACCTCACCGAGGCGCACGTTCACCGACAGACCCAGATCATTGCTGGCGGCCGCCTCGGCACTGCTGGCGCCCGCCCTGCGGGCTTCGTCCAGCATCTGCCCGACGATCGATTCCATGGTCTGCTGGTCTCTGGGGAGTCTCTGAATGGCTGTCATGTATATTCCCGAGTGTCTGGAGAGCGGGCCCGGGGACCGGGGATCTCCTGAATCGTTGTAAGATGCAGTCCGCGAGTCAACGCAAAGCGGACTTCCGAAAAGCCGGACAGCGTAAGGGCCCAAAGGGATTCGCAAAGGACGCGAAGAAAATCTCCTGTTCAGGAAAGCCTTGGCGGCTCTTGCGCAGTCCATCGCGCCCTTCTCGGTCCGGCTTTTCAGGCGGTTCGTTTGCGGATCCTCTTCCTTCGTGCCGAGGCACCCATGAGTGAAGACGACGACTATATCAGCCGCAGCCGGCTCAAGCGCGAGGCCGAGGAGGCGCAGCGCCTGGGCGAGCGACTGAGCACGCTCAATGACGCGGAACTCGACGCCCTGGCCCTGCCCGACGTGCTCGCGACGGCCATCCGTGATGCGCGCGCCATCCGCCAGCACGGCGCGCTCCGGCGCCAGCGCCAGTACATCGGCAAGCTCATGCGCAAGATCGACATCGCGCCCATCCGGGCCGTCCTGGCCGAAAAGGAGCGGAACCGGCACCGGGAAGCCAGGGCATTCAAGGGCCTGGAGACCTGGCGCGAGCGGCTGCTCACCCAGGGCGCCGAGGCCCTCGATGCCTGGCTCGCCGAACATCCGGACAGCGACGCCGGGAAGCTGCGTGGGCTCATCGACAGCGCTCGCGACGCACCCACCCCGGCGGCCCGCAAGACCGCCTCCCGGGCCCTGTTCCGCTACCTCAGCGAACGTGCGCGGATGCGCGCGAGTTGAAGTACCGAAGCCGCACCGCGAAGGGCGCGAAGGGATTTGCCAAGGACGCGAAGAAAATCTCCGGTTGAAAAACCCTTTGCGACCCTGGCGCATCCCTTCGCGCCCTTCGCGGTTCGCTATCGGTGCGCTTGCTCACTCGAACCTGCGTTCATTCGCGGAGCGCTGCGGTTCAGGTACTGGTGCCGCCCACGGTCAGTCCGTCCACCCGAAGGGTCGGCTGGCCGACGCCCACCGGCACGCTCTGGCCTTCCTTGCCGCAGGTACCCACGCCGGTATCGAGTTCCAGATCGTTGCCCACCATGGATACCCGGGTCAGCACTTCGGGGCCGTTGCCGATCAGAGTGGCCCCTTTCACCGGCCGGGTCACACGGCCGTTCTCGATGAGGTAGGCCTCGGACGCCGAGAACACGAACTTCCCGGATGTGATGTCCACCTGGCCTCCGCCGAAGTTCACCGCGTAGAGCCCCCGCTCCACGCTCTCCAGGATCTCGCCCGGATCGTGCGCGCCCGCCAGCATGTAGGTATTTGTCATGCGCGGCATGGGCAGGTGGGCATAGGATTCACGCCGGCCGTTGCCGGTGGCGGGGGCGCCCGTCAGCCGGGCATTCAGGCGATCCTGCATGAAGGCGCACAGCACGCCATCCTCGATCAGCGTGGTGCACTCCGTGGGCGTGCCCTCGTCGTCCACGTTGAGCGATCCCCGCCGGTCCATGAGTGTGCCGTCATCCACAACCGTCACGCCGTCGGCGGCCACCTTCTGCCCGATGCGTCCGCTGAAGGCCGAAGTGCCCTTGCGGTTGAAATCGCCCTCCAGCCCGTGGCCCACCGCCTCATGCAGCAACACGCCCGGCCAGCCGGGTCCGAGCACCACGGTCAGGGTGCCGGCGGGTGCATCCACGGCCTCCAGGTTCACCAGCGCCTGACGCACGGCCTCACGCGCATATCCCAGCGCCCGATCCTCGTCCAGAAAATACGCGTAGCCCACGCGCCCGCCCCCACCACCGGAGGCCTGCTCCCGGCGCCCGTCCTTGCCCTGCACGATCACGTTGACACTCAGGCGCACCAGCGGCCGCACGTCGGCGGCCAGCGTGCCGTCGGTGTTGGCCACCATGATCACTTCGTGCACGCCGTTGAGGCTCACCATCACCTGGCTCACACGCGGGTCCAGGCGGCGGGCCTCGGCATCCACGCGGTGCAGCAGATCAATCTTCGCCTGCTCGTCCAGGGTGGCCAGCGGATCCAGCGGCGCGTACAGCTGATGGCCGTCCTGGTTACGGCGCACGGCCACCTGGCCCGATACGGACTGGCGCGCGATGGCGCGGGCGGCAGCGGAGGCCTCCAGCAGGGTGGGCATCCTGATGTCATCCGAGTAGGCGAAGCCGGTCTTGTCACCGCTCAGGGCGCGCACGCCGACCCCCTGCTCGATGTTGAAGCTGCCGTCCTTGACGATGCCGTCCTCAAGGGACCAGGACTCGTGACGGGTCAGCTGAAAATACAGGTCGCCCCCGTCGAGCCCCGGGCCCATGAGCCCACCCAGCGCCCGATCCAGATCGCCCTCGGTCAGGCCCGCAGGCTCCATGAACTGTTGCTTGGCGATCTGCAGGACTTGGGACATTCGGGGGTGATCTCCACGGGACAGGGGGTGCATACGTTGTTCACAGTGGGGCCTGTACCGCACCAATTCAACCCGCCGATTGCGGGGCCTTTGGCCCGCACGATCCATCGGAGCCGGGGGTCAGCGGATCCCGCAACTCAGGCGGCGGTGGCTGATGCTCGGGAAACTTCTGCGGACCGCGGCAAGCCGCTCCGGATCCATCTCTCCCGACACCACCCCGGAGCCGCGGGCCAGACGATCCAGCACCTGGCCCCAGGGATCCACGACCATGCTGTCGCCATGGGTCTCCCTGCCGTTGACATGAAATCCGCCCTGGGCCGCCGCGATCACATAGATCTGGTTTTCGATGGCCCGCGCGCGGATCAGGGCCTCCCAGTGGGCCCTGCCGGTGATGGCGGTAAAGGCCGCGGGCAATGCCAGGATCTCCATGCCCTGGTCCAGCATCTCGCGAAACAGTTCCGGGAAGCGCAGGTCATAACACACGGCGATGCCCAGCCGCCCGAACGGCGTCTCCACCACCACCGCCCGGTCCCCCGGGGCAGTGGTCTCGGATTCATTGTAGGACTCCTCGCCTTCCGGAAGTTGTACGTCGAACAGGTGGATCTTGTCGTAGCGGACCACACGCTCCCCCAGGTCGCTGAACAGCAGGCTGGAGCCGAACACCCGGTTGGGATCGTCACTGGCAATGGGAATCGTGCCGCCCACCAGCCATAACCCGTGACGCTGCGCCTGTTCCGCGAGGAACGCCTGAAGCGGCCCTCGCCCATCCTCCTCGGCCTCGGCGAGCTTGTCCGCCTCGGTCATGCCCATGAGTGCGAAATTCTCCGGAAGGACCACCAGGCGCGCACCGGCGGCAGCGGCCTCCGAGATGAGGCGCCCTGCCTCGGAGAGGTTGGCGATCACGTTGGGGCCCGAGGCCATCTGTATGGCAGCCACGCGGGTCACTGGGGTATCGCTTTGCATGGCATCAGGCTTCACCGGTCAGGGGTTTCAGGGACGGATCACCAGGTCGAGCTGCTCGTGCACCGATGTGTCCCCTTCCACATGGATGCGCAGCGAGGGGACACCCAGGGCCACCAGCCAGTCGCGCAGTTCCGCCGCCCAGAACTCACCCTGTTCGCTCTCCGGGTGGCGAATGGTCAGGCGACGATCTTCGCCACCCTGCAGGGTGGCCACGGCCTCGCGCAGGGGCGTGAGCCGAATCAGGTACTCGGCGCTGCGCGGCGTCGACCAGGTCTCGGCATCCACCACGAGCACGGTCTGTGCGGCGGCCGGGCCGGCGGCAAACAGGAGGGCCAGACAGAGGATCCGAAGCGGCTTCATCAACATGACACCACTATACCAACCGGCATCGTGATCGCCTATCCGGCTGTGCAAACCCGCAAGGCCCTATCCCGGCAGGTCGTCGCCCGCCGGCCTGGCCAGGGTCTCCACGACCGGATCCTGCCATGTGCCGGTGACTCGGTATTCCACCCGGGCCGCCGCATCGATGCCGCGGCCCATGCCGAGGACACGGTCGAGGATGAACACCGCGGCACCGGCCATGGGGCCACCGAGCAGGGCACCTGCCACCGGCAGGGCGCCGCCCACCCTGGGCGTCACGACGATGCGCTGGTCGTGATCCCGCGCGACGATGCCGGTACGGCCCTCGATCTCCACGTTGGCCGCCACGCCCTGGATGCGCAGATCGGAGGTGTAGGCGTCGCTGCCCACCAGATGGATCGTGCCCTCCAGTTTGTCGAACAGGAAACCCCGCTGGAACACGTCGCGAAAATCCAGGGCGAGCCGGCGGGGCAGCATGTTCAGGCTGAACAGTCCCAGCAGCCGCCCCGCCCCCGGATCCATCTCGACCAGGCGCCCGTCGATTATGTCCACGCGCCCGTCACCCTGGAGGCCATCCCATGTGAAATGCGTGGGTGCATCGGGCCAGCGCACCTGACCCTCCATCTTCCCCTCTCCCTGATCGAAGCCGTGCTGAAACCCCAGATCAGTGAGCATCAGCCCCAGATGAGAGGTTCTCAGATCGTAACGCAGCCGGGTCTGATGCCGGTCCGGGGCCGCGATGCGCCAATCCCCGGTGATACGCAGGCTGGCATGACCGCCTGCACTGCCCGCCTGCAGGTGGTGAACCTGTATGCCGTCACGCACGGGGGTGGCTTCAATGCGCAGGTCGGTGAATCTGCGTCCGTCATGCACGAGTTCCTGTATGCCACCCCGCAGCCCGGGCATTGTGCGGGGGTCCAGGCGGGGCAACCCGGATG
Source organism: Thioalkalivibrio thiocyanodenitrificans ARhD 1 (assembly GCF_000378965.1). Classification (NCBI taxonomy): domain Bacteria; kingdom Pseudomonadati; phylum Pseudomonadota; class Gammaproteobacteria; order Chromatiales; family Ectothiorhodospiraceae; genus Thioalkalivibrio; species Thioalkalivibrio thiocyanodenitrificans. Next base: position 1,191,447 of record NZ_KB900536.1, read on the forward strand.
CAACCCCTCCAGCAGGCGCCGCCATCCGGTCCAGATCCACCCGCTCCATGTTGAACGTCAGCGGGGCGACCCCCCGAAGCTCCCGGGGGATCTGCAGCTCGCCCCGCAGCGCCGCCGAATCCACCCGGACCTGCCAGCGTTCGCGGCCGCGCAACGCGCTCAGATGGACATCCCGGACCACCCGTGCACCGCTGATCACCTCACCCGCATGGAGATCGATCGCGCTGACACGGCTCCCGGGAGGCGGTTCGGCGGCATCGGCCGGGTGCGCTTCGGCCACCGCGTGCCATGCATCCAGGTTGACGCGCTCCATGCGCCCCGCGATACGAAGGCCCTCCTCCGGCATGCGGGCATCCCCTGCATTGAAGCGCAGTTCACCGCTCAAACCGTCATTGTCCGGTTGCAGCACGCCCGACAGGATGGTGCCGTAACGCAGGTGCACGGGGTCCCGCGTCGGCCCGAGCGGGACCTCCAGGTGCAGGGGCACCCGGACTCCCGACGTCTTGGCAAGGGGCTCGGGCAGTTCCGAGGTCACCCCCTCAAGCATGGACTCCAGACGCAAACGGGGGCTTCCGGTCCCATCGATCGGCGCCGTGAACTCGCCGCTCCAGTGTGACCGGCCACGCAGGTGAGGCCTCAGATAGTTCGGCAGATGCGCCGCAAGCGCCGCCACCGGCTGCATGCCCTCCGCGCGCACCGTGAGCGGCCCGCCGTCCGGCATGCTCGCATCCAGGGACAGGGATTCGTCATTGAAGCGAGCCTGCACCTGCTCTGCAGTCACCGTAGCCTCGGTGAAGGCCACCCGACCCGTCACCCGGGTGAAATCCACCGGCTGCGTCTCCAGGCGCAGCCGGTTGCCATCCAGTTCCACCGCACCGGAGACGCGCGTGGCGGCCGGACCGCCGCCGCCCCGGTGCAGCGGCATGGTCAGGGCCAGGTCCAGACGGCTGTCGCCTTCGGCACGGGTGTCATCCAGCAGGCCGTCCAGGCCGCTCACCAGGGGGCTCTCCCGCACGTAGCGCAGCATGTCGGACAGGGGTCCCCGCGCCTGCCCCCGCACCTCCAGTTCCGCGGCCCGGTAATCGGCAATGCGCACATCGGCGTCACTGATGCGCGCATCGAGCAGCCGTCCGGAGGCGTTTTCCGCGCGCATGCCCCGGTCATCGAAGATCAACTCGCCGGCCACCTCCCGCAATGCCGACCAGCCGGGCTGGTAATCCAGCACACCGTCGCTCACCCGGGCGCGGACTTCGAAGATGTCGTCATCGCCCTCCAGAGGGAACTTCCTGAACGGGCCGCTGAACACGAGCCGCCCGTCCAGCACCCGGCCGTCCACAATACTGCGGCTCAGCCACCGGTAGGTGGGTTCCGGCATGATGCCCACCGGCAGATACCGCGCGGCGCGGCTGCCGTCGCCATCAGCGAATTCCACCTCCAGATCCATGCGTGGCTCCGGCCCCAGATCAAGGACCAGGCGGCCTCCGGCCCGCACATCCTCGTTGTGCACGTGCAGATCCTCACTGGTCACCCGATAGCCGTCCCCGTGCCGTGTCCAGTCGACGGTACCCCTGACCGCAGACGCCCACAGGCTGTCCGCGAACAGCCGGGGGACATCCACGCGCATGTGGCGGCTGTTCAGACTGACCTCCCCGCCATCGTGGTAGACACTGAAATCGCCGCTCAGGCCGTGAAAGCCGGGCAGGCGTTCGTGGGGCTCCACCGCAAGCTCCCGGAACGCGCCGGTGGCGGCGAACTGCGGCTCTCCGATCTCCGGCAACTGCCCATGAAATCGCACCCGGGGCAGTTCGCCCGCGGGCCGGAGCCCCGCAAGCAGGGAGCGCTGCCCGACATCAAGGATGTCCTGGGAGAGAACCAGCGGCAGGAGATGATCCACCCGGACACCCTCCGCTTCTCCCCAGAAGCGCCGTGTACCCTCCACCTCCTCGTGGAAGAGTGACAATCCCATGCGCACGGACGGGCGGCCGGCATGCTGCAGCTGCAGCCGATGCAGCCTGAGCTGCCAACGCCCGCTGCCGCGTTGTTCCCAGAGGGCATCGACGGCCAGCCTGTCCAGGCGAACCGGTTCCGGCGCCGGTTCGTTCTCCTCCTGCCCCGGCGGTGCCAGACGCAGATCCGCCGCCTGCACCCGCGCACGCACCCGATCCGGCCGTCCGGCGGCGATGCGGCTCCACATCTCCATGTCCACCACGCCGGACTGCACGTTGATCCTTCGCGCCAGGGCGTCGTCGGGCAGGGCGTCGATCACGATCCCCTGCCCCCGCACGTGCACCTGACCCCGCCAGCTCTCCAGGACCTCCGGGTCGCCCGTCACGTCCACACCGACGGTCAGATCCCGCCCCAGTTCCGGGGGAAGGAACACCTGACCGGCCAGGCGCAGGGTATCCGCGCCCACCGCCACGCCCAGATTCAGGTCGTCGAAGCGGTAGTCCAGGTCCATCACCCGGTCGGTGTAGCGCAGGCGGCTGGACTGCAGCCGGAAGGTGGTTCCGGCCAGCATCTCCAGCACCCGGGCGCCGCCGTCCCGGACCGGCGTTTCGTTGTCCGCCGCCACCGTGCCGGCGCCCGACACCCGGAACAGCCCGTCGGCATCCCGGACAACATGCACGTCCGCGCCCAGCACGCGGACCGAGTGGAAGCGCCACTGGCGCTGCCACAGGCTGTGCCACAGGCGCACGCCCAGATCGAGCCGATCCAACTGCAGCAGCGGCGGACCCGACTCATCCCCGAAGATGGCCACCTGATCCAGGTGTATCCGCGGACCCAGCAGGTGCCAGCCCGCATTCAGCGCGCCGATCTCCACCCTGTAACCCAGACGATCCCCCAGTTCGAAGGCCACCTGCTCCCGGTAGTCGGCCGCCATGGGCAGGGCAAGGCGCAGGGTCGTGACCAGCACCGCCAGGAGGATCAGGCCGCCTGCCGTGATCCAGATAGCCGCGGCCTTCAACCGGCTGAGCCCGCCGCGCCACGCCACGCGCCAGCCCCCCGCCCGCTCGCGCGGCGTGCCTCCGGTCTCCTGATGCCTTGACTCACTATCCCGCATATCTCACCACACCCGGGGATGCGCGCCGATTCGCCCGCAGTGACACGGTGTACCCGCCCCGGCAGCCAGGTCTGTGCCCGCACCATATGGCCCCGCGGCCCAGCGTACCCGCTTCGTTCAGCGGCAAGAAATGCAGGTTGGACATGCCGAATCGTGAATCCCTGTCACCCGGTCAGAGCAGCACCACGTCGAACTGCTCCTGGGTATAGAGACTCTCCACCTGGAAACGAATGGGAATGCCGATGAATTCCTGCAACTGCGCGACGCTGGCGGATTCCTCGTCCAGCAGCAGGTCCACCACCGTCTGGGACGCCAGCACCAGCAGCTCCTTGGCGTCGAACTGGCGTGCCTCCCGCATGATCTCGCGGAACATCTCGTAGCAGACGGTCTCGGCGGACTTGAGATAGCCCCGTCCCGTACACATCGGGCAGGGCTCGCACAGCAGCCTCTCCAGACTCTCGCGCGTGCGCTTTCGGGTCATCTCCACCAGCCCCAGGGGAGAGACCTCGCAGAGCTGGCTCTTGGCGTGATCCTTCTCGAGCGCCTTCTCCAGCGCACGGAACACCTGGCGCTTGTGTTCCTCCTGGAGCATGTCGATGAAGTCGATGATGATGATGCCGCCCAGGTTGCGAAGCCGCAGTTGCCGTACGATGGCCTGGGCTGCCTCCAGGTTCGTCTTGAAGATCGTCTCTTCCAGGTTGCGATGCCCCACGAACCCGCCGGTGTTGATATCGATCGTGGTCATGGCCTCGGTCTGGTCAAAGATGAGGTAGCCGCCGGATTTCAGCTCCACCTTTCGCTCCAGCGCCTTCTGGATCTCATCCTCCACGTTGTAGAGATCGAAGATGGGCCGCTCGCCGGGATAATGCTCGATGCGCGGCATCAGTTCGGGCACGTACGTCTCTGCAAACTCCAGCACCTTCTGTGCCGTCTCCCGAGAGTCGATACGGATCTTCTCCAACTCCACGCCCACCATGTCGCGAAGAATGCGCACGGCCAGCGGCAGATCCATGTAGACCTCGGAACCCGGCGGCACCGAAGCGGCCCGTTCGCTGATGGAGTGCCAGAGCTTGTGCAGGAAACCCACATCATTGCGCATGGACTCCTCGCTGGCCACATCAGCCGCAGTGCGCACGATGAATCCGTGCCCCTCCCCCTCCTCGGCCAGGATGCCCTCCATGAAGCCCTTCAGCCGGGCACGGTCCGTCTCGTCCTCGATACGAGTGGATACACCCACGTTCGGGTTGTTGGGCATGAGCACCAGGTACCGGGAAGGCACGGTGATGTACGTGGTCAGGCGCGCACCCTTGGTACCGATGGGATCCTTGATCACCTGAACCAGGATATCCTGCCCTTCACGCAGCAGCCGCTGGATGGGCTCGGTCGGCTTGCTCTCGCCGTAGGGCAGTTCCTCACGCTCCACCGGCGCCACGTCCGATGCGTGCAGGAAGGCGGCCCGTTCCAGTCCGATGTCCACGAAGGCGGCGTCCATGCCCGGCAGCACACGGCTCACCCGGCCCTTGTAGATGTTGCCCACGAGACCACGCCGGCGGGCGCGTTCCATGTTCAACTCCACCAGTACGCCGTTCTCCACCAGGGCAACTCGGGTCTCCTGGGGGGTGACGTTCATCAGTATCTCGGTACCCATCATCGGTTCTGGTCCCTTTCCCGGCCGATCAGCGTCGCCCCCCATGGGCCACGCCGAATGCCTCCAGTAATTGTCCGGTCTCGTACAGGGGCAACCCCACCACACCGGTGTAGCTGCCCTCAAGATGTTCAACGAACAGCGCTCCCAGTCCCTGGATGCCGTAGGCGCCGGCCTTGTCGGCAGGCTCGCCGCTGTCCCAGTACACGCCGATCTCGCGCGGTGCCAGGGTGCGAAACCGCACCCGCGTCACGGAGAGGCGTACCGCCTCGCGCTCCCCGTGCACCAGCGCCACGGCGGAGAACACGCGATGCGTTCTGCCCGACAGTCGCCCCAGCGTATCCATGGCATCGTCCCGGTCGACGGGCTTGCCCAGTATGGCCCCATCCAGGCTCACCACGGTATCGGCCCCCAGCACCGGCTGTCCCCCACTCTGGGCCCTCCATCCCGCCCGCGCCTTCTCAAGCGCCATGCGCTGTGCGAAGTCCTCGGGCGCCTCACCGTCGAGAGGAGTCTCGTCCACGTCCACCGGATACACCCGGTAACTGACGCCGATCTGTTCCAGGAGTTCGCGGCGGCGGGGAGAGGAGGAAGCCAGGATAAGCATGGGAGTTCCTGGATGAACTTGGGCTGAACAAGGCTAAGGCGGAACCGGGGCGCCGGAAGTGCGAAGTGTGAATTGGGAAGTGAGAAGTGAATGACCGGAACGGCCAGAAGCTGGACAAGGCCACCGCTTTCCTATTCGCACTCCCCAGTTCCCACTTCGCACTTCATTTCCCCCTTCCCAATTCACACTGCCCACTTCATTCACGATGGTACGGGTGCCCCCGCAACAGGCTCCACGCCCGGTAGATCTGCTCGGCGACGATCACGCGCACCAGTGGGTGCGGAAACGTGAGCGGTGACAGAGACCAGACGAGATCGGCGCGAGCGCGGCAGGCAGCGGTCAGGCCCTCGGGACCGCCCACCAGCAACGCGACATCCCGGCCGGCATGCATCCAGTCGTCCAGGCATTTCGACAGTTCGGCAGTGGAAAAAGTGCGTCCCCGTTCGTCCAGCGCAACGACCTGGCAGTCCTTCGGGATCGCATCCAGCATGCGGGCACCCTCCGCCTCCGCGATGCGGGCGAGATCCGCGTTCCTGCCGCGCCTGTTGGCCGGGATCTCCTTCAGATGCAGGCTGCACTCGCCGGGCAGGCGCCCGGCATATTCCCGGTAGGCCTCGACAACCCAGGCGGGCATGCGTTCACCCACCGCCAGGAGATGGATGCGCATTAGTACCCCGTGTCGCCCGCTGGTTGCACGTCAGGGCCCCGCACGGCCACGCTGGACTGCAGGATATTTGCGGGACACGACACTAACCCCGCAGCCGCTTGACCTTGCTGACCGGCTCGGATGCCTCGGCGGCCGGGGCATCGGTGAGCCAGAGCTTCTCCAGGTTGTAGAAGTCACGCACGCGGGGCAGCATCACGTGCACCACCACGTCGTTGAGATCCACCAGCACCCATTCGTTGTCCCCTTCCCCCTCGGTGCCCAACGGCATCACACCCGCCGCCTTGGCCTGGATGGCCACGTTGTCGGCAAGCGCTTTCACGTGCCGGTCCGAGGTGCCGCTGGCGATCACCATCATGTCGGTGATGGTGGTCTTGCCACGCACATCGATGACCTTGATATCCTGGCCCTTGAGGTCCTCCAGGGCCTTGATCACCAACCCGGTGAGTGCTTCAGTCTGCATGTCTACCCCGTATACGGATGGCGGTTTCAGGCAAGGCGCGTGGCCTCGTCCCGGGCATGTGTCACGTAAAGCCCGTGCATGCGGATGTACTCGAGCACGCTGTCGGGCATGAGATAACGCGGGCTTTCGCCCCTGCGCAGCATGGCACGGATGGCGGTGCCCGAAAGATCCAGTGGCGTCACCGGATGGAAGAACACCGCGCCCGCGGGCCGGCGGCGCAGATCGTCCGGATCCCGGGTGGCGGCCCGGGTGAGCGGGTCGCCGGGGCCACGGGGGGCAGCGCTGCCGGGCCGGTGCACCACCAGGATGTGGGCGAGCGTGAGAATGTCCTGCCAGCGATGCCAGGAGGCAAGCCCCGCAAAGGCATCCATCCCCATCATCAGGCACAGCGGAACGTCGGTGCCCAGTTCCGCGCGCAGGCTCTCCAGGGTGTCGACGCTGTAGGACGGGCCTTCCCGGTCCAGCTCACGCCGGTCCACACAGAATCCCGGCTGACCCTCGATTGCGCGCTCCACCATGGCGAGACGGTGTTCCACCGGGGCCTCCGGCGCATGGCGATGCGGCGGGATGCGGCAGGGCACGAAACGCACCTCGTCCATATGCAGCTGCTCCATCACCTCCAGCGCGGGGCGCAGATGCCCGAAATGAACGGGGTCGAAGGTGCCGCCGAGGATCCCGATCATGAAGGACGTGGCAAGTGGCAAGTGGCAAGTGGCGAGGAAAGCAGTCCTTGCCACTTGCCACTTGCCACTTGAGACTGGGCGTCAGCCCCGTACATGCCCGTCTCCCAGCACGACGTACTTCAGCGTGGTGAGGCCCTCCAGACCCACCGGCCCGCGCGCATGGAGCTTGTCCGTGCTGATGCCGATCTCGGCGCCGAGGCCGTATTCGAATCCGTCGGCGAAACGGGTGGAGGCATTGACCATCACGGAACTGGAGTCCACCTCACGCAGGAAACGACGGGCGCGGGTGTAGTCCTCGGTGACGATGCTGTCGGTATGGTGGGAGCCGTAGGTGTTGATGTGCTCGATGGCGGCATCGAGACCGTCCACCACCCGTACCGCCAGCACGGGGGCGAGGTACTCCTCGCTCCAGTCCTGCTCGGTGGCCTCCTTGATGCCGGAGAGAATGGCGCGACTGGCCTCGCAACCGCGAAGCTCCACGCCCTTGTCGGCAAACGCGTCCCCCAGCCGCGGCAGGATACGTTCGGCCACACCGCGGCTCACCAGCAGGGTCTCCATGGTGTTGCAGGTGCCGTAACGCTGGGTCTTGGCATTGACGGCCACGCGCACGGCCTTGTCGGGATCGGCACCGTCATCCACGTATACGTGGCACACGCCGTCCAGATGCTTGATGACGGGGATGAGCGACTCCTCGCTCACCCGGGCGATGAGCCCCTTTCCGCCCCGGGGCACGATCACGTCCACGGAGTCCTTGAGCCTGAGCAGCGCACCCACGGCGGCCCGGTCGGTGGTGGCCACCACCTGCACCGCGTCCATGGGCAGACCCGCCCGTTCCAGGCCGTCACGTATGCAGTCGGCCAGGGCCCCGTTTGAATGGAAGGCCTCGGAGCCGCCGCGCAGGATACAGGCGTTGCCGGACTTCAGGCACAACCCTGCCGCATCCACGGTCACGTTGGGGCGGGATTCGTAGATGATGCCAATGACCCCCAGGGGCACGCGCATGCGCCCCACCTGGATGCCGCTGGGCCGGTAGTTGAGATCGGAGATGGCCCCCACCGGATCGGCGAGCGCGGCGATCTGACGAAGGCCCTCGGCCATCACCGCGATCCGCTCCGGCGTGAATGCAAGGCGGTCCAGCAGGGCATCATCGAGACCGTTCTGCTGCCCGGCCTCCAGATCCTTGCGGTTCTCCGCCATCAGCGCCGCGGCGCGGGCCTCGATGATCTCCGCCATCCCCAGAAGGGCCGCGTCCTTCACGCCGGTCTCCGCCCGGGCAAGCGCACGCGAGGCCGCCCGGGCACGCCGCCCCATCTCCACCATGTGAAGCTCGATATCACCCACCACGTTGTCCGCCACAGCGTTCATGGACATGCTTCTCCTGTCCGGGCATGAGGGCCTTACGCCTCCCGCATGCCGCGTCTCGCATCCCGGGGCGGGCCCTCGAACAGGACCCGGCCCGCAATGCCTGCCGTCAATTGTAACAACTCGTCCCAGGCGCTGCCCGGTGCCTGACCCTTGATGGTCCGGTCCACCAAAGCACAGCGTGACAGCAGGGCCCGCCAGCCCCCCACCGGGTGCCGGGAAAGGGCCTTCCTGACCAGTGGCTGGCGGCGCGACCAGACACCCTTCATGGCCTGGGCAGGGGCAGTGCCCGCGTGGACTTTTTCCGAAATATCCGCCAGTTGCCGGACCTCCCGGGTCAATGCCCAGAGGATCAGCACCGCCTCCACGCCTTCGCCGCGCAGACCGTTGAGTACATGCACCGCTCGGGTGACATCGCCGGTCAGGGCCGCGTCGGCCAGGTCGTAGATGGTATATCGGGCCGCGTCACTGACCGATTCCAGCACCCCGTCCGCGTCCAGCGGTCCCGCGCCCCGCAGCAGGGCGAGTTTTTCCACCTCCTGTGCGGCCGCCATCAGGTTGCCTTCCATCCGTTCCGCCAACAGGCGCACCGCCGGCCCGTCGGGCTGCAATCCCCGGGCGCGCAGTCGACGGGTGATCCAGCCGGCTGTTTCCGACAGGGACAGGGGCCAGACCTGTATCATCACCCCGGCCCGCTCCAGGGCCTTGACCCACTTGCTGTTCTGGACGCCGCGATCCAGCTTGCCGGCATGCACCATGAGCAGGGTGTCCTCGGCGGGCCGCCCCGCAAAGGCTTCCAGCACCCGGCTCCCCTGGGGGCCCGGCTTGCCGGTGGGCAGCCGCACCTCCAGGATGCGCTGCTCGGCGAACAGCGACAGGCTGTCCGAGGCCGCCTCGACCTGCCCCCAGTCGAAACCCTTCTCGACGGTGAATACCTCGCGCTCGGTGAACCCCCGGGCCCTGGCAGCGGCGCGCACCGCGTCCGCCGCCTCCATGAGCTGCAGGGGCTCGTCGCCCGCGAACAGATACACGGGGGCGAGGCCCTCTTCCAGGTGACGCGCCAACTGTTCGGGTTTCAGCCGCATACGGATCAGGTTGAATGATCAATGGACAGGATTGACAGGATTCTTCAGGATTTACAGATGTTGAAAACCAAAAAATACCAGACAGGTCGTACAGGAGTCTGATGGATCATTTTCTTGATCCGGTCTGCTCGATTCTGTTCTTCATTCTGTGAATCCTGAAAAATCCTGTTAATCCTGTCCATTCCAGGGAAGTCACTGAGTCGCCGCCTGCAATCGGAACATCACCAACTGGGAAAGATCCCGGTGCATCGCTTCCCGCAGGGACTGTTCCTGCCCGGCCTGACTCAGCACCTGCAGCGGGTCGTGGACGTATTCACGGGTGATGCTGAGCGTCACCGGCTCAAGCGCCCACTCATCGCCGCGCCCGCGCACTTCATACTCGAGCACCAGATACAGTTCATACTCGCTCACCCGCGCGTCCCCGCCCACGGAGAGCACCCGCCGGCCCGACTCCAGATGCCGCACGCGAAACTCCGCCGTGGACGCCTGACGGCTGTCCACCAGCGTGACGCCACCGGCAGTCAGCAGGATGGAGAGTTCGCGTGCGAAACCATGCCCGGCACTCACGCCGGTGATCTGCGTGCGTTCCATCTGCGGCGGCAGTTCAGGAGGGCCGCGCAGCTGAAAGCCGCATGAAGCAAGGAGCAGAGACAAGAGGCAAGAGACAAGATACAGGAAAAGCCGAACCGCCTGGGGGCGGGCGTGTCTCTTGCCTCTTGTCTCTTGCATCTTGTCTCTCACTTCACCACTACATTCACGAGCCGTCCCGGTACAACGATCATCTTCACCACCGTCCTGCCTTCGATGTGCCGCTGCACATTCTCATCAGCAAGCGCGGCTTCCTCGACCGCGGGGCGATCGGCATCGGCGGCCACCTGGACCTGGCCGCGCAGCTTGCCGTTGACCTGCACCACCAGTTCCACGGTATCGCTTTCGAGCGCTGATTCGTCCACTCGCGGCCAGCGTTCGTCCACGGCGGCACCGTCATGGCCCAGTTCCCGCCAGAGCGCATGGGCGATGTGGGGCACGATGGGGGCAAGCATGAGCACGGTGATCTCCAGTGCCTCCTGCATCACGGCGCGGCCCTGGGCGCTGGTGTCCTCGAAACGGCCCAGTTCGTTCATCAGTTCCATGCACGCGGCAATGGCCGTATTGAAGGTGTAACGCCGCCCGACGTCATCGCTCACCTTGGCGAGCGTCTGGTGCAGCTTGCGGCGCAGCGCCTGTTGTTCGGCAGTGAGCGCCGACGTGTCGAGCGCGGGCACGCGGCCACCCTGGACATGCCCGTAAACCTGCTTCCACAGGCGCCGCAGGAAGCGATGTGCCCCCTCCACCGCCGAGTCCGACCATTCCAGCGACAACTCCGGCGGCGCGGCGAACATCATGAACAGGCGTACGGTGTCGGCGCCGTAGCGTTGGATCAGCGATTCCGGGTCCACGGTGTTGCCCTTGGACTTGGACATCTTCGCCCCGTCCTTGAGCACCATGCCCTGGGTGAGCAGGCGGGCGAACGGCTCGTCGCTCGACACCAGGCCCTCGTCGCGCATGAGTTTGTGGAAGAAGCGCGCATAGAGCAGATGCAGCACCGCGTGCTCGATGCCCCCGATGTACTGATCCACCGGCAGCCAGTGGCGGGCCCGCCGGTCCAGCATGGCATCATCCGCGTCCGGGCAGGCATAGCGCGCGTAATACCAGGAGGATTCGAAGAAGGTATCGAAGGTGTCCGTCTCCCGCTCCGCCTTGCCGCCGCACCCGGGGCAGGTGGTCTCGTAGAACCCGGGCATCTTCTTGATGGGCGACCCCAGTCCGTCAAAGGCCACATCCTCGGGCAGTACCACCGGGAGATCCTCCTCCGGTACCGGCACCGGGCCGCAGGCCGGGCAATTGATCACCGGGATCGGGCAGCCCCAGTAGCGCTGGCGCGACACGCCCCAGTCCCGCAGCCGGAAGTTCACCCGACGGCGCCCCTTGTCCGCCTTCTCCAGGAAATCGGCGATGGCGTCGAAGGCCTGATCTGAGGAAAGTCCGTTGAACTGGGCCGATTCCACCAGCACACCCTTGTCGGTGAAGGCACCCTGCTCCAGGTCCACTTCCACGCCATCCTCGGCGGGGATGATCACCTGCCGGATGGGCAGGTCGAACTGTTTCGCGAACGCCCAGTCCCGTTCGTCGTGGGCGGGTACCGCCATGACCGCGCCGGTGCCGTATTCCATCAGCACGAAGTTGGCCACCCAGATGGGCACCGGCTCGCCGGTGACCGGGTGCACGGCCGTCAGGCCCGTATCCATGCCCTGCTTCTCGAGCGTCGCCATGTCCGCCTCGGAGACCTTGGTATGGCGGCACTGCTCGATGAATTCGGCGAGCCTCGCATCATCCCCGGCGGCCTTGACCGCAAGCGGGTGCTCAGGGGCCAGGCCCACGTAGCTCACGCCCATGAGCGTGTCGGGCCGAGTAGTGTAGACGGTAAGCGGCGCCTCGCCCTCGACCGCGAATTCCAGTTCCACGCCCTCGGAGCGGCCGATCCAGTTGCGCTGCATGGTGCGCACCTGATCCGGCCACGCCTCCAGGCCGTCCAGCCCCTTGAGCAGTTCATCGGCGTAGTCCGTGATGCGCAGGAACCACTGGGGAATCTCGCGGCGCTCCACCGGCGCGCCCGAGCGCCAGCCCTTGCCATCGATCACCTGCTCGTTGGCCAGCACGGTCTGGTCCACCGGATCCCAATTCACCATCGCGGTCTTCTTGTAGGCCAGGCCCTTTTTCATCAGCCGGGTGAACAACCACTGCTCCCAGCGATAGTACTCGGGCCGGCAGGTGGCCAGTTCCCGGTCCCAGTCATAGCCGAAGCCGAGGCGCTTCAACTGCCCGCGCATGTAATCGATGTTCTCGTAGGTCCATTGGGCCGGAGGCACGCCGTGCTGGATGGCGGCGTTCTCCGCCGGCAGGCCGAACGCGTCCCATCCCATGGGCTGCAGGACATTCCTGCCCTGCATGCGCTGATAGCGGGCGATCACATCGCCGATGGTGTAGTTGCGCACATGGCCCATGTGCAGCCGCCCGGAGGGGTATGGAAACATGGACAGGCAATAGAAGGGTTCCCCCGGGGCATCCTCCCGGGCGCGAAACGTGCCATTTTCCTCCCACCAGTCAATGGCTTGTCGTTCCAGTGGTTCGGGTTCGTAGTGTTCGTGCATGTGACGGATTCTTCCGTGCATCGGAAATGGAAGGGGCAGGCCTGTCGCCTGCCCCGGGCAATGGATCAGGATACCAGCCGCCCAAGCGGACCCACAACCGGAGCGGACCCGGCACGCGCAATGCGGACACGCTTCCTGATGTTTCCCGATTCCCGGGCTACACTGAAATGGAAGGAGCCGTCCTGGATCCATCGCAAAACGGAGGTATGCAAATGAGTTCCGAAATGAACGAGATTCTCAATCCCGGTTCTGTCACTCGCGACCCCGCCTTCAAGCATGCCCCCCTGGGCTGGACCCGGGAAGACGCCATACGCGAGGCCGAGTCTGATGGTCTGACACTCACCGACGACCACTGGGAGGTGGTCCGATCCCTTCAGGAGTACTACCAACGCCACGAGGACGGCCGCGTCAACCTGCGCGAACTGCACGACGCCCTGGAGGAACGTTTCCACAGCCGCGGCGGCAGGAAATACCTGTTCGCCCTGTTCCCCAAGGGCCCCGTGGCCCAGGGCTGCCGCATCGCAGGCCTCAAACCCCCGGTCGGTACAGTGGAGTCGGGCTTCGGCAGCGTCGCCTGATCCCGGAGCAATCCGCAGGGCGTGGACCGGCGGCCGCCTTGGTGAAACTTAGAGGCTGACCCCCGCAGCGTCGAACCAGTGGATCGCCTGGACGTCCACGGAGACGTCCAGGTTCTCACCGCGCTGACAGCGCACCTGCCCGGCCACCCGCGCCGCACACAGGACCGTGCCGGCCGCACCCGCGTCCAGGAAGTACACCAGCGTCTCGTGCCCCAGTGATTCCAGGGCTTCCACCCGCAGTTTCAGGGCCGCCGACCGTTCGGCCGAGGCCAGGGCGAAATGCTCCGGGCGCAACCCGGCGTGACTGGCGCCCGCCGGCGCCCCGGCGGGCAGATCCAGCCACTGTCCGGCCAGTTGCATCTGTACTCGGCCGCCTGCCGTTTGCATACGCAGGGGAAAAATATTCATGGACGGGTTGCCCAGGAAGCCGGCCACGAAGCGGTTGGCGGGCCGCCGGTACAGGGTCAGGGGCTCGGCCACCTGCTGCAGCCGCCCCGCGTCCATCACCGCCACCCGCTGGCCGAGGGTCATGGCCTCCACCTGGTCGTGGGTGACATAGAGGGTGGTGGTGCCCAGGCGCTGCTGCAGCGCGGCGATCTCGGTGCGGACCTGCACCCGCAGGCGGGCGTCCAGGTTGGAGAGGGGCTCGTCCATCAGGAACACGGCCGGCTCGCGCACGATCGCCCGTCCCATGGCCACCCGCTGGCGCTGGCCGCCGGAGAGTTCCCCGGGCCGGCGCTCCAGCAGATCCCCCAGCCCCAGGGTCGCGGCCGCCTCCCGCACGCGGCGGTCGATCTCGGCACGCTTCAGACCGCGCATGCGCAGCGGAAAGGCCAGGTTGTCGCGCACCCGCATGTGGGGATAGAGGGCATAGTTCTGAAACACCATGGCCACGTTGCGGGCCTGCGGCGAAAGCGCGTTCACCACCCGTCCGTCCATGAGGATCTCCCCGGCACTCGCCTCCTCCAGCCCCGCCAGCATGCGCATCAGCGTCGACTTGCCGCACCCCGAGGGCCCGAGCAGCACCAGGAACTCCCCGTCCCGGATGGAGAGATCCAGCCCCGGGATCACCGCGTTCCCGTCGAATGCCTTCCTGACCCCCCTGAACTCAACCGAAGACATCGGCCCTCCTCTATCCCACTCCCCAATTCCCGATTCTCACATCCCGAACGTTCATCCTTCATCCTTCATCCTTCATCCTTCATCCTTCATCCTTCCAAAGGCTCACCCCTTCACCCCCGCCCACGCCACCCCCTGCACGAAGCCGCGCTGGAACACCACGAACACCACCAGCACCGGCAGCACCATGAGCACGCCGAAGGCGAGGATGTCGCCCCAGGCGAGCGGCGGCAGGGTGTAGAAGGTGGCGATGCCGAGCGGCAGGGGACGCACCTGCTCCGAGGTGGTCATGAGAAGCGGCCACAGGTACATGCCCCAGTGGAACAGGAAGGTGACGATGGCGACGCTGGCGAAGGCGGCCCGGCTGTTGGGAATGACGATGGTGAGAAAGGTGCGCAGCACGCCCGCCCCGTCGATGCGGGCCGCCTCCTCCAGTTCCCGGGGCAGGCCCAGGAAGAAGCTGTAGAAGAGGTAGATGGCGAGGGGGTTGGCCACGAACGGGATGGCCTGCACCAGGTGGTCATCGCGCCAGCCCAGCCACGAGACCTGGTAGAAGAGCGGAATGGCGATGGCCTCGAAGGGGATCACCAGCAGCGCCAGCACCAGCGCGAGTACTGCATTTCTTCCCCACCAGCGCAGGCGCGCCAGGGCGTACCCCGCGAAGGCGTTCACCGCGAGGCCGAGCCCGACGATGAGCCCGTTGATGATCAGCGAGCTCGCCATGTAGCTGGCAAACGGCACCCGCTCGAATACCGAGCGGTAGTTCTCCAGGCTGGCCGACTCCGGGACGAAGGCGCGCAGCGTGCCCGCCTCCGCCAGCACCAGCGCATCGGGCTTGACGCTGCCCGCCAGCATGAACAGCACGGGTCCGAAGAACAGCGCCGTGCAGGCCAGCAGCAGGACATAGGCCAGCACCATGCGCACCACGAGACCGGGGCGGCTCATTGCACCTCCCCCCGCTGACGCATCAGGCCGCGCTGCAGCAGCGTAATGCCCAGCACGATCACGAAGAACACCACGCTCATGGCCGCGCCAAGGGCAACCTGTCCCTGGTCGAAGGCGGTGCGCACCACCTCGTGGATCACCGTGGTGGAGGCATCCCGGGGACCGCCGCGGGTCATGATGCGTACCTGGTCGAATACCCGGAAGGAGAGGATGGTGGTGACGATCAGCACGAAGATCAGGGGGTTGCGCAGTCCGGGCAGTGTCACATGCAGGAACCGGCGCATGGGCCCCGCCCCGTCCACGGCGGCCGCCTCGTAGAGTTGGCGGGGGATCGCCTGCAGTCCCGCCAGCAGGATCACCATCTGGAAACCCGCCCCCTGCCAGATGGAAGTGACCATGATGGCAGGCAGCGCCCAGGCCGGATCGTTGAGAAAATCCCGGGGCGCCCAGGCCCCGAGGCTGAGTGTCGCCAGCACCGCATTCAGCAGCCCGTCCGGGCCCGGGGCGAAGATCAGCACCCACACCACCGCCACCAGCGACAGTGGAAACACCACCGGCATGAAGAACAGGGTGCGGAACAGCAGCCGCCCCTGGAAGCGGCGGTTGAGCAGCAGGGCCAGCGCCAGGCCCAGAGCGGTCTGCACCGGCACCACCACCAGGGCGAACAGGACATTGTTCGCCAGGCCGCGGCGGAACCCCGGCTCGTCGAAGGCGAGCCGGTAGTTCTCCCAGCCGACATACTCCAGCGGCAGGGGGGAGCCCATGCGCAGGCTCGTGAAGGAGAGCACCACGGCGAGTGCGAAGGGCAGCAGGATGAAGACCCCCAGGCCAGCCAGGGCAGGCGTCACCAGCCACCAGGCGATCCGGGCCTCGCTGCGCCGCCACGGGCTCACAGCGGCATCTCCCCCGCCGCGGCCGACGCGCGTTCAACGTCCGGATAGAAGCGGTTCGCCACCAACTCCCGGTCGATGTGCCGGGCCGCCCGGACAAGCGTCTGTTCCACCGGCGCCCCATGGCGGATGTCCCGGAAGGCCCGGCTGAAGGCGGCGGTAATCACCGGGTAGGCGGGGGTGCGCGGACGCGGTACCGCGTAGCCCTCCTGCAGTTGCCGCACGAACAGATGCAGGGGGCCGCCGGGGCCATAGTCCGGCGATTCGGCCACCGCACGACGCGTGCCCGGTACCGCGCCGTTGGCGCGGGTCATCTCCAGCACCTGCCGGGGCTCAAGGAGAAAGGCCAGCAATGCCGCGGCCAGTTCCGGCTCCCGGGCCTCACGGGTGATCGCCCATTGCCAGGAACCCTGGCCGGTCACCAGACGCGGACCGAGGCGCGGCAAAGGCAGGAGCAGCAGGTCCCCTCCCAGGGCCTCCCGGTAGGCGGGATGATTCCAGTGTCCGCCCCAGGCGAGCGGCACACGGCCCTGAACGAAGGCGGCGTCGTCCAGATTGGGGTCCACGTAATCCGATTCGATCCAGTGCTGGATCTCGCCCATGGCGCGCACGGCGGCCGGGGCGTCCAGGGCGCCCGAGGCACCCGCGCCGTTCTCCCGGTGCACCAGGTCCGCCCCCGCCGACTGGATCAGGGGCGAGAATGCGTAGGTGAACCATTCGTCCGGGTAGTTGAGCTTGAGGTCCAGCACGCGGCTGTCCGGCGAAGAAGCGGCGAGCCTTTCGAGCACCGATCGGAACTCGTCGCCGTCCCAGGCGTCTTCCGGCCCCGCCGGGATGCGCACCCCGGCCCGCGCCAGGGCGCGACGGTCCGCCCACAGGCCGAGCCCCGAATCGAACACGCCTGCGCCGTAGAGCCGGCCGCGCCAGGTTCCCTGGGTGATCAGGGAAGGCAGCAGGTCGTCGCGAACGGCCTCGGGCAATAGGTCATCCAGTGGGCGCAGCCGCCGCTGCCACGCGTAGTTGTAAAGATAAGGTCCATCCAGCTCCAGCAGATCCGGCAGGCGGCCTGCCAGGGACGCCGCCTGCACCTGGCCGTTGTAGGACCCCTCAGGAATGAAGGTGAGCCGCACCGCCACACGCGGATTGCGCGCCTCGAAGCGGCGCAGCTGCGCTTCCAGGGTGACGCGCTCCGCCTCGCGGCCCGCATGGGCCCATACATGCAGTTCGCGGACACCGTCGGCGGCCGGAGGGCGGTCGATGCAGCCGGCGATGACCGCCACGGCCAGAAACAGCATGATGAACCCGAGCGATTGCCTCATCCCTTCAGATTAGACCGGATGAGGCCATTGGCCACCGGGAGCCGGAAAATCAGGAGGGGCAAGCATGAAGCCGCATGCGGGCGATGCAGTCAATCCTGCTGCGGCGTCAGCGTCGCAGGCGGACCGTCAATGACCGCTGACAGGTGACGGTCGGACGGGGCCACGATGCTTCTCGTGGCATCGGGAACAGACGCAGCCACCTGCTCCCCGAAAACACGACCGTTGCGGTGGTTCATGACCTGTCCGTCAACAGGTTACCCAGGACCCTCGCCCGTTGCTCATCAACGACCTTCGGCATCGTTTCCGCCATGAAAAGCCCGAGTTCCATGGGGCGCGCAATCCCGTAACCCTGCATGTACTCGATGCCCATGTCGCGCAGCATCACCTCGATTTCCGGGTTCTCCATGGACTCGGCGACCATCGGCAGGTCCATGGCGCGCGCCACCGTATGGGTTGCCTGCACCATGGCGGCATGCCGCTCGTCGGTGGGCATATCGCGCACGAAGCCGCCGCCCATCTTGATGAAGTCGATGGGCAGGTCGCGAAGATAGGCGAATGAGGACAGGCCCGTGCCAAAGTCGTCGAGCGCCACCTTGCAGCCCATGGAACGCAGGCGGGTCAGCAGATCGTGCGCCACCTTGAAGTTGCCGATGGTTGCGGTTTCGGTGACCTCGAAGCAGACGCGCCCGGGCGCGATGGCGTGCTCACCGAACTGCTGCTCGATGAATTCGGCGGTGCCGGGATTGCCGAGCGACGGGCCGGACAGATTGATGGAGTACAGCGGGCCATCGTCGTCGCCGGCGTCAGTCCGCGCCGCCAGTGCGGCAAGTGTGCGGGAAATCACCCACCGGTCGATCATTCCCATCAGCCCGTAACGCTCGGCGGCGGGGATGAACACTCCGGGGCCGACGACCACGGTGTCCGCCTGATGCAGGCGCAGCAGGATCTCCACCGCGAACAGCGACCGATCGGCCACCCGGACGATGGGCTGGCAGTAGAGCTCGAATTCGTCCCCCTCCAGGGCGTGCTGCAGGCGGGACAACCACATCATGTCCGTTTGATATCTGCTCATGTGGTGGTCGTCGGGCTCGTAGAGATGAACCTGGTTGCGGCCCTTCTCCTTGGCCGTGAAACACGCGGCGTCCGCCAGGGCCAAAAGCTGGGCGGGCGACTGATGAGGATCGGTGACGGGCACCACACCGATGCTGAGCGTCACGGCAAAGATGTGTCCGTCATAGCGAAAGCGTATCCCCTCGGCCTCACGGCGCAGGCGCTCGGCCACCTCCACCGCCTTCCCGGGCGGACAGCCGTGGATCAGCACACCGAACTCATCCCCTCCCAGACGGGCAAGGAGATCGGTGCCGCTGATACACCGTTTGAGCGCACCGACCAGTTCCTTGATCAGGTGATCCCCCGCGGGATGGCCGCAGGTGTCGTTCACGACTCTGAACTGATCGATATCGAGATAGCAGATGGCAAAGTGGGCATCATCGTCCGCAATGTGCGAGACCAGCGCATGAACGCAGCGCTCGAACGCACCCCGGTTGATCAGGCCCGTCACACTGTCGTGGGTGCCGTGGTAGGAGAGCAGGTGCTGTTCGGACCAGGCATTGAGCAGATCGTAGAAGACCGTCACCGTTCCGGCGATACCGCCTTCCGGATCGTGGATGGGCGCCGTGGAGTGGAATACGGCAACCTCGGTACCATCTCGGCGCACCATGAGGTTGTCGTCACTGCCGGCGATGATTCGGCCGCTATCCATGCAGGCCGCCACCACCGATGCCGGCGCCTCGCTGGTGTAGCGGTTCTCCAGGCGAAAGATCCGCTCGAATGACTCGCCCCGGGCCTCGGCGGACGACCATCCTGTCATGGCCTCCGCGGCCGAGTTGAGGGATTCGATGCGCCCGGCCCCATCCGTGGTGATCACGCCGTCACCGATGGAGCCGAGCGTGATCTCCGCAAGACGCTGCTGCTCGAACAATTTCACCACGATGCGGCGAACCCGTGCGGCGGTGAGAACCGCTATGCCGCCCACGAGGACCACCATGATCACCGAGACCGCCATATCACGCCGGATCCGGTGTGCGACGGGATGCAGCGCCTCCTCCACCGCCAGGCTGATCGCATCCGAAACGTCGATCACGGAGTCGATGGCATGGGTTGAGCGCTCCACCCATTCGCTGCCCGACATCGGATATCGCCCGCTTTCGAGGGCCCGGTGGACAGCCCTTCGATCCTCGGCGAGGCCTTCCTGGAACTGCTCCTGCATGGCCGAGAAGGCGCGGGTGACGGCCGAGGGAAAGGCATTTCTGCTCAGGTACTGTTCGAGTTCGGCGGTGTAATGATCGATCATCAGCGAGAGGTGACGTGCCTGCGCAAGGGCCGAGGCGGGCAGCGGCCGGCCCGCGCTGATGAAGAAGGCCAGCAGACCGCGCTCCCGGCCCGAGTACTCGCTCAGCATCCAGGAGAGTTCGCGCGCCCTGCGTGCGTGTTCGACGGTCAGCAGTTCCCGTGGCATCGGTGTCGAGACGGCCATACCCACCGTGTAGGCGGCGGCGATGGTGTCGGTTGCCGCGTCGAACCACTGCTCGTGCTCCACCCCGTCCGGGGGCTCCGTACCGGTATCAATGCGGTCGCGCAGATCGAGGACCCGGCCGTAGTCCGTTCGAAGCCGGTCCGTACTGTCGGAGAGGAAACGGTCACTGGAAAGACCGGAGGGCAGCGACCCGATCCGGTCATGGAGGCGATCCCATCGGCTGTCGGTGACACTTCGGACCGCCTGCAGCCGCAGCCTGAGCGTGTCGCGCTCATGGGACGGGGTGCCCAGAAGCGCCATGGTGAAACCGCGCTCCCGGGCCAGGGCCGTGGCGAAACCGATGGTCTCGGTACTGAGACGTTCCGCCGCCTGCACCACCTGCATGTCGCGGTATTCGTGATGGACCACCACCGCCATGCGGCCCGCGAAGCTGAGCACGGCCACCACCAGGAAACCCAGCGCGACCAGGATGAGCCGCTGTTGTCTGAGCGTCCCGTCCTGCATCCGGCTCATGGATGGCCTGTCCACGGTCATCCGTGTCGCCGTCCGGATGCGGTCGGTTTATCCGGCCCATACGCCGTCCGCACGCATCGCGGGCAGTCAGGCGTCCGACTGGGGCTTCGGGGTGCAGAGGTCATTTGATGCACCTTCCACCTCCATGATGAGAGCACACGGGTTGCAGCCACACGGCCGGCGGAGGAGACATCGTCATCCCGGGGACCCTCGAACTGACGGGCCATGATGTCCCCGCTCTCCGAACACAGCATAGCGTTGGCGTTCATCGTTTGACGCATGGAACGGTACGAACGGGAGTCTCCACAGGAAACTTAGGGAAAATTTCCCGTCACGGCGAGATCAGGCCGGTCCTGATGGCCAACAGCACCATCTCGGTGGTACTCGTGATGCCAAGCCGCGTCTTGATCCGGCTGATGTTGTTGGAGACGGTCTTCGTGCTCAGGTGGAGCTGCTCGGCAATCATGGCGGTATTCTTGCCTTCCGCCACGAGGCGCAGGATCTCGAACTCCCGGGGGGAGAGCGTGGAGAGCAGGTTTTCGGTGCCCTTCAGGTGCTCGAGCGCCACGTCCTGCGCAATGATCGGGCCGAGGTACAACTTGCCCCGCGCCACGCGATCGACCGCCTCGACGAGCACGTCGGCCCCGGCCTCCTTGAGAACGTAACCCAGTGCGCCCGCCTCCAGCACGCGCCGCACCAGCAGCGTGCTGCGGTGCATCGTGAACACCAGAATACGTGCCTTGGGATCACGGGCAACGATGCGCCGCACCACCTCCAGGCCGCTGATCCCGGGGAGCGACAGGTCGATCACCATCATGGTCGGGCGATGCTGCGCATAGAGCCGGCCGGCCGCCTCGCCGGAATCAGTTTCGGCGACCACCCGCATGCCTGGTCTCGCCTCAAGCAGACGCCTGAGGCCGGCGCGCACCACGGCATGGTCCTCGACGAGCAGGATATCGACGGGCGAGGGGTTCAACGGCGTTCACCGGTTGCGGCTGGAACCGCGTCGAGCGGCACCGACACGAGAATGCTCAGGCCATGACCAGGGCGCGAACACAGTTCGAACATACCGCCATGGGATTCAACCCGTTCACGCATGCCCAGCACGCCGAGCCCCATACGCACCTCCGTCGGCTGGATGCCCACCCCGTCGTCACGCACCAGGAGATGAATCCGACCTCCGGGTTGGGTGCATACCGGTGCATGCAAGGGGGCATGGGTGCCGGGCTCTCCTGCCCCGGGCGCGCCCTCGGCCGCACTCGGTTCCGGAGGTTCGTGGGCCAGACAGATCCGGATCTCACCGGCACGGGCGTACTTGGCGATATTGGTCAGTGATTCCTGCACGATACGGTAGAGATCAAGCGCCAGATGCTCGTCAAGCCCCTCGAATCCGGCTTCCGGGGCGCTGAATTCGCAGCGCACCAGGGGATTACGGCGCCCCCAGTCGCCGATCTCCTGGCGCAGTGCGTCGATCAGGCCAAGCTGGTCGAGTTCCAGGGGGTGCAGGCGCCGGGTGACGGCCCGCGCCCAGGACTGGGCGCGGGCTGTGAGGTCCATGATATCGCCAGCCGCAGCCGCCACGGTATCCGTATCCGCATCAGGGGCCAGAATGGATTCCGCGTCGAGCCGCACAGCCGTCAGCAGCTGGCCCAGTTCGTCGTGCAGCTCCCGCGCCAGACGCTTGCGCTCGTGCTCCCGTGCGGCGATCACGTTGCGGGCCAGCCAGCGGTTCTCCTCGAGGACGCGGTGCAACTGCCGCTGGGTGACCTGCTGGTCCGTGATGTCCCGACCCACGCCCCGGAAACCGAGGAAACGCCCCTCCGCGTCAAGGCGCGGCCGGCCGGTCAGCGACAGGTATCGCGGCCGCCCGGCTTCCGGCCGCCAGTGGATGGTCAGGTCGTGAAACGGCCGGTGGTTCTCCAGGGCCGCGAGGAACTCCCGCCACTCGGGTGTATCGACGACACCCTGGCTGCGATGGCAGTCCTCGCAGGACTTGCCGATTGCGCCGAACGGATCGACGCCCAGCAGTTCTCGGGCGTTGGGCGAGAGATAGATAAGCCGCAGATCGGGCCCCAGTTCCCACAGCCAGTCGGCGGCGATGTCCGTGAATTCACGCAGGCGCGCCTCGCTGGCCTCCAGCCGGGCCCGGTCGGCATCGCTCGCCGTGATATCCAGCACCGTGCCCAGCAGCTCCGTGATCTGGCCGTGGCGGTCCATCAGCACCTCCCCCCGGCTGTGTACCACGCGCAGGGAACCGTCGCGGGCGGTCAGATGGTGCCTGAACTCAAACTCCCGCGCGAAACCATCCAGGGCAACCCGCAAGGTCGTCATCAGCCCGGGGCGTTCTTCGCGTGGCACGCGCCTCAGCAGGGCGCGGTAACTGGCCGTTTCACCCGGCGGGTCGCCCAGCAGGTGCCACAGCTCCTCGGACCAGCGGAAACCGCGCATGCGGCGATCCCACACCCAGTAACCGAGGTGAGCGATGCGCTGAGCCGCCTTGAGTATCGAGCCCGTGCGACGCTCGGCATTGCGCGCCCGTACCCGCTCGGTCACGTCGCGAAACACGCCCAGCAGGCATGTCTGTCCCTCCAGTGCGATCCGGGACGAAGAAATGTCCGCCACGAACACGGTGCCGTCGCGGCGCAGCACGGGTATTTCCGTGCTGAAATGCGTCAGTCCGGCGGCATGGTCCCGGAAGGCATCCAGCACCCAGTTCCGGTCCCGGGGAGGATGCATGTCGGCGATGTCAAGGGTGAGCAGTTCCTCCCGGGGCCTTCCCAGCATGCGGGACATGGCTTCGTTGGCAAAAACCAGTTGACGACTGTCCGGGTCAACCACCACCAGGCCGTCGGTGGCGGCATCGACGATGGTGCGAAGGCGCCGTTCGGAGGCCCTGAGCCTGTCTTCGGCGGCACGTTGCGCCGTGATATCCGTGATATACGCCTCGAACCCCGTCAGGCGCCCGTCGGCATCATAGAGCCCCACCAGGTCGATCAGCGCTATGATCGCTTCCCGCAAACCGGCGCGGCGCAGCCGGAACGGCTCATGGTGCGGATAGGTGAGCTGATGAAGCCTGCCAACCAGATCCTCGGCCTGGCCCGGGTCCTCGAACAGATCCGCGAATGCCGGTGTATTCGGTGCATTGCCGTCGGGCAGCCCGAACAGGCGCCGGGCCGCCGGATTGGCGTAGACCATGCGTTGCCGGTGATCGAACTGGACCAGGGCCTCGTGCATGCGCGTCAGGCGCCGGACGAGAGTCTTGCGGCAATCGGAGTCTGAGCCGGCAGGCCTCGCCTTGCGGTTCCGGCTCAACTCAGCGGGCATGGGATCGTCTGCTCTGGTTCAAGACGGGTACGGATTCCTGCGTACGCGATCGTAATATGCCCCCGACCGCCCCGCCGGTGCCAAGGCGCGAGGCGACAAACATCAAGGCACCACGTGACACCGGGTGAAGCGGACCGGCACAGGCGTGCAACCGGGGGCCGCTCCGGTGCCTTTGACCTTGTATACCATGTGGTCTGTGGAAGCGGACACAGTGCTCGGTGTCCAATGCACGGATCCCTTCCCCCTTCACCACGCACGGCATGTGGATCATTTTCTCATGCAATCAATCAATTGAAAGGCATGCCGGGAAAGACTCCCGCCCTGCACCCGACGGGTTCCCGGAAATGGCCTTGAGCCCCCCCGACCAGGAACGCTGCACCCGGTGATGGCCCTATACTCCGGCTCATCGCCATTCCCCCTGATCCGCTCAAGGCGCCTTGTTTCCGGAGCAGTCGGGCACCGTGTGTCATCAGGCCTCTGAACTTCGTGGGCGGTTTGCGCGTCACGGGCGCGGATCTCCCGGTTCCCGGACACGCCGGTTGCGTGTCCGGCCTGGCGGACAAGCCGTATGACGGTGTGCATGGAGGTGTGCATGGAAGTGGACCTTGCATCGGTGCGGGTCGGTGCCGGCTTACACAAATAATCCTGTTTAATGACTATCATAAATTTAATTTGGCATTAAGACCATATCGCTAAGTACATTGACAGGTTCAGGGGGGGCATTACATGTCTGCAAAATCCTCCGGTGATGAGGCGGGTTCAGCGCGTGTGCGCGTATATTCGGATCAGACCATTCATGAGGCGTTCGCGCAGTTTCTGGGCATCACGGAGCAGGATCAGCGGCTGCTGGTCAGGTACCACGAGGTGCTGATCGGGGAGAGCGAGCGTTTTGCCGAGATCTTCTACGATTACCTGCTGAGCTACCCGATCACTGCGCAGATCCTGGCCCGATACCAGAAGGACGGCGGCGAGCTGCGCGCGCTGATCAACTCCCAGCTGGGTCACCTGTGGCAATTGCTCTCCGGTCGCGTGGACCGGGAGTCGGCCCGCCGTCTGGCCCATATCGGTGATGTGCATTACGGCTTTGGCGTGGAGCCGGTGTGGGTGATGGGGGCCTACCTGCTGTACTGGGATCACCTGCGTGCGCGCCTGGCGGATATCCCGGAGCCCGAGTGCACCGCCCTGGAGAACGCGGTGACGAAGTTCCTGTTCCGCGACATGGGGCTGATGCTCGAGGGCTACTGGGATGCGACCGTGCGCCAGGTGCAGGACGAGCGCAACAAGGCGCAGGCGCTGCGCGAGCAGATCACCAGTCTGCTGGCGAATCTGCCCCAGGTGCTGTGGTCGGTGGACGTGGTGCGCAACGAGCCGCTGTACGTGAGCCCCAGCAGCAGGCGGATCTGCGACATGGACGTGGACACACCGATTCCCTGTCTGAACTGGACCGTGGCGGAGGACCGCGAGGCGGTGCGCCAGGCCTGGCGCGAGGCGCTGGCGGGGCGTCAGGTAGAGGTGGAGAGCCGGGTCAGGGCGCCGGACGGGGAGTTGCGCTGGTTCCGGCGCGTGTTTCACCCCTTCACCGACGAGAGCGGTCGCGTGGTGCGCATCGACGGGCTCATGGAGGATGCCACCGATGCCAAGCACAACCTGGAACGCCTGAATGTGCTGGCCACCACCGACAGTCTCACGGGGCTGTCGAACCGCACGGTGCTGCTCGACCGGCTCGAGCGGGCGATTGCCGCGGCCGGGCGCGGGCGGGTGCCCCGGCAGGTGGCGCTGATGCTCATGGACCTGGACCAGTTCAAGGAGATCAACGACACCCTGGGCCATCCGGTGGGCGA
The DNA here is from genome assembly GCF_000378965.1 of Thioalkalivibrio thiocyanodenitrificans ARhD 1. Classification (NCBI taxonomy): domain Bacteria; kingdom Pseudomonadati; phylum Pseudomonadota; class Gammaproteobacteria; order Chromatiales; family Ectothiorhodospiraceae; genus Thioalkalivibrio; species Thioalkalivibrio thiocyanodenitrificans. Next base: position 1,217,273 of record NZ_KB900536.1, read on the forward strand.
CGAGGTCCTGCGCAGGGTGGGGGCGCGTCTCTCGGAGAAGCTGCGCGACTCCGACACGCTTGCGCGCCTGGGCGGCGACGAGTTCGCGGTCCTGCTGCCGGAGATGGAGCATGCCCGGGACACCGCCGAGAAGGTGGCGGGCAAGCTGCTTGACTGTTTCAACGAGCCGTTCTGCATTGCCAATCAGAATCTCTATCTGGGGGCGAGCATCGGCATTGCCATGTTCCCGGAGCATGGCGAGAGCGTGGACAGTCTGATGAGCCGCGCCGATGTGGCCATGTACGAGGTCAAGCGTGCCGGGCTCGGTTACGGTTTCTACGACGCAGGCACCAACCCCCACACCACGAAGCGGCTCAGGCTCGCGGCGGAGCTGCGCGGCGCGCTCGAGCGCGATGAGCTGCGCCTGCACTATCAGCCCAAGGTGGATCTCGCCTCGGGCAGGGTCAGCGGGGTGGAGGCGCTGGTGCGCTGGGCGCATCCGCGGCGCGGTCTGATGTATCCGGAGGAGTTCCTGCCCACGGCCCTGCGCACGGGGCTGATCCACCCCATGACCGACTGGGTGCTGCGCGAGGCGCTGACACAGTGCATGGCCTGGCGCGCCGAGGGCCTTGGCCTGCGCGTGGCGGTCAACGTCGACGATACGCTGTCGTTTCACCACTGCGATCTCGCCGAGCGCATCGGGGCGCTGCTTGAGGAGATCGGCGCGCCCGCCGACTGCCTGGAGATCGAGCTCACGGAGAATCTGCTGGCGAGCGACATCGCCACCAGCTCGGCGGTGCTCGAGCGCTTGGCGAACCTGGGTGTCAGGATCGCCATCGACGACTACGGCACGGGCTACTCCTCGCTGGCCTATCTGAAGCAACTGCCGCTGCATACGCTCAAGATCGACAAGTCGTTCGTGATCGACATGTGTCAGGACGAGAACGACGCGGTGATCGTGCGCTCCACCGTGGATCTGGCCCATAACCTGGGCTACACGGTGGTGGCCGAGGGCGTGGAGGACGAGGAGGTGCTCCAGCTACTGGAGATCCTTGGCTGTGACAGCGCCCAGGGCTATCACATCGCCCGCCCCATGGCCGCCGACGCGCTGGCCGGCTGGCTCCGGGACCGGGCCCGGAACTGAGCCCGGGGCAGACGTATGCGACAACAACCACCGCACCGCCTGCTGTTGGTCGAAGCTGACGCAGGGCTGCGCATTCAGATGCGGATTTGCCTTGCCGACATGGGATACCAAGTCGTCGAGGCGGGCAGCGTCGATGCCTTTTGGCGCTGCATGCGATCCCATTCCGTAGACCTGGTGTTGCTGGATCTCTCCCTGCCCGACGGGGATGGCCTGGACCTGTTGGACCGACTGAATTTCATGCCGGTTCATACACCGGTGTTCGTGATCTCGGCCCGGGACGACACAGTCAGCCGATTGACCGCTCTGGAGCGTATGGCCAGCGACTTCATCACCAAACCGTTTGATATCCGCGAACTACAGCTTCGTATCCGGAATTTCCTTCTTCTGTACGACCAAACCAGCAATCACCGCCGACCACCAATCGCACACCGCCTGGGAGGCTGGACCATCGTACCCGAGACCCGCACCCTCACCCACGACAATGGCGCCACGGCTTCGCTCACCGCGGGCGAGGCAGAACTGCTTCGCGCCCTCCTGTGCTCCAACGGTGCGGTCCTGTCCCGCAACACGCTTCTTGACACCCTGAACCGGAGTCTAGGGCGGGCGAGTCCGGAATCCCTGACCGTACTGATCTCCCGATTGCGAGGAAAACTCGCGGCCGGCGAGCAAGAAGAGGATCGGATCGTGACCGTGCACGGTGTCGGGTACCGGCTGCAGCTTTCACTGCCGGGCAGATGACGCCCGCCCGGGGCGTGACCTCTCGAAGCCCCCATTTACCACTTGTTAATGAATTGTTCTCTTCTTGTTCAGGAATGCGCTCCGGGTACTTGCTATCTTGGGCGCGACCATCCGGAGGGGCGGGCCGCATTGCGGCCGGTGGGCTTGCGGATCGGAAATCGAGCTGATGAATCGGGATAAGGGAGAACGCGGATGTTTCAGGCATGCAGAGGGCAGTGCGGGGGAATTCCTGTAACCGGACTTGGGGCAGGCCCCAAGCGGGCTGGCCGAGGGGGCGTCTTTGCGGTGCTACTGCTGGCCGGGTTGTGCATGATGACTGCACCGGCACAGGCCGATCCACCGCCGGAGGGGCAGGGCGATTTCCGGGTTCAGAACTACGCGACCGGGACGGGTAACGGGAACTATGTATACCGTGGTTATCTCTTCAAGCCCGCGCGAGACGTGGTTGTCACCGGCATGTGGGGAGGGTTTGGGCCAAATTGTAGCGAGTTTGGCGGTGCGATATACAACGCCACGTTGACCGGTGGCGGCACGGTGACAGTCCCGGAATTCAACATAGGCAGCATCGTACGGGAAGTTCGCTTCACGGACGGCATTGCCAACACGCCTGAGTTTCGGCCCTTCCTGACCAACATCACCTCGGGTGACCCGGATCCAGCCACCCTGTCGGCGGACAACTACTACGTGATAGCTCAGGGCCGCATCGTCGGTGGCAGCGGTTGTCATTTCAACTCCGGTTCCCTCGATTTTGAAAATCTGTTGCTTGGAAGCGCCATCATCGATGAGTGGTATCCACAGCAAGATGCTCAATACAACATCAGCGGAACGGGGGAGCCATCGATTAACGTCGGCAAGACAATAAGTTGGACGGACACCATTCGCATTTTGGTCGGCTTTCGCTATGAAACCGACGTTGCCCAGGCTGACCTGTCCGGAGTCAGCACCACCGCTTTCCAGCTCGATGGGACCAACAATGTTGTGGTCAATGGGTTGTTGAGTGATAGCGGCCTGCAGTCCAATGATCAGGAACTCACGCTCTATTTCGAGTGGTCAACCAGTTCTGACTTCAGTGGATCGACCCTGACCCCCGCCGAGCCGTTCACCATCACCGGACCGGCGCAGGATGTACCCTTCGGCGTGACTTTGAGTGGTCTGGCCAACGGAACGACCTATCATGTTCGGGCGGTGGCCATCAGTGAGGCCGGACGGGTCGATGCCAATGCCCTTTCCTTTACCGTGGGATCGATGGATGAAGGCTTTGAAGTCCAGGCAACTGCGTCACTCGGTGGTTCAGTAACGCCGGCAACCCGTGCCGTCGAAAGCGGGAACACAACGACCTTCTTTGCCCAGCCCAGCCAGTATTTTACGCCCCTGGAAGATGTGGGTGGCACCTGCCCGCAAGGCAGCTGGGACGGCAACACCTACACGACCGGTGAAATCACTGAGGCTTGTAATGTGGAGATCAATTTTGCATCGCATGGAAGTTGTGGACCTGCGACGGAAACCAATAGCCTGATGGCCCCGACAGCCGGTCTATGTGCTAACGGCACTGCTTCTGCAGTTCTCAGTGCCGATGGTGTACATAGCTGGACTTGTGATGGCACAGGAGGCGGTGAAACCGCCATGTGCTCCACCTCAGGGCAAGACGGTAGCCCGGCCGGCCCGGGAGTGGGTGACGACAGCGGTACAGTGACATTGACAAGTACGGGTCCGGAGTGCGTCGTCAATCAGGCGGAAGTTGTAAGTCCTCCGCCAGAGTTACCTCAAGGGTACAACATGCCTTTTGGGCTGGTTGACTTCACAGTATCAGGTTGCAGCGGGGGGGCCGTAACCATCCAAACAACCTATTCCGGTAGCGTTGAGGGGATGGTTTACTGGAAGTATATCAACGATGACTGGGTGGTCATGCCTGCGGACATCTCGGGCAATACCATTACTTTCACCGTCGAGGATAACGGGCCGTTCGATGCCGATCCGGCCGAAGGCGTCATTAGGGACCCGAGCGGCCCGGGTCTGCCCCTGTCGGGCCCAGGGTCGGGTGTGACGAGTATACCTACCCTCTCCCAGTGGGGGCTGTTCCTGATGACCGGTTTGCTGGCCCTGATGGCATTGTGGGGGCTGCGCCGCCGCCAGCCGGTGTGAGAGAACCGGGGGCCGCGCGCCAACACCGCGCGGCCCCCGGGCTGGCTTGGGGCGGGTGCAGTGCCGCACGCACGCGCATTGAATCTCCCGGCAAGTGGAACCCGCCGACACCACCCGACTGGGGCCCTGAATCCCAGGGCTTTGGGGGACTATCCATACGCGCCCTATCGGCGGTGGAACAGAGTTCCGGAGTCTCGTCCTTTCCCCATGAGCACCCCGAAACCCCGATGTGATCCCGAGCGATTGCCTCACCCCTTCAGATTTGTCCGGATGGGGCCATTGGCTACCGGGAACACGAAGGTCAGGAGGGGTAAGATCGAAACCGCACGCGGATGATGCGGCCAATGAGAATGTACATGGTGGAAACGATGCCTGTACCCTTGTATCAGAATCTTTACCCTGACCCGAAACCCGTCTACGGTACAGGGAAGTCGGGGTGCCGGCGCGTGAGGTGATCGAGATGTCCATGCCCGGAACCGGCAAAAACCGTTGTCGTGGGATCGCCCCCCCGAGGCCTTCCGGATCATAGCGAATGCTGCGTTTCTTCCTCGTATTCCTCGTCCTGCAGGGCGTACTGTTCACCGTGGAGCTTCTGCGGCCCGTGCAGCGGGCGGTGATTGTTCCCTTTACCGAGTTCCTCGCCCTTCTCTCGGGGTGGCTCATCAAGCTCTTCGACAGCCAGGTCGTCACGTATGGTGTCGTGATCCAGAGCACGGCCAATTCCTTCGGCGTGGAGATCGCGGCGGGCTGCAACGGCGTGGAGGCGACCATCATCCTGGTGGCGGCCATCCTCGCCTTTCCCGCGCCCTGGAAATACAAGCTGATCGGTATCGCCTCGGGCTTCCTGGCCATCCAGGGGCTGAATCTGGTGCGCATCATCTCGCTGTTCTATCTGGGCCAATGGAACATGACGGCCTTCGAGTGGGCACATCTGTACGTCTGGCAGGCGCTGATCATGCTCGATGCACTGATCGTGTGGCTGGTGTGGATTCGCATGATGCCGGAGCGTGCCGCCCATGCCCTCTGATCCGTTGCGCGGATTCCTCCTGAGGACACTGGTCTGGCTGCCGATCTGCTTCTTTGCCTGGTACTATCTTGCGAACCTGCTGATCTGGCCCCTGGTTCCACTGGCTGATCTGGTCCTGGGTGCTGCCCTGCCCGGGGTCCTGGAGGCCGTCCAATTGGGGCCGCGCGAGATCCAGTTCCTGACGCATCTCGAGGTCACGGCGCCGGACGGCCGCGTCGGCACCATCGCGTTCAGCATCAATCCGCTCATGTACGCCTACAATCTGCCGCTGCTCGCGGCCCTGATGATCGCGGCCGGCGAGACGCATTTCTCGTGGACCAGACTGCTGATCAGCTACGTTGCGCTGTTGCCGTTCCAGCTCTGGGGCGTGAGCTTCGATTTCGTCAAGACCGTCACCTTTGACGTCGGACCCGAGGTCTCCGCGCAGATCGGCATCACCGGCTGGGGGCTCGAAGCCGTCGCGCTCGGCTATCAGTTCGGATACCTCATGATGCCGGTGATCTCGGCCACGGCGGTCTGGATCCTGCTGAACCGCCGCTTCATAAACTCGCTGCTCGTGCGGTAGGGACAGGCCGGTCAGCCCACCGGATGCGGGCCGCCCCCATGACCCGCCGCCTCGCCTCAGTTGATCAGGAACAGGGACAAGCCGGGTACAAACGCGAGCACCAGCGCCACAATGAGCATGGCCAGCACGAACGGAAAGGCCTTTGCGGCGATTGAGAGCACCGGTTGCCCGGTGATCCCGGAGATGACAAACAGGTTCAGCCCCAGCGGCGGCGTGATGAATCCGATACCCAGAGAGGTCACCATGAAGATGCAGAAATGGATCGGATGCATGCCGATCTCCTGGGCCAGAGGCAGCATGATCGGGGCCAGGATAACGATATTGGGGGTGCTCTCCATGACCAGCCCGGCCAGGATGAACACGCCGAGCATCATCAGGATGATCAGCACCGGATTCTCGGTCAGCGCCGTCACCGAGGCGATCAGACTCTGGGGCACGTCGTTGATGGCAAGCACCTGCGCGAGCGGCAGTGCCACCGCGATGATCGGCACGATCACTCCGCAGACCTTGGCCGAGCCCTCCAGCGTGCCCGGGAAATCCTTGAGCCTGAACGTGCCCTGAAACAGACCGATGGCGATGGTGGTCACCACCGCCACTGCGGCGGCCTCGGTGGGCGTGAAGATCCCCGAATAGATACCGCCGAAGATGATGCCCGGCACGAGCAGCGCATAGCGCCCGTCCCAGATCGTCCATAGCCAGTGCCGGAAATCGAACCGGCGGCTGACATGCTCATAGCCGTTCAGCCGGTTCATGATGGCGTTGGTGATCATGATGGACGTCATCACCAGCACCCCGGGCACGATGGCGGCGAGGAACAGCGTCGAGGTGGAGATGCCGAGCACCATGCCGATGATGATGTAGGCAATGGACGGCGGGATGAGGATGCCGGTGCAGGCCCCCGCGGCAACCAGCGCGCAGGCATACCCCGGTGCGTAGCCCCGCTCGATCAGACTTTTTATGGTGATACGGCCCACGGCCGCCGCGCCGGCGGCATCGGACCCCGAGACGCAGGCGAAGAACCCGCAGCCCAGCACGGTGGAGGTTCCGAGCCCGGACCGGGTGCTGCCCATGGTCGCCTCGGCGATCCTCAGCAGCTTCAGTGACAGGCCGGTGCGCACGAGCACGTCGCCGGTCAGCACGAACAGCGGAATGGCGATCAACGCGAATGCGTCGAGGCCGTGGAACACCGACTCGCCGATGAGTTCCACAGGCAGGGTCCCGGTAACCACCAGGATGAGAAGCGCCGTGACGCCAAGTGATACCCAGACGGGTACCGCGAGGGCGAACATCACCAGCATCAGCAACAGCGGACCGAGCACCTCCCAACCCAACTCCGAACTGCCAAACGCCTCCGGTATGTACATGTGAACCGCCCTAATCGAAGAGCTGCCGCGTGGGGCGTGGGGGCCGCCCGGCGCGCAGGTCCGAGATATCGACGATGAGAGACTGAACGACGCGGATCAGCAGCAACCCGAATCCGAACGGCACCGCGAACAGCACCCACGCCCGCAGGACCCGGAGGCCGTCGGTCACCGACCCGTACTGGATCGAACTCATGAACGGAGCGATGGAGAGGTAGAGGATCACCGCCGCCAGTACACCCATCAGGATGTCGCCCATCAGGATGATCGCCGTGCGGACCCGCGGGGGCAGGAAGGTGAGCAGCACATCGATACGGATATGCGCCCTGTCGCGGACGGCCGCCGCCGCCCCGATCCACACCAGGTAGATAAAGGCGTAGCGCGCGGTCTCCTCGCCCCAGATGGACGAGAAATCGAGCAGGAAGCGGCGCAGGACCTCGATGAAGATGACCGCAACGATGTAGATGTAGAAAACCAGGAGCAGCCAGCGTTCGCCATCCCGGTCAATGGTGGCAAGGAATCTTTTCATTCGGGTTCCGCGGGTTGACGGCCGGCAGTGACGGGAGGTCGCGGACAGGATTGCCTGTCCGCGACCTCCCGCGTGATCACCGGGCGATCAGACGTCGTGCACGTAGAACCGGGACCGGGTCTGGGCCGCTTCACGCATGCGTTCAAAGCTGTCCAGCGAACCCGCAAGCTTCTTCTTGATGTCATCCCACTCTGGACGCTGGGCACCGCAGGCTTCGACCCACTGGGCGAGCTCGTCTTCAGTGGGCGTATAGAACTGGACACCGGACGCCGCCATCTCCGCCATGGCATAGGCGCGCGAGGCGGGCACCTGCGCCAGGTTCTGCTGGAAGGTCATCTCGCTGGCGAAATCAATGCCTTCCTGCACATCGGCGGGCAGGCCGCGGAACCACTCCAGGTTGCAGGAGTAAACCTGGGAGTCGGGCACCGGCTTGTTGAAGGTGATCCAGGAGAGGATGTCCTTGAAACCGTTGGAATACAGCGCCACCACCGCCGGATCCAGGGCGTCGGCCACGCCCTGCTGGATGGCCGACGGCGTCTCCCCCCAGGCCACCGGGGTCGGATTGGCCCCTGCCAGCGTATAGAACTGCTGCAGAATCTCCGAGGCCGGCACGCGGAACTTCACGCCGCGCAGATCCGAGGGGGTCTTCAGCGGAGCGCTCTGCATACCCTTTCTCGCAGCCACGGTACGCGGATCGAGCACCAGGTAGAGGAGGATCTTGAAGCCGCGCTCCTCGGCCTTGGTATGCACCACGCTCTTCCAGGCGTCAGACGTTACCAGGTTGACGAACTCCTGGTTATAGCCGCACCAGTAGGGAATGTTGATCAGATCCACCTCGGGCGCGAACGGAGAGAAATTCGAGATGGAATGTTGTGCGGCCTGGATGGTGTTGCTCTGGACACCCTGTGCCAGTGCCGATCCCATGCCCAACTGGCCCGCCGGGGCGAGGCGCACGTAGACATGCCCGTTGGTGGCATTCTGGATGTTTTCCTTGAGATTGAGCTGCATCAGCGGGTACCAGCGGGTGGCGCCGATGCGGTACTCGGTGGCAAGTGTCATGCGGACCTGCGCGGCACGTTCCCGTTCACGCTCCTCCTGGGCGGTCTGCGCCGCGGCAGGGCTCGCCAACAGCCCGCCGGCCCCGGCCACCACCGCCGCGGTAAACCCGTATTTGCCGCACAGCTCGAAGAATCGCCGGCGCTCCAGCGACTCCGGTGTATCCTGCTCAGTACGATTCCTGTTTTTTGTCATGACTACCGTCCTCCTCCAGGGGTTGCGGATCCGGTGGCTTGGCACCGGCCTGCCGTTCCGCCGCAAGCGCGGCGATCACGAAAAAGGTGGCTGAGCCGAAAAGAAGCAGAAACTCGGGTACCCGGGCAAGGCGAAGGCCGGGATCCCAGCCGAAGGCGGGCGCGAACCGTCCGTACAGGACATTGAGAAGAAACGTCAGGATAGCGAGGAAACTCGCCGTAAGCGCCAGGGCGACGAGCCATGAGCGCGCCCGATAATGTCCGTCGGATCCCATCTGGTCTCTACACCACGGGTTCAAACCGGCATCCGTTCACCGGCGCCCGGATGCCGGATCCGCAGGACAAGACGTGGATGCATTTGAACAAGGCCCAAGATCGCAATTATTTTAGAATAAGGAATGTTGCGTATCAAAAATGGGGTTGATCTCCATCTTATAGTCGGTATCGGAGACTCGCGCAAGTCATGCGGCGGGAGATGATCGAGGACCGGCGCCGGAAGCACGAGGGTCTGCCCCAATGCTGCCAATCCGTCCGTCGGAACGCACCGCCCAACCGGAATCACCCCATCGCGCCGCCGCCTCAGCCAGGGGCATCCGAGGCGTCCGCATCAGGGGTTCACGAGCCAGTTCCATACCCGGTGCGTGACAATCCAGGCGCCCACGGCAATCACGGCCGCAGCCACCATCAATATCGCCGCCTCACCGGCGGTGGGCATGCGCCCCAGCTGCAGCAGGACGTGCGTCGCGGCGACCACCACGACCGTGGGCGGGACAATTCCGATGGCCGTGCCAAGAAGAAAGTGCCGGAACCTGATGTGTGTGGTCCCCGCGGCCAAATTGATGATCGTCTGGGAGACAATCGGGACCATGTTGATGACGATCATGCTGACGACACCGCGCTTGGCCAGGGATCGGCTCAGCTGTTTCATGCGGATCCCGGACAGCCGCCGAACCGGACGCCGCCCGAGGTAGCGTCCGATCATGTATCCGATCACCGCCCCCAGGAGGGTGCCCAGGTAGACGACCGCGAAACCCAGCCAGGGTCCCAGTGCGATGACGCCGACAGGCACGAGCAGCAGCTGCGGGATGGCCAGCTGCTGGCCGACAACGACGCCCGCGAGAATCGCCCAGGGAAGCCACGGCCTGTCCGCGAACCGCCCGGCCATCTCCTGCAGCCGCGCCGGCTGCCAATTGTCGTCGCTCGCAATCATCCCCCACATCAGGGCCAGCGCCAGCAGCACGATCAGGACTGCCAGCAGAATAACGGCTCGAAGACGAACAGACATGGCGAACCCGCCCTTCAATAGCGAGAAGAGATTTCCCTTGCCCTCACCGAACCCCCGGGCACGATGCGGACACCCTCCGTGGATCGCCTGATCGGGACGGGGCCAGTGCCCACAGCGGATCCGCGGAACGCCTCATTGCCGACACAGCCGGTACCAGTGCTCGTCCGGCCTCATGATCATTTGCAGCACCTTCGGCAATCGAAAATGAGACGCTTCCACATGAGTGATCTTCCATCCGGGAAACGCGCCCTCGATCTCTTCACGGGTGGCACCGCGGATCAACGGCCTGACGCGCCTGGGCCAGACCAGCAGCATCACCGTGGCATCCGGTGCGGCGAGCGCGTCGATCTCACGGCCCATCGCCTGCTGTCGATCCGTATCAAAATCGTGAAAGGTACCCGTGTCGAGCACCAACCGGAACCCCGCCCCGACACCGGAGGCACGCAACGCGGTGACATCGCCCTCGACGAGCCTCATCTCCACGCCGGCCTGCCGGATGCGCTCCCGTGCGCGATCCAGGGCCTTTGCAACATTGTCTATTCCGGTTACCTGCCATCCGCGTCTCGCCAACTGGATACCCCATACCCCACTCCCGGTACCCAGGTCGAGTGCGGGGCCGAAGGGAGGGGTCCGTCCGCTCTCCTCGCGTTCCATCAGTTCGCAGAATCTGTTGACGAACGCCGGATCGGCGGCGGCGTCCTCCCACGGGTGGAACCCGACCGAGTAGGCAAACTGGTAGTTCATGGCGACCTCCTGTGCAATTCGTTATCAGGGAATCACACGGTCCACGAGCACCAACTCGCAGCTCAATCCATAGATTAGATGGAATCCTCGTCACTCGCACCGCCCGGAACGGGCATGCCGCATCACGCATTGCGCACCTGCAGCATACCCCTGCGGACGGCACCCGGAAGCCGGGTGGCGCGGGATCGTCAAGGTCGCAGCAATCCATCGGCGGTGGGGGGGGGTACAACGGTCACGTCACGGAACGACAGCGGCCTGCATGCGGATCCGGGCAAGCCGCTGGCTCCAGGTCGAGGAATACTTGGGCTCAGCGAATGACCAGTACCGGGCACTTGGCATGATGCAGCACACGCTGGGTGGTACTGCCCATCAGGATCTCCTTGACCTGGGAAAGTCCCCGGCGTCCCATGATGATCATGCCGCCCGTGACACCGCCGGCATGATCGAGAATCGCCTTGGCCGGCTCGCCTGCGATGGTCTTCTCCTCCACCGATACTGATGTCTCGCCGATGGCCTTGCGTGCGGCGTCGAAGGCGGTCTTTGAGTAGCTGTTGCGCAGCTTCTCGAATCCCTCCGGCGAGAAGTGCTCCAGGTCCTTTCGGCTGGCCCCTTCTCCGGGCCAGCCGAACATGTCGAGCGGCGATTCCGGAAAGGCAAAGAGCAGGCGCACGGGCACCCCCAGCTTGTCAGCCAGCCGGACAGCGTAGGTGGCGGCGGCATTGGCGTTCCGCGACCCGTCCACGGGCACCAGTAGAATATCGGGCAAATCGGTCATATCGGTCTCCAGAGTCGGTAAATGACTGTGCATTCCAGCCGGGGCAATCAGTGCAGGGCTGAGTTTAGCCCATGACATGCGCTTGAGGGTTGACCCAGCGCATCCTTGTCCCGTTCCGGTGAAGCAAGGCGCGGCGCGCCGATCCCGGTTCAACTCTTGAGCCGATACCCCGTGCGGAAGATCCCCCACACCAGCAGGAGCCCAAGCCCGATCAGGCCGGACACCACGGCAAGACTGATCCCCATGGACACGTCGCCGCTGCCATGGAAAGTCCAGCGAAATCCGCTGATCACATAGACAACCGGGTTGAACAGGCTTACCGTGCGCCAGGCGCCCGGCAGCATGTCGATGGAGTAGAAGGCACCGCCCAGGAAGGTGAGTGGCGTGACAATCAGCATGGGCACGAACTGCAGTTCCTCGAAACCCCGGGCCCAGATGCCGATAATGAAGCCCGCCAGGCTGAATGCCACCGCGACCAGTACCAGGTAGAAGAGCATCCAGCCCGGGTACAGCACCTGGACCGGCATGAACAGACTTGCCGTGAGCAGAATCAGCAGTCCGAGCAGGACCGACTTGGTGGCCGCCGCCCCCACGTATGCCAGCACGATCTCCACCGCAGAGACCGGTGCGGAAAGCAGTTCGTAGATGGTCCCGGTGAACTTCGGCATGTGAATGCCGAAAGATGCATTGTTGAGACTCTCCGTGAACACGGTCAGCATGATCAGACCGGGCACGATGAAGGCTCCGTAGGTCACTCCATCCACCTCGCCCATCCGCCCGCCGATCGCGGCGCCGAACACGACGAAGTAAAGCACCGTGGTGATCACGGGGGTGGCGAGGCTCTGCCAAAGCGTACGAGCGAAACGCGTCATCTCGAAGCGGTAGATAGCCCGCACGCCATGGATATTGAACTGCGTGGCGTTCATTTTCTCTCACTCACCAGATTGACAAAGATCTCCTCAAGGGAACTCTGCCGTGTATTGAGGTCGCGGAACTCGATGCCCAGTTCACCCATACTGCGCAGCAGGGCCGGGATACAGGCCTGTTCCTCGTCGGCGCCGAACGTAAGCTCGAGCTCGCTGCCGTCGTTGTTCAGCGTCAGGTCCCAACCGGCCAGCGTCGCGGGAATGCTCGGGAGCGGCGACTGCAGATGCAGGGTCAGCTGCTTCTTGCCGAGTTTTGCCATCAGGGCCTGTTTGTCCTCCACCAGGATCAGCTTGCCCTTGTGGATCACCCCCACCCGCTCGGCCATCTCCTCGGCCTCTTCAATGTAGTGCGTGGTGAGAATTACGGTGACACCGGTGTCGCGCAGTCTGCGCACCAGCGCCCACATGTCACGGCGCAGTTCCACATCGACGCCTGCGGTGGGCTCGTCCAGGAACAGCACGGCCGGCTCGTGGGCCAGCGCCTTGGCGATCAGCACCCGCCGCTTCATGCCGCCGGAGAGCGTCATGATCTCCTCGTTACGCTTGTCCCACAGGGACAGGTCACGCAGCACCCGCTCCAGGTACGCAGCATCGGGTGCGAGCCCGAAGAGCCCACGGCTGAACCGGACCGTATCCCACACGGTCTCGAACATGTCCGTGTGCAATTCCTGGGGCACCAGTCCGACCATGGAACGCGTGATGCGATACTCCCGAATGATGTCGTGGCCGCCAACGAGGATACGGCCCGCGCTAGGATTGACGATGCCGCAGACGATACTGATCAGCGTCGTCTTGCCGGCGCCGTTGGGGCCGAGAAGCGCGAAGATCTCGCCGCGGCGGATCTCGAGATCGATGCCGCTGAGGGCCCGCAGGCCGGAGCCGTAGATCTTGTCGAGGCCGCGCACCGAGATGACGGGTTGCGTGTCCCCGGCCGATGCCTCCGGCACGCGCACGCCCGACAGGGCACCCTGCTCGCTCACCCGATCCTCCTTGCTCCGAAATGCGTCTCGCAATGCCATTGTGTCAGCTTCCGTCATGAAAATCCGGTACGGCGCCCCGGCACTCAAGGACGTCTTCTATCGCAAGGCCGCGAAGCACGCAAAGAAGAGCCTTCAACGAATACCGTTGCGTGCCTCGCGGCTTTGCGAGAGATCTGGCACGGTGTCCGCTCAGACCCGCCCGTGCGAGCACCGAGTTGCCGAGCCGGCGCCGGGGTAACGCACGACACCGCCTGTACCGCAGCGCTATCAGCTCTCCCAGCCGCCCGCAAGCGAACGATAAAGCGCCACCAGCGCCACCGCCGCGCGAGTCCTGCCATGGGCCAGTCGCGCCTCGGCCTCCAGTTGCGCCCGCTCGGCATCCAGCACCTGAAGAAAATCCACCGCACCGGCCTCGAAGCGAAGCCGCGCCAGCCCGGCCGCTTCCGACCCCGCGGCGGCCGCGGCCTCCAGATACGCCTGCTCCTGCCGCGCGTGTGCATAACGCACCATGGAGCTTTCGGTCTCCTCGAGCGCCAGCAGGACAGTCTGCCGATAGTGGACCAGATGCGCCCCGGCATCGGCATCCGCCGCCGCGATGCGTGCGCGCACCCGACCGGCATCCAGGAAGGTCCAGTCCACGCCCAGCGCAACGATGCGGGTCTCGCTGTCGCGCTGGAACAGATTGCCGAGATCCGCCGCCTGGGTCCCGATCAGGGCGCCCAGGGTAAAGCGCGGAAAGAGGTCCGCAGTGGCGATCCCGACCCGTTCCGTGGCGGCCGCCAGCCGGCGCTCGGCAGAGCGCACGTCGGGGCGCCTGCGCAGCACCTCCCCGGGCGTGCCCACCGGAACACGGTCGGGCAGCGCGGGCATGGGCGCCGATCGGGACAGTGTCCCGGCGAGCGCACCCGGTTCCCGGCCGGTGAGCACCGCCAGCCGGTGCGCGGTCACGGCCACCTCGCCGTCCAGCACAGGGATGAGCGCCAGGGTGCCCTGGAGCTGCGCGCGGGCGCGGGCCACATCCAGGTCGGTGCCGCGCCCGGCCTCCAGCCGCGCCTCCACGAGGCCAAGACTGCGGCGCTGATTGGCGGCATTGCCCCGCGCCACGGCCAGCTGCTGCTGCAGGCCGCGCAGCTCGAAATAGCCCCGCGCCACTTCACCCACCACCGCCACCTGCACCGCCGAGAGGTCCGCACGCCCGGCCTCGGCAAGGGCCTGCTGCGCCTGCGCGCCCCGGCGCAGTCGACCGAAGAAATCGAGCTCCCAGGCGGCTCGAACCCCCAGATCGTAGCTTTCGAAGTCGCGCTGGTTGCGGGACACGTCCGGCATCTGGTCGGCGCTTGCGCGCACATCCGCCGCCTGCGCGGTGGCGGTCACACCGGGTCGTCGCTCGAGGCGGGCATGGCGTTCGAACGCCCGTGCCTGCTCGTAGCGCGCGGCGGCGATCTGCACGTCATGATTGGACGACAGCGCATCCTCCACCAGGGTCGTCAGGACGGGATCGGCGAAGCTCCGCCAGAAACGGGCCTCGCCCTCTCCCGCCGGGAATACACCGCCCTCGGCCCGCGTAAAGCCGGCGGGCTCCGCCGCTTCCGGGCGCACGTAGTCCGGTCCCGCGGCACAGGCGGACAAGAGCACCGCGAGGCCGACCGGCAGCATGCGCCTATGCATGGTTCTCTTCCGGCAGTTGTATGTCATGGCGGCGCAGCCGCTCGGCGAGCCGACGCAGGGCCACGTAGAACACCGGGGTCAGGAACAGACCGAAAGCGGTCACGCCGATCATGCCCGCGAACACCGCGATGCCCAGCGCGTTGCGGATCTCGGCACCGGCGCCGGTAGCCAGCACCAGCGGCACCACCGCGGCAGTGAAGGTGATGGAGGTCATGATGATGGGCCGCAGGCGCAGCCTGCACGACTCCAGCGCCGCTTCCAGGATGCCCATGCCCTGGCGCTCCAGGTCCCGGGCAAACTCCACGATGAGGATGGCATTCTTGCAGGCCAGCCCCATGAGCAACACCAGCCCCACCTGCACGAACAGGTTGTTGTCGCCGCCGGTCATCCACACTCCGAGCAGCGCCGAGAGCACGCACATGGGGACGATCAGGATCACGGCCAGCGGCAGCGTCCAGCTCTCATAGAGGGCCGCGAGCGCGAGAAAGGCCAGCAGCACGGCGAGCGCCACCGCGATCACCGCCGCGTTGCCCTGGTTCACCTGCTGGTAGCTGAGATCGGTCCACTCGAAGCCGATGCCTGCCGGCAGCACCGAGGGCGCGATGGCCTCCACCACCGCCAGCGCCTGCGCCGAGGAGAGCCTGCGCGGATCGGCCTCGCCCATCAGGTCCGCGGCCGGGTGGCCGTTGTAGCGCAGCACCGGGTCCGGTCCGTAGGTCTGGTCGATGCGCACCATGCTGGCGATGGGCACCATCTCGCCGCGCGCGTTGCGCGTGCGCAGCCGCCCGATGTCCTCGGCGTCGGTACGAAAGTCCGCGTCGGCCTGGGCGATCACCTGCCAGGTGCGTCCGAAGCGGTTGAAGTCGTTCACGTAGGCCGAGCCGAGATAAACCTGCAGCGTCTCGAAGAGATCCGTGAGCTCCACGCCCTGGGCCTTGGCCTTGGCACGATCCACATGGGCGTCGAGCTGCGGCACGTTGGACTGGTAGGAACTGAACGGGAACCCCATCCCGGGCACCTGCGCGAGCGCGCCGGAGAGGTTGTTCACCGCGTGCTGCAACTCGCCGTGGCCGAGCCCGGCACGATCCTGCACGAACAACGAGTAGCCGGAGCCGGTGCCGATGCCAAGCACCGCGGGCGGCTGGAAGGCGAAGGCGAAGCCTTCCTGGATGCCCGAGAACTTCATATTCAGTTCAGCGGCGATCGCCTCGGCACTGCGACTTCGGGACCTGAAATCCTCGAGGCCGAAGAAGACCGTGCCGGCATTGGGCGTGTTGTTGAAATGCATGGGATTGAGGCCCGGAAAGGCCACGGCGCTCGCCACGCCCTCGGTCTCCAGGGCGAGCCGGCTCATACGGCCGACCACCGCGTCCGTGCGATCCAGGGAGGCGCCCTCGGGGAGCTTCACGGCGCCGATGAGATAGAGCTTGTCCTGGGTCGGAATGAAGCCGCCCGGCACCGCCTGGAACATGAGCCCCGTGGCGGCGAGCAGCCCAGCATAGACCACGAACACGGCGCCGCGGCGTCTCAGCGAACGCGTCACCGATCTCTGATAGCCGTCGGCGCTCGCGCCGAAGAAGCGGTTGAAGGGACGGAACACCCAGCCGAACAGTCCGTCGATGATGCGCGTGAGCAGGTCCTTCGGCGCGTCGTGGGGCCTGAGCAGCGCGGCGGCCAGGGCCGGCGAGAGGGTCAGCGAGTTGAAGCCGGAGATCACCGTGGCCACGGCGATGGTCACCGCGAACTGGCGGTAGAACTCGCCGGTCACGCCCTCCAGGAAGGCCATCGGCACGAACACGGCGCACAGCACCAGGGTGATGGCAATGATCGGCCCGCTCACCTCGCGCATGGCCTGATGCGCGGCGGCGAGCGGCCTGAGCCCCTCGGCGATGTGGCGCTCCACGTTCTCCACCACCACGATGGCGTCATCCACCACGATGCCCACGGCGAGCACCAGGGCGAAGAGCGTGAGCGTGTTTATGGAGAATCCCAGCAGGAGCAGCACGGCGAAGGTGCCGACAATGGACACGGGCACGGCCAGCATCGGAATCAGCGAGGCGCGCCACGTCTGCAGGAACAGGGTGACCACCAGCACCACCAGCACCACGGCCTCGAGCAGCGTATAGACGACGGCCCGGATGGACTCGCGCACAAACACCGTGGGGTCGTAGACCACCTCGTAGGCGACCCCCTCCGGAAACTGTTCCGAGAGTTCCGCCATCGCCTCGCGCACCCGGTTCGACACGTCGATGGCGTTGGAACCAGGCGCCTGGAACAGGCCGATGGCCACCGCCTGGTCGTTGTTCAGCAGCGAGCGCAGCGCGTACTCCGAGGCACCCAGCTCGATGCGGGCGATGTCGGCGAGCCGCGTGAGCCGCCCGTCCTCGCCGGTCTTGATCACGATCGCCCCGAACTCCTCCTCGCTGACGAGCCGTCCCCGGGCGTTGATGGAGACCAGAAAATCCGAGGCCTGGGGCATGGGCGGCGCGCCGAGCTGCCCGGCCGAAACCTGCACGTTCTGCTCGCGGATCGCGCGCAGGATATCGCCCGCCATGAGCCCGCGCGCGGCGGCTCGGTCGGGGTCGATCCACACGCGCATGGCGTAGTCGCCCGCGCCCCAGAGCAGGGCCTGCCCCACGCCCGGCAAGCGGGCGAGTTCGTCGCGCACGCGCATGGTGCCGTAGTTGCGCAGGTAGACGCTGTCGTAGCGCCCGTCGGGCGAGGTGAGATGCACCACCATGGTGAGGTCCGAAGACATCTTGTCCGCGGTCACGCCCATTCGGCGCACGTCCTCGGGCAGGCGCGGCAGCGCCTGGTTCACGCGGTTCTGGACATGCACCTGGGCGATGTCCGGATCGGTGCCGGGGCGGAAGGTAATGGTCATCCATAGCACGCCGTCGCTGCCCGCCACCGACTTCATGTACATCATGTTCTCGACGCCGGTGATGGCCTCCTCCAGCGGCGCCGCCACCGTATCCGCAATCTCCTGGGGATTGGCGCCCGGGTACACGGCGCGCACCGAGACCGTCGGCGGCACCACGTCGGGATACTCGCTGAGCGGCAGCAGCGGGATGGCGATGATGCCCGCCACCAGGATCACGATGGACAGCACACCCGCGAAGATGGGTCTGTCCACGAAGAATCTTGCGAAATTCATGCGTTCCTTCCTCCCCGCCCCTGCACCTTCACTGTTGCGCCTGCGCATCCGGCGCGATCGCCGGCGGATCGCCCATGGCGATCACCTGCGCCTGCACCGGCATGCCCGGGAAGAAGACCCGCTGCACACCGTGCACCAGAACCCGGTCGCCGGGCTCGAGCCCGGATTCCACCACGCGCAGCCCCTCCACCATCCGCCCGATGCGCACATCCCGGCGTAGTGCGCGGCTGTCCTCACCCAGCACATACACATACTTGCGGTCCTGGTCGGTGAGGATCGCCTTGTCGTCCACCAGCAGGGCATGGAACGTGCCGCTGCCGGGCAGCCGCACCCGTGCGAACAGGCCCGGCGTGAACACACCCTCGTGGTTGGAGAGCAGTGCCCGGCCGCGGATCGTTCCGGTGTTCGGATCCAGGTGGTTGTCCATGAAATCCAGCACCCCCTCGTGGGGGAAATCACGGTCACCGGCCAGCGCCACGTGCACGGGATGCGCGCCGTTCGATCGCTCCCCGTTGCGTTCCATGGCCTGGTAGCGCAGGTAGGCGCGCTCGTCGCCGTCGAAGTACACATGCACCGGGTCCAGCGAAACGATGGTGGTCAATCGTGTGACGTCCGCCTGCGCCAGATTGCCGGCGGTGATCCGTGCGCGCCCCGCCCGTCCGGAAATAGGAGCACGCACCTCCGTAAATTCCAGGTCGAGTGCGGCCGTATCCAGCGCGGCACGCGCGGCACGCACGTTGGCCTCGGCCTGGCGGGCCGCTGCCTGGCGCTGATCATGCTCCTCGGCCGAGATCGCCCGGGATTCGGCGAGCCTGCCGGCACGGGCCAGTTCGCTGCGCGCGAGCGCCGCCTGAGCCTCGGCACGGGCCAGTTCCGCGCGCGCCTGTTCAAAAGCGGCCCGATAGGGCCGCTGGTCGATGGTGAACAGGACATCGCCCTTCTCCACCACGCCACCTTCCTCGTAATCGACCCGTTCGATGTAGCCGCTCACACGGGGGCGCAGGTCCACGGCCTCGGCGGCCTCGATGCGTCCGGTGAACTCGTCCCAGTGGACCACATCGCGAAGCAGCACCTCGGCGACACTCACCGCGGGTGGCGGTGGCGTGCTGTCCGGTTGGGCGGCACTCTCGCAGCCCGGAAGCATGCCAACCAGAGCCGCCGTTGCGACGGCCACGAATCCGTTCCTGATCCTCATCATGTTGCCTCCGCCGCCCCGCACGGGCGACACGCTTTTTGCCAAGTCGAATGGTATGGACGTGGCTGTGCTGTGCCCGGCCACCCTTCGCGATTCATAAAGACACACCACATGAACGGCTTTCCTGTCGTTCCAGCGAGGCGTGCAGACTACGGCGCGCGACGCTTCGCGACTAGCCGGCAATTGCGGGAATCTCTGTTCCATCTGTGGCACAATCACTCGCTTATCACAGGAGTGGGGCAGTGTCCGCCGCGTCCGTGTCCGTGCCTGTTTTCCCGCGGCCCCAGGACCGCCTCCATGCCGGCCCGTCCCGAGCGATCGCGAAGCATGCACCGCCGGGGAGCGGCACGTAAGTGTCGAAATGGACACAAACGGGACGATCCCGCCATTGCGGTCACAATTCGGGCAATGGCGACCCGGCCGAATGACTTTCCCGGGAAAACCGGTATCGGTTGTGGCACAATTCCCAGTCGTCCGACGCGGGCGGAAATCGACATGCAGCGGGATCTGAACGAAACGCTGGTCTTCGTGAAAGTGGTGCAGCACGGCAGCATCACCGCCGCCGCACGCGCCCTCGATCTGCCCAAGACCACCGTCAGCCGAAAACTGCGCACCCTGGAAGACCGCCTCGGTGCACGGCTTCTCAATCGCACCACCCGCAGTCTCGCGCTCACCGAGGCGGGCACCGTCTACTTCGAGCACAGCCGGAAGATCGCGGCGGAACTGGAAGAGGCCGAAAGCGCGGTCCACCAGCTCGAGGGCGACCCGCGCGGCTGGTTGAGCGTGACGGCCCCCTACTCCCTGGGCACCGGCCTCCTGGCACCGATCCTCCATGAGTTCCGCGCGCGTTACCCGGACGTGCACGTCGAGATCGTCCTGAGCAACGACATTCTCGACCTTGTCTCCGAAGGGATCGACGTCGCACTCCGTATCGGTGACCTCCCGGACTCGACACTGGTCGCGCGACGGCTGGTCACCTGGCCGACCCAGGTGTTCGCCACCGGGGGCTATCTCGAGCGCTTCGGTGAGCCCCTGGTGCCCGAGGACCTGCTGGACCATCAGGCACTGGCCCTTCCCACCCACCGCAACAGCCACGGCTTCCGCTGGCGACTCGATGACGGCACCGGGGAGAAGGACTTCGAGGTGAAACCGGTGGTCGTCGCGAACGATCCGGAGATGCTGCTGCCGCTGCTGGCAGCCGATCAGGGCCTGATGCTGGTCAGCGAGATGATGGTCAACTGCTACCTTCGGGGCGCGAGCGTGCGTCCCGTCCTCGATTCATGGCGCGGCCCAGAGGTGAGCCTGAGCGCCGTCTACGTGGGCGGCCGGGTGCTGTCACCCCGGGTGCGCGCATTCGTGGATTTCGTCGCCGAACAGATGCACCTGCGGTGCATGTCCGTGGCATGTACCGCATTGGGCACGGATTGTGATGCCCCCGCGGCCTGAGCCGCGCAACAGGCGAAACTGAAACCGGGAACACCGCAGCGCGGGGACGCGAGGCGATCCTGATTCAGGACCCGTCGCCATGGGCACGCGTGTTGTCCTGGCGAACACAGGCCGCAGCACGCCGCAGCAGGAGCTTGCGCTCCGGGGCATTTCGAGTCAGCGCCGCGGCACGCTCGAACTCCACGCGCGCCTCGGCAAATCGGCCCAGTCTATCCAGCAGGTCACCGCGCACCCCGGGAAGCAGGTGGTAGCGCTTCAGGGAAGGCTCATCCACCAGGGCGTCGACCAGTTCGAGTCCGGATGCCGGGCCAAAGGCCATCGACACCGCGACCGCCCGATTCAGTTCCACGACCGGGGATGGCATGAGCTGGACGAGGGCATCGTACAATGCCGCGATCCGCCCCCAGTCCGTCTCCCCGGCGGTGCGTGCCTGCGCGTGGCAGGCCGCAATGGCCGCCTGCAATGCGTATGGCCCCATGGCGCCGCCAAGCGCTTTGGCCCGTTCCAGCGCAGCGAGCCCGCGAC
This sequence comes from Thioalkalivibrio thiocyanodenitrificans ARhD 1, assembly GCF_000378965.1. Lineage (NCBI taxonomy): Bacteria > Pseudomonadati > Pseudomonadota > Gammaproteobacteria > Chromatiales > Ectothiorhodospiraceae > Thioalkalivibrio > Thioalkalivibrio thiocyanodenitrificans. Next base: position 1,238,709 of record NZ_KB900536.1, read on the forward strand.
CGATCAGGAGCCGGTCCCAGAGACTGCGATCCTGGTCGAGCAGCAGTACGGGGTCGCCCGACGCGTCAACCCGCGCGCGCAGGCGCGATGCCTGGATCTCCATCAGTGCCACGAGTCCGTGCACTTCCGGCTCGCGCGGCGCAAGCTCGGCCAGGATGCGCCCGAGCCGCAGCGCCTCCTCGCACAAGGCCGGGCGCACCCAGTCATCGCCGGAAGTGGCGGAGTAACCCTCATTGAAGATCAGGTAGATCACTTCCAGCACCGACGCCAGCCGGGCGGCGAGTTCGGGCCCGCGCGGCACCTCGAAGGGCACATGGGCCGCACTCAGGCTGCGCTTGGCGCGAACGATGCGTTGCGCCACGGTGGGCTCCGGAACGAGGAAGGCGCGCGCGATCTCGTCGGTGCTCAACCCGCCCAGCAGCTTGAGCGTGAGCGCGACGCGCGCATCGGTCGAGAGCACCGGGTGACAGGCCGTAAAGATCAGGCGCAACAGATCGTCACCGACCGGATCGTCCAGCGCGGCATCCGCTTCCTCCGGGTCCGGCGCGTGGGCAAGCGCCAGTTCGTGACCGATCTGCTCGTGCTTGATGGCCAGCCGCCTGTTGCGGCGAAAATGATCGATTGCGCGATACTTCGCCGCGGCCATGAGCCAGGCGCCCGGGTGATCCGGGATGCCCGATTTCGGCCAGTTCTCGAGCGCGGCAACGAGTGCATCCTGCGCCAGTTCCTCGGCAAGGCCCACGTCGCCGGTCATCCGCGCGAGTCCGGCGATCAGCCGCGCGGATTCCATGCGCCAGGCGGCCTCGACAGTGCGGTGGACGTCCGGCCCGGTCATCGCGGCCGGACGGCCTGTCCGCTCAGGTGAAGCATGGTCCCAGCTCGCGGACTTCGACGGTGGCCCACTCGGCTGCCGGGCACTGGGCGGCGATCTCCAGCGCCAGATCCCTGTCATCGCAATCCAGCAGGAAGAAGCCGCCGACTATCTCCTTGGCCTCGGCGAACGGCCCGTCGATGTGCGTGCGCTTGCCGTCGCGCACCTGCACGCGCACGCCGTCGGCATCCGAGCGCAGTGACTGGGCGTTGAGCAGCAGGCCACGCTCCTTGAGCGAGTCGGCGAAGCGCAGCATGATGTCATAGAGCTCGCGGCCCTCCTGCTCGCTGCGCGAGGCGCGCTGGCCCACCGGTTCCACAATCAGCAGCATGTATGGCATGACGATCCTCGCTGTTCGGTCCGCGCCGGCCTGTGCGTGGCGGGACATGCAGGCCGATGGCGGACAATGACGCTGCCCAGGCGCCAGGACCGGGTTTCCCGCAGATCCATTCTAGTCCGCCCCCCGCCCGGCTTGAAGCGCGTACTCCCCGGAGACTGCGTCGAATGCGACGTCCGTCCGCAAATCGAGGCTCCGGCAATCAATGCCCCGTCACCTTGAGTTCACGGCGAGACATTGATCATCCAGGCGACGCCGAAGCGGTCGGTCAGCATGCCGAAGCGTGGCGACCAGAAGGTTCTGTCGAGCGGCATCTGCACTTCTCCGCCATCGGCCAGTGCCGCGAACATCCGGTCCGCCGTGGACGCGTCCGGCACGCTGATCGACAGCGAGAAACCGCCGAACGCCCGCGGATGCGGGCTGCAATCATCGGAGGCCATGATCACCGCATCACCGATGCGCAGGCTCGCATGCATGATCCTGTCGTCCATCCCGGGCGGGATCATGCCGGGAGGCGGGGGTTCGGGATTCTCCCGGTAGCGCATGAGCATGTCCACGTGCGCGCCGAGGGCACGCCTGTAGAACTCGACGGCTTCCTCGCACCGGCCGTCGAAGAACAGATAGGGCTGAATTTCCATGGGTTCCTCCCGTTGGCAGGCCGGCGTTCGGGCCGGCGGCGTTTGCGGCCCGGCATCCGCACGTACGGGGCTTCAACCGGGTCAAGCTCTGTCCGTACGTCGAACGGGCAGGGGAAGAATCGACATCCGGCGGGAAACCGGTCCGGCAAGCGGCCCGAGGCACCCAACCCCGTCCGCCGGCATGTGGGCCTGACCGGGATCATGTGTATTCTAGTGTCGTGTCCCGTAAACCACCGGCAGGCCTGCCGGCCGGGAGTTGCAGACGGAGGTACCTGTGAGCGGCAAGATCGTGGGAATCATGGGGGGCATGGGCCCGGAGGCCACCGTGGACCTGATGGCGAGGGTCATCAGGGGCACACCGGCCGAAGATGACATCGACCATATCCGCATGGTTGTCGACAACAACCCCAAGGTGCCCTCACGCATCAGGGCCCTGCTCGACGGCGGAGGCGAGAGTCCGGTCCACTGTCTGCAGGACATGGCCCGACGGCTGGCCGCCTGGGGCGTGGACTTTCTGGCCATGCCCTGCAACACCGCCCACTATTTCCACAAGGAGATCCAGGACGCCGTGTCCATTCCGGTTCTGGACATGATCAGCCTGGCCGTGGCGAGGGCCGCTGACAGCAATCCCAACGTTGAGTCCGTGGGCCTGCTCGCTTCCACCGCGACGGTCAATCTCGACATCTACGGACCGGCGGCCGCCCAAAGGGGTCTGGCACTCCTGACTCCGACACCCGCTGTTCAGGCCGACCTGATGGCCGCCATTCGGCGGATCAAGACAGGCAGGTACGGCGAAGAAACGGTAGCGGCGCTGCAAGACGCCGCGGAAACCCTGGTACAGGGGGGTGCCGGTGCCCTGCTGGTCGCATGCACGGAGTTGTCCGTCCTCTCGCACCGCATCCGGGCCGGCTGCCCCGTACTGGACTCCGCCCAGATCCTGGCCGAGGCCATCGTCAGGGAAGCCAACCGGTGACTGGCGGAGATGATGACAGGATGGCGCACCTGGGGCGCGCAATCACAGGCCATTCAGCCTGATCCCGCTCAACCCTTCGCCCGAATCCCGTGGCGATCGGCTGCCGGACTTGATAGCCTCCACCTTAGCGATATCCGCCGCCCGGCACCCACGCTTGGAGGAGTCCCCATGAGCGAACAGAAGCAGGAAGAGAACACCAAGGACCGCCTTGCCCACGCCTATGACCGCATGCTGGAGCGTGTGCGCCACACGCTGGACACGGCCGAAAAGAGGGTGGCACCGACCCTGGAGCATGCCCTGAAGGACGCGCGGGAACGGGCGGTGGAACTGGGCGAGATTACGCGCGAGGAAGCGGACAAGGTGGCGGATTACGTGCGGCAGGACCTGCACGACATGGCGGAGTATCTCAACGAGACCAGCAGGGACTACCGCGAGTGGTTCCGCATGGACCTCCAGCTCATCGAGGCGAAGATCATGGACATGCTGGGGTCGATTGCCGACCGTACGCGCGTGGAGATCGCGGAGATCGCGGCCCGGGCCGCGGTGCGGGAACGGCATACCGGCGAGATCGCCGGTCCGGGGGTGCTGGCATGCACCGGCTGCGGTGAGGAACTGCACTTCAAGACCAGCGGGCACATCCCACCCTGCCCCAAGTGCCGGAACACCACCTTCCGGCGTATTCGGGGGGAGTGAAAGGCGAACCGTTGCCGGAAAAAACTACGTAGGTTGGGGTGAGCGGAGCGAACCCCAACGGCCGTGGCGAGACCGATGGCCAATGTTGGGGTTCGCTCCGCTTACCCCAACCTACGGCCGTTCTTGAATTCTGGACAGCTTTTCTCGGCGTGCTTTGCGCCTTTGCGAGAGAAATACTTTCTTCGTCAGCTTCGTGGCTCGGATTACCGGCCGCGCAGACGACGCAGATGGGGCGTCAACGGCACGGTGACCGGCTCGATGCTGCTGCGCAGCGCGGGCCCCACGGAGTCGGATAGGCCGAAGATGGGGGCGATGAGTTGCTCGCCCACGCAGGCCAGCACCCGCAGGCTCTCCACCAGGGAGAGATCCTGTTCCGGCAAGCGGGCCTTGAGCGTCGCAAGTTCGCGGCACAGGCGGGGGTCGTTCAGGCAGTCCTCCGGCTGGGCGCAGTCCTCCAGCAGGGGGGCCATATCCCGGTAGCGTGCCTCGGGGGGCCTGATGGGGGCGAAGTAGTCCTCGATGGCCTCAAAGAGCTGGATCACAACCCCCTGATCGGCGCAACGCCGGAACACCCCGTCTACCGTCTCCAGCCAGGCCTGCCCGCGGGGGCTCAGGAGGCGTGCCAGCAGGCCTGCATGTTCGTTCCCCTCCGCTGCCAGTTCCCCGAGCAGCCCCTCCAGGTCCGCGAAGCGGGGATGCGGCGCTTCTTCCAGGGGCAGGTCGTTCGGCAGGGTCTTGAGAAAGCCCACCCGGTACGCCGGCTTGCGTTGGCCCCGGGCCCAGAGCTGCTTGCGGGCGGCCTCGTCGATGAGCCCGGGTTGCAGGACCAGGCGTACGGATTCCACCATCTTCTGGGTGTCTTCTTCATACGGCAGGAATTCCACCAGGAAGTCCGCCAGCACCCGCCCCATCTCCCCCCTCGCCACCCGCTCGCGGGCCAGCATGGCCCGGGCGTGTTCCGGGGACTGGTCCACCCACCACGCATGGCGGGCGATCTCGTCGGTCAGCCCCTCCGCGTGCACCACGGCGGCCACCGCCTCGGGCTCACCGAGACGCAGCAGTTTGCCCAGACTGTCGGTGCGCGCGTGCCCCATGCGGGTCCAGCGGTGCATGAAGCGGGGGTAGCCATGGGGGGAACCCAGCACGTGGTTGGAGATCAGCTCGCGCACCTGGCGCAGGTACTTCTCATCCGGGCAGTTGGGATGGAGCTGCACCTTGGCCTCGCCCTTCCGGGTCAGTGCGACGACCTGCAGCTTGCCCTCGTCGATGCGCAACGCCCGCAACTCCTGGTTGAGGAGCACGTTCAGGCGCAGGCTGTCTTCCGGGCTCAGGTTCATCTCATGAACCCTGCCAGTGGCGGGTAAGTGGCAAGTCTCAAGTGGTAAGTCTCAAGTGGCAAGAGCCCCAACCCCCGCCCGCAAGCGGGGCAGGCAGCACACCCGGTTCTTTCCCTCTCCCTCAGGGAGAGGGTGGTTTCCCTCGCCAGTTGCCACTTGAGACTTGCCACTGCGTTCAGTTTAACTGGACGCGCTGCCCCCAGGGCACCGGGCTCTTTCCCTTGACCAGCCACACCACGGGGAAATGCGGCGCTAGCGCCGGGAATTCTCCCTGGGCGTCGGTAAAATACACCAGCAGGTCCGGCTGGCGGTCCAGGGTGTCGATCCAGTCGAACACGGGTCGGAAATCGGTGCCGCCGCCGCCCTTGAAGGACTCTGGCAGGCGAAGCGCCTCCCACGGCTCGAACACCCAGGGGCCGTCCGGATTGAGCGCGTGGTCGCAGCTATGCAGCGAGACCCGGGCACGGATCTGGCCCTTGATGGCGTCCACCTCGGTGATGAAGTCGTTCATCTCCTGGTCGGACACCGAGCCGCTGGTGTCCAGCACCACCACCATGTCCAGGTTGTGGCTGCGCAGGCTGGGCAGGATGGCCGGCTCGCCTCGCCTGGACGAGGGACGGTTGTAACTGTAGTCGTCCCGGGCCTGGGCGCTCATGTAGCGGGCCAGCAGCATGCGCCACGGCAGTTGGGGCTGCAGCAGGTGGTCCACCAGGCGCGCCATGTCGCCGCTGAGCTTGCCCGCCTGCATCGCCTGCTGGGCGGCGCCGGCCAGACGCTGCCGCCACTGCACGGCCAACTCCTCGCGTTCCTGATGACTCAGGGGCGGCGGCGGCTGGCTGCCGCCCTGGTTCTCGTCGGTCTCGGTTTCCGGCCGGTCGCTCTCGTTGCGACCCTGCCCGCGATCCTGTTCCTCATCCTCGTTGCGGCTGCCGCCGTTGCCCTCGCCGGAATCCGGCGGCGGCTGTCTGCCCCTGCCGCGGCTCTGTTCCTCGGGCCGGTCGTACACATGCTGGTCCAGGGTGGATTCGTTCTCGTTATCCTGGATGAAGGGGTAGATCTCCTCGGCGGACATGCCCTCGTAGCTGCGCTCGTAAAGCATCCCCGGCGGCGGGGTGAGGCCGTCGTTGATGAGAATGGGGTTGATGGCGTAGTCGCAGGCGATGTCCCACAGGTGCTTGACCCGGTGACCGCGCCGGGCGAAGTGGCCGAGTGCGCAGTGCAGGGCCTCGTGGGCCAGCATGAACTGGGTCTCTGCGAGATTGAGCCTGTCGATGTACTCGGCGTTGTAGTAGAGCTTGCGGGCGTCCACGGCCGTGGTCCTGCACCAGTCGCCGGCGGCCTCCAGGGGCAGGCGCAGCACCAGCGCGCCCAGGAAGGGCTTGTCCAGGATCAGGCGCGTGCGCGCCGCCCCGAGCTTGGTTTCCACGTCAGGCCTGGTCACGACTGTCACTCCCCGCGACCTCAGTTCTCGTAGAGCATCAGGTCCGCCACCTCCGTGGCCCAGCGCCCGAACTCCGGCACCGAGAACAACGGTTCGCCCAGCGCCCGGTGCATGTCCATGATCATCATCACGCCCATCTCACGCTGGGGGAACACGCCGGCGTAGTTGAGGATATTGCCCCAGACCACCGGCGCCTCCTCTGCCTCCTGCGCGCGAATCGCCCGACCCACCAGGGCGGCGGCCACGGCGTACTGCAGGTCGATCTCCCGGGGCGCCGGCAGGGCCTCCCCGGCCACGATGGCATCCAGGTCCGGCAGCTCCTCCAGATGCGCCAGGAAGGCGGCCAGCTCGATGCCCGCCGCCTGGCCCACGCAGGCCTGGAGCGCGCCCGAGAGCAGCTCGGGTTGCCCCTCGAACTTCTGCAGGGCCCGGTGGGCAAACTCCCAGGAACGGGGCGAAGGAAAGGCGACGGGGTTGTGGGCCGGATCGAAGTCGAACAGCAGGTCGGGGCGAAACCGGATGAAGGCGATGATGCGATCATCGATACCCGCGCCGTAGGCCCAGGCCGCCCAGTCGTCCACGTTCAGATCGACCTCGAAGTGCGAGAAGCGGTTGGCCAGCGGCGCGGGCATGGTGTAGGTCACACCCCGGTCTCCCTGGCGGTTGCCGGCGGCGAAGATGGCCCAGCCCGGCGGCACCTGGTAGTTGCCCAGGCGCCGGTCGAGGATCAGCTGGTAGGCGGCAGCCGAGACACTCGGGGGCGCCGAGGTGATCTCGTCCAGGAACAGGATGCCCTCCGGGCCCTGGCGCTCGGCGTCGGGCAGCATGGCGGGGATCGCCCATTCCACCAGGTCGCCGTGCTTGAAAGGGATGCCGCGCAGGTCCGAGGGCTCCATCTGGGAGAGCCGGATATCGATCAGCGGCACACCGTGCTTCGCCGCCACCTGGGTGATCATCTGGGACTTGCCCACCCCCGGCGGGCCCCACAGCATTACGGGGGTGTGGTGCCCCGAACGGGTACTCTCGAACTCCCGGTCCAGCACTTGCAGCAACTGCGCGGGTCGCATATCTCTCTCTCGGTTTTGCCTTCGGTTAACCTGCTGAGGTTACAGGATCGGGCCCTTGGACCGCAAAACGGAGGGTTATTCCGGGTGTGAGGGGGGGGCACCCTGACGGCTGCTCGATGCACAACCCTTCCCGCCGGCCACGCGCGCACATGCGGACCGGAGATCCGCGCGGCATGGCGCCCGCGGGCGTGCCGTACGTCAGCGGTCATCATCCCCGCGTTCTCCCTGTGTCCTCCATCACTTTCGGTGGCGGCGCCCGACGGCTGAGGAGCAGCAGGCCGAAGGTGAGCAGCAGGGCGGCTCCATTACCCCACCGGCCGAAGGGCGTGAGCCCCGACCGGAGCCGGGCCTCGGCGGTGAGCACATGGGTCTCGAACTGAGGCGAAGTGGCAATCAGTTCACCGCGATGACCGATGACGGCGGAAACCCCCGTGTTGGTCGCCCGAAGCATGTCGCGGCCGGTCTCCAGCGAACGCATGCGGGCGATCTCGAGATGCTGATGGGGGGCGATGGAATCACCGAACCAGGCATCGTTGCTCACGTTGACGAGCAACTGCGCCTCGGGCAGGGCCTGGATGACCTGTCCGCCGAAGGCATCCTCGTAGCACACCGAGGTACCGACGATGATGCCGCCCACATCCAGCAGCGGACGACCGCTGCCGGGCGACAGGTCGGACATGGGTATGTCCAGGTAATCATCCAGCCACATCAGCAGGCCGCGCAGCGGCAGATACTCCCCGAAGGGCACGAGATGACGCTTGTGGTAGGCGGCGGGATGCCCGGTCACATGGACGATGCTGTTGTACATGTCCCCGGTGGCGAACCGGTACACGAAGATTCCCGTCACCAGCGCGCCGCCCGCGGCCTCCACCTCGGCGGCGATCTCCGTCATCGGCTCCTCAACCTCGTGGTAGAAGGTGGGAATGGCCGTTTCCGGCCACAGGACGATATCCGAACCCAGTGCCTGCCGGGTGAGCCCGCCATAAAGCTCCAGTGCCTCTTCCACCGCATCTGGCCCCCACTTTTCCTTCTGGTCCACGTTGCCCTGGACAAGACTCACGGTGATGGGCTCCCCGTCGACCCCGGTCCACTCGATACGGGCAAGACCGACGCCCAGCGCCCAGACGAGCGCCAGTGCCGCCAGCCCGCCGCCCAGCGTACGCAGTGACCATCGCACCACCATCCAGGCCAGCAACCCCGCCATGAGCGCCGCCGCCAGGCTGGCCCCGTACGCGCCCAGCACGGGCACATAGCCCGCCAGAGCCGTATCCACGTGGGCAGTGCCCAGCAGCAACCAGGGGAAGCCGGTGAGAAACCATCCGCGCCACCATTCGAACAGCACCCATGCGGCGGGGAAACACACCGCGAGCGCCAGCCCCGGCAGACGCGGCCCGAAGCGGGCCAGCAAGTAGCCCAGCAGCGCGGGATAGAGCGCCAGGAAGGCGACGAACAACGCGGTGATGAACGCCGCAAGCGGGGCGATGGCCGCGCCGAACAGGTACAGGCTGTGGTAGATCCAGTGCACCCCCGCGCCGAACATGCCCAGACCGAACAGATACCCCAGCCAGGCAGCGCGACCCGGTGTCCGGTCCCACCAAAGCAGGAACAGCAACGCCGGGGCAAGGATGCTCAAGGGGCGAAGGGCATAGGGCGCGAACGCCAGCGCAAGCAGCACACCGGCCAGCAGGGCCAGTGCATCGGACAAACGGGGACGGGCCTCGAGAATGGCGATCACCGGGTTCATCGGGTCAGTGCGGGATGAAGGCGCGGTTCAAGGTTCAACGTTCAAAGTTCAAGGGGGTGGCGGGCCACTGGTTGTCCCTTTGAACCTTGAACCTTGACCCTTGAACCTTGAGTTCACCCATCCGGCTGCTCCGTGTCCTCCCGCAGACGCATTTCCAGAAGGTGAACACGGCGGTTGTCGGCGCGCAGGACGCGCACGTGAAAGCGGTCGAAGTCCAGTTCGTCGCCGCGCTTGGGCACATGGCCGAAACGGTTGACCACCAGCCCGCCGATGGTGTCGAACTCCTCCTCGCTGTACTCCGCGGAGAAGTACTGATTGAACTCGTCGATGGGAGTGAGCGCCTTGACCGTGTAGCGGCCGCTGGGGTGACGCATGATGTGCGTGAGATAATCCTCAATGTCGTGCTCATCATCGATCTCGCCGACGATCTGTTCCAGCACATCCTCGATGGTCACGAGCCCCGCCACGCCGCCATACTCATCCACCACGATGGCCATGTGGTTGCGGCTGTTGCGGAATTCCTTGAGCAGCACGTTGAGGCGCTTGCTCTCCGGCACAAACACCGCCGGGCGCAGCACATCGCGCATGGCGAAGTCCTCCTGGGCGCCTTCGAGGAAATAGCGCAGGAGATCCTTGGCCAGAAGGACACCCAGCACCTCGTCCCGGCTGTCTCCGACGACCGGGAAACGGGAATGGGCGGAATCGGTGATGACCGGCAGGATGTCGTGCAGCGAAGCGTCGCTTTGCACCACGTCCATCTGCGGCCGGGGGACCATGATGTCACGCACCTGCATCTCCGAGACCTGGAGCACGCCCTCGAGCATCCCCAGTGAATCGGGATCCAGGATCTCCCGCTGCTGTGCATTGCGCAGCAGTTCCACCAGCTGCCCCCGGTCCCGGGGCTCGCCGGTAAAAACAAGGCTCAGGCGTTCCAGCCAGGTGCGTAAGGGAGGTTCGTTGCGGGACTGGTCGTTCATGAAGACGCTAGATACAAGACAGAGCGACGGGGCCAGACATTCGACTGGCAAAGGACCCGAACGTCCCTTCTCGCCTCTTGGATCTTGTATCTTGTCTCTTGCTCATTTGTGCTCATTCATACGGATTGTCATAACCCAGCCTGTCCAGAATCATAATCTCAAGCGCCTCCATGCGCCTGGCATCGATCTCTTCAACATGGTCATAGCCCTGCAGATGCAACATGCCGTGCACCACCATGTGCGCCCAATGGGCCTCGGGCGTCTTGCCCTGTTCGGCGGCCTCGCGGGCCACCACGGGTGCGCAGATGACCAGATCCCCCAGGTGTGCTTCGTCGATACCCGGCGGCGCCTCGAAAGGAAACGACAGCACGTTGGTGGCACCCTCCTTGTGGCGGTACGCCATGTTCATCCCGGCGCTCTCCGCCTCATCCACCAGCCGGATGACGACCGATACGTCCCGGCCCTGCGGCCGACACGCGGACGCCCAGCCCGCCAGCTTGCCGGCTTCAGGTACCCCGTCCGCCGTTGTGGCCGTCTGGATCTCCGGACGCAGGGTCATGGGGTGACACTCACTCGCCCGGTTTGTCTTCATCCGCCTCGTAGGCTTCGATAATCCGCTGCACCAGGGGGTGGCGGACCACGTCCCGGGCCGTGAAGAACGTAAAGCTCACCCCCTTTACCTCCTTGAGCACCTCGATCACATGGCGCAGGCCGGACTGGCGGTGATGGGGCAGGTCCGTCTGGGTGACATCGCCGTTGACCACCGCCGTGGAACCGAAACCGATGCGGGTGAGGAACATCTTCATCTGGTCGGTGGTGGTGTTCTGGGCCTCGTCCAGGATCACGAACGCATCGTTGAGGGTGCGTCCGCGCATGTAGGCGAGGGGCGCCACTTCGATGATATTGCGCTCCATGAGCTTGGCCACCGTGTCGAAACCCAGCATCTCGTAGAGGGCGTCATACATGGGTCGAAGATACGGGTCGATCTTCTGGGCCAGGTCGCCGGGCAGGAAACCCAGCCGCTCGCCCGCCTCCACCGCCGGGCGCACCAGCACCAGGCGCCGCACGCGATCGGTCTCCAGCGCCTCGCAGGCGGCGGCCACGGCCAGGTAGGTCTTGCCGGTCCCGGCCGGACCGATGCCGAAGTTCAGATCATGTGTGCGGATATTGCGCAGGTAGCGCATCTGATTCGCGCCCCGGCCGCGGATAATACCCCGACGCAGGTTCAGGGCCGCCTCCTCCGAACTGTCGTCTTCGGCACGCTCCAGCAGCCGGTCCACCCCGGCCTCCTGCAGGTGCAGGTGCACCCGCTGGGGCGAAAGGATCTCCCTGGCGGTAGCGCCATAGAGGTCCTTGAGCAGTTCCACGGCCGCCTGCGCGGGGCGGGCATCACCGATCACGTTGAAGTGGCTGCCGCGGCTATTGATCTCCACGCCCAGACGCTGCTCCAGCAGGCGCAGGTGCTCATCGAACTGACCACACAGGTTGGCTAGCCGCAGGTTGTCGGCCGGGTCCAGGATCACTTCCAGGGTGACGGGCAGATCAGCAGGGTCGGGGGAGGAATTCAAGAGGTCGGAGTACCGTAAGGTGAGGGCTATGGAACAATTATAGAACGTCAGGGAATTCAAGATTCAACATTCAAGATTCAAAGGGGGAATCGCCCCCTCAACCCACCTTGAACATTGAATCCTGAATATTGAATTCGGCTTCAAGCCGACCCCTCAGGGAGTTGTTCAGGGCCTCGGTGATGTGCACCTCCACGAACCTGCCCGTCAGATCGGCGGGACCCTCGAAATTCACCACCCGGTTATTGGCGGTGCGCCCGGCAAGCTGGTCAGGGTCCTTCCGCGAAGGCCCTTCCACCAGGATGCGCTCAACGCCGCCCACCATGGCCTCGCTGATGGCCCGGGCCATCTCGTTGATGCTTGCCTGCAGGCGGGCGAGGCGGACCTTTTTCACCGCCATGGGCACATCGTCCGGCAGGGAGGCAGCGGGCGTGCCGGGGCGGCGGCTGTAGATGAAGCTGAAAGACTGGTCGAAACCGATCTGCTCGATCAGCGCCATGGTGGCCTCGAAGTCCGCGTCGGTCTCCCCAGGGAAGCCGATGATGAAGTCCGAGGAGAGCGAAATATCGGGCCGCGCCTCGCGCAGGCGTCGGATCTTCGACTTGTACTCGATGACCGTGTGACCCCGCTTCATGGCCGCGAGAATCCGGTCCGAGCCGCTTTGCACGGGCAGATGCACGTGGCTCACCAGTTCGGGGACCTCGGCAAAGGCCTGGATCAGGCTGTCGGAGAATTCCACGGGATGGGAGGTGGTGAAACGGATGCGCTCGATGCCGTCCACGGCCGCCACATAGTGGATCAGCAGCGCCAGATCGGCCAGCTCACCGTCGTGCATGGGGCCCCGGTAGGCGTTGACGTTCTGCCCCAGCAGGGTGACCTCACGCACCCCCTGGGCGGCCAGCTGGACCACTTCCGTCAGCACATCGTCGAAGGGCCGGCTGATCTCCTCGCCCCGGGTGTAGGGCACCACGCAGAAGGTGCAGTACTTGGAACACCCCTCCATGATGGAGACGAAGGCGGTGGGCCCTTCGGCCCGGGGCTCGGGCAGGCGGTCGAACTTCTCGATCTCAGGGAAGGAGATGTCCACCACGGGCAGGCCCTGCAGGCGCGCCGAGCGCACCATTTCCGGCAGCCGGTGAAGGGTCTGCGGGCCGAACACCAGGTCCACGAACGGCGCCCGGATGCGCAGCGCCTCCCCTTCCTGGCTGGCCACGCAGCCGCCCACGCCGATCACCACCCCGGGGCGCGCCTCCTTGAGCGCACGCCAGCGGCCCAGCAGGGAGAACACCTTCTCCTGGGCCTTTTCCCGGATGGAACAGGTGTTGAGCAGCAGCACGTCCGCCTGTTCCGGGTCATCGGTCAGCACCATACCCCCCGACTCACGCAGCACGTCCAGCATCTTGCCGGAGTCGTACTCGTTCATCTGACAACCGTGGGTCTGGATGTATACCTTGCCGCTCATGGGTATTTCGTGAGGAGTGAGAGGTGAGGAGTCAGGCGAGAGGGTTGGGGAAACCAACGCCTGTCGCTTCACGCCTATCGCCTCACGCTCAAAATGGAATCTCGTCGTCGAAGTCGGGCTCGGGCGACCGGGCGGGCGCCTGCTGGCCGCCGCCACCCTGACGGGACTGGGACGGGGCGTCGTCGTAGCTGCCGGTTCCGCCGCTGCCGCCGCGGCCACCCAGCATCTGCATGTCGTTGACCACGATCTCGGTGGTGAAGCGATCCTGGCCGTCCTGACCCTGCCACTTGCGAGTCTGCAGACGCCCCTCGACGTAGACCTGGGAACCCTTCTTGAGGTACTCGCCGGCAATCTCCGCCAGCCGACCGAAAAACACCAGCCGGTGCCATTCGGTCCTCTCCTGGCGCTCGCCGCTGCCCTTGTCTTTCCAGCTGTCGGTGGTCGCCAGGCTCACGTTGGCCACGGCGGTACCGCTCGGACTGTACTTGACCTCCGGGTCGTTGCCCAGATTACCCACCAGTATGACCTTGTTGACGCCTCGTGCCATGCGATTCGCTCCTGTGCCGGTTTGTCATGCCGGCGATCCTGCCGGCGGGGGGCCGAAGACCCAATGGGCAATTGTATCAGGACCGGCTCGGCTCAGGCCACGGAGAAACGCCTGAGGGCCGCCTCGTCCAGGGCATGGCGCTCCACCTTGAGGTAGGCCATGCCCTCCTCGGCGATCACCACCGCCTCGGACACCCCCCGGACGGCGGTGAGCTTCATGGCCAGCGTCTCGGCCTCATGCGGGCCCCTGGGGCCCACATGGAGCACGTAGCTGGACAGGTAACGGGGCCGGCGCATGCTGGCGGCCACCACCAGCCAGACCAGGACACCCGCGGCACCCAGCAGGAACACCCCGTGTATCCCCACTCGGGCGTGGAGCATGCCGCCCAGGACACCGCCCACGAAGATACCCATGAACTGGGTGCTGGAATACACGCCCATGGCCGTCCCCTTGCGGTCCGGGGGCGCCATCTTGGCGATCAGCGACGGCAGGCTGGCCTCCAGCAGGTTGAAGGCGGCAAAGAACACGCACAGTGCCGCCACCAGCCAGGCCATTGAACCACCGTTGGCAGCCAGCGCCAGCTGAGCCAGCCCCAGCACCGCAATGGCTCCCACGAAGACCGGCTTCATGCGCCGGTACTTCTCCGCGTAGATGATGAACGGCACCATGGCGAGGAATCCGGCGAGCAGCACCGGCAGGTAGACCCGCCAGTGGATGGCAGACTCCAGGCCCAGGCCGTCGCGCAGCAACAAAGGCAGTACCACGAAGTTGGCGGTAAGCACCATGTGCAGCACAAAGATGCCCGCGTCCAGGCGCAGCAACTGGGTATCGCGCAGGACGGTACCAAAGGATCCGGGCACCGCCTGGGTGTCCCGGTGCACCCGCGCAGCCACCGGCGTCGGCACCAGCATCAGGGTGATGCCGATGGCCAGCACCGCCAGCACCGCCGTCAGCCAGAAGATCCCGGAAACCCCGACCCAGCGATCCAGCACCGGGCCGCCGACCATGGCTACCGAGAAGGACACGCCGATGGTGAGCCCGATGATGGCCATGACCTTGGTCCGGTGTTCCTCGCGGGTGAGGTCTGCGGCCAGGGCCAGCACCACGGCGGCAATAGCGCCGGCGCCCTGAAGCGCACGCCCGGCAATCACCCCGTAGATGGTGTCCGACACCGCCGCCACCACACTGCCCGCGGCGAACACCAGCAGCCCGGCCACCATCACCGGCTTGCGACCCATACGGTCCGACAGCATGCCCAGAGGGATCTGCAGCAGGGCCTGGGTGAGTCCGTAGATACCGATGGCGAGACCCACCAGCACAGGGGTTACATGGGCCAGACTCTCGGCGTAGAGGGTGAAAACCGGCAGGATCATGAACAGCCCCAGCATGCGCACCGCGTAGACACTGGCCAGGGCGCCGGATGCGCGCAGCTCCGCCGCGCTCAGGGAATCGGAATAGCCGGACTGCATGGGTGCGAATGGGGTCCTTGGGACATCGATTCGGGCCGCGCGCCGGCCCGCCGGGGGCGCACAGGTCCGGTATGTTATCAGACCGGGGCAGCGGAGGAAGTATTGGACAGCGCCGAGCGGCAAGTTCAACCACTTGACACCGAACGTCAAGAGCAGCCCGAGCCGACGGCTCGAACCGCTCCTGCTTCAGTCATCCCCCGGGACGCAAAGACCCCCCGCTTGGCCCCGCCTCGAACCACGATGGTAAACTATGTTGTTTGCCCGTCCCCACCGGCCGATATCCCGTCGCTTCGCAAGACCGAGACCCCATGGACAAGATCCTTATCCGCGGCGCCCGCACCCACAATCTGCAGAACGTGGACCTGGACCTGCCCAGGGACCGGCTCATCGTCATCACCGGCGTATCCGGCTCGGGCAAGTCTTCCCTGGCCTTCGACACCCTGTTCGCCGAGGGGCAGCGACGCTATGTGGAGTCCCTGTCCACGTACGCGCGCCAGTTTCTGTCCGTGATGGAAAAGCCCGATGTGGATCACATCGAGGGGCTGTCCCCGGCCATCTCCATCGAGCAGAAGACCACCTCCCACAATCCGCGCTCCACCGTGGGCACGATCACCGAGATCTACGACTACCTGCGCCTGTTGTTCGCCCGAGCCGGGACCCCCCGTTGCCCGGAGCATGGCAACACCCTGGAGGTGCAGACGGTCAGTCAGATGGTGGACCAGATCCTGAGCCTGCCGGAAGGCAGCAGGCTCATGCTGCTCGCGCCCGTGGTGCAGAACCGCAAGGGCGAGCACCACCAGGTGATCGACACCCTGCGTGCCCAGGGATTCCTGCGCGCGCGCATCGACGGTGAACTGGTGGAACTGGACGATCCACCGGCCCTTGACCCGAAACGCAAGCACAACATCGAGGTGGTGGTGGACCGCCTGAAGGTTCGCGACAACGTGCGTGTTCGTCTGGCGGAATCCCTGGAAACGTCACTGGCGCTTTCCGACGGCATCGTGCAGGTGGCCTGGCTGGACGAACCGGCACGTGCGCCGCTTGTTTTCTCCGCCCGTTTCGCCTGCCCGGTGTGCGGCTACTCCCTGAGAGAACTGGAGCCGCGTCTGTTCTCGTTCAACAACCCGGCGGGCGCCTGCCCGGCCTGCGACGGCCTGGGGGTGACACAGTTTTTCGATCCGGCGCGGGTGGTCAGCAACCCGGACCTGAGCCTCGCGGGGGGCGCCGTGCGGGGCTGGGACCGGCGCAACACCTATTACTTCCAGATGATTCAGTCCCTGGCCGCCCACTACGGCTTTGATATCGAGGCCCCCTTCGGCGAACTGGACGAGCCGGTCCGGCGCGTGATCCTGCAGGGCAGCGGCGAGGAGGCCATCGATTTTCGTTACCTGAACGAACGGGGCCACACCACGGTACGCACCCACCCCTTCGAAGGCGTGCTGCCCAACCTGGAACGCCGCTATCGGGAAACCGAGTCCGGTACAGTGCGCGAGGAACTGTCCAAGTACCTGGCCACCCACGCCTGCCCCGACTGCCGGGGCACCCGGCTGAACCGCCAGGCCCGGCACGTATTCGTGGGCCAGTACACCCTGCCAGAGATCACCCGGCTGCCCATCGGGGAGGCCAAGGCCCTGTTCACGGCCCTGAGCCTCCCCGGCGCCAGGGGTCAGGTGGCGGAGAAGATCGTGCGGGAGATCGCCGCGCGGCTGGATTTCCTGGTGAACGTGGGCCTCGATTATCTGACGCTGGATCGAAGCGCCGACACGCTCTCCGGCGGCGAAGCCCAGCGCATCCGCCTCGCATCTCAGATCGGTGCCGGTCTGGTGGGCGTCATGTATATCCTGGACGAACCCTCCATCGGCCTGCACCAGCGGGACAACGCGCGCCTGCTCAACACGCTCACCTACCTGCGCGATCTGGGCAACACGGTGGTGGTGGTGGAGCATGACGAGGATGCCATCCGCCGTGCCGACCACGTGGTTGACATGGGCCCAGGCGCGGGCCGGCATGGCGGATGGGTAGTGGCCCAGGGCACGCCCCGGGAGGTCGAGAACCATCCGGCCTCCCTCACCGGCCAGTATCTGGCCGGCCGGCGGGCCGTCGCCCTGCCCGGAAGCCGGGTACCCCCCGACCCGGAACGCACACTCACCCTGCGAGGCGCCCGCGGCAACAACCTCAAGGGCGTGGACGCGGGCTTTCCCGTGGGCCTGCTGACCTGCGTGACCGGCGTCTCCGGCTCGGGGAAATCCACCCTGGTCAACGATACCCTGTACCGGATCATGGCTCGGCACATCAATCGGGCCGGTGACGAGCCCGCCCCCTGCGCTGCAGTGGAAGGCGCCGAGCAGTTCGACAAGGTGGTGGACATCGACCAGAGCCCCATCGGGCGTACGCCCCGCTCCAACCCGGCCACCTACACGGGGCTGTTCACCCCCATTCGCGAACTGTTCTCCGCCACCCCGGAGGCCCGCACCCGGGGGTACAACCCCGGGCGGTTCTCCTTCAATGTGAAGGGCGGGCGCTGCGAGGCCTGCCAGGGGGACGGGGTCATCAAGGTGGAGATGCACTTCCTGCCGGACGTCTATGTACCCTGCGACGTGTGCAAGGGACAACGGTACAACCGTGAGACCCTGGAGATCCGCTACAAGGGGCGGACCATCCATGAGGTCCTGAATCTGACCGTGGAGGAGGCGCTCGACTTCTTCCATGCGGTGCCGGTCATCCGGCGCAAGCTGGAGACGCTGATGGACGTGGGACTGTCCTACCTCCAGCTGGGGCAGAACGCCACCACTCTCTCCGGCGGCGAGGCCCAGCGCGTGAAGCTGGCCCGGGAGCTGTCCAAGCGCGAGACCGGCCGAACCCTCTACATTCTGGACGAACCCACCACAGGCCTGCACTTTCACGACGTGGAGCTGTTGCTGGCAGTGCTCCACCGGCTGCGTGACCACGGCAATACGGTGGTGGTGATCGAGCACAACCTGGATGTGATCAAGACCGCCGACTGGGTGATCGACCTGGGGCCGGAGGGAGGGTCCGGCGGCGGCGAGGTCGTCGCTCTGGGCACACCCGAGCAGCTCGCGGCTCACCCCGGCTCGCACACCGGGCGGTTCCTGCGTCCGCTGCTGGAGAAGAACACCGGGCCGCAGGCGGTGGCCCGGGTGTAAGGACGCACGCCACCAGTCAGCGCATTCAGGGCCTCTGCTGCCCTCAATCGGTACCGATCACCCCCGCCACCGGGTCCCCGATTCCGGCGCCCAGCACATGGTTGGCCCTGCCGCGATTGACCGCGACCTCCACCAATCCCATGGCATTGCAATACCAGAATCCCTGCCCCGCGGGCACCTCGGCAAATGTGCGTGCGCGATGCAGGCGCGACTTGCCTAGCCGGAGTACCGCATCAACGGGCACGGAAGCGGCGCGCAACCCGGTGATCAGGTTGCCGTAATGATCCACATGGATGACCTCGGGCAGGTCCATGGGCCAGTCGCTGCCCACCAGATCGTCCGGGGATACCTCATCGGCCTCGGGCATGCGTTCCATGGAAAGCTGAAGCGCCACGTGCGCGAACCAGTCACGGCCGTGAAAGCTCGGCGACATGCCCGGCGGGCGCCACTGGACGCGCCAGCAGCTCGCCTCCCTTGCATTGAGCATCACCTGGCTCAAGAGGCCGTTGTCCGGCCCGACGAACCAGCGTCCGTCGGCCTCCATGATCAGTCCGTCCCGTTCCGTGCCGACACCCGGATCCACCACGGCCAGCCAGATGGCGTCCGCGGGGTAGCACGGCACCAGGGATGCAAGCAGATAGGCGGACGCCCTCGGGTTGAAGGCCGGCGCGTCACTGCAGGCGTCCAGCACCGGGCGTTCCGGAAACTTGCCGTGCAGAACGGCTCGTATCTGCCCGGTGTAGAGCCCCGAGGGGCCGAAATCGGTGAACAGGACGAACATGGATAAAACCTGTCAGTTGTCAGTTGTCAGTTGTCAGTTGTCAGTTGTCAGTTGTCAGTTGTCAGTTGTCAAAGAGGATAGCTGGGGATGGTCTTGCCGTTGCGTTGCGATCATCGTACACCTGCGTCCCTGAACGTCTGAATACGGACGTCTTGCCTGGCGGGCGTGGCGTCCCTGCGGGGGTAGGATCAAATTCGGGAACGGCCGGGAACCCTGGTGTAAGGGGTGATTGTGGTCGGTTTCGCCGGTCTCCCTCATGCTTTTTGCACCCTTTGTGGTTTCAGATTCACAGCCTCCGGGGAACGCAGGCTCGCAAAACAAGAAAGCCGGCACATGGGCCGGCTTTCTCGTCAACCCGAATGCGGACGGGTTTCAGTCTTCGCTCTTGGGCTCGGCTGCCGGTTCGCCCCTGGCCGGCTCCTCTGCTCCCGCTTCAATCTCCGGGCGATCCACCAGTTCCACGTATGCCATGGGCGCGTTGTCGCCGGGGCGGAAACCGCACTTGAGGATGCGCATATAGCCGCCGGGACGGGCCTGGTAGCGCGGGCCCAGTTCCTGGAACAGCTTGCCCACCACTTCCTTGTCGCGCAACTGCGAAAAGGCCACACGGCGGGTGTGCACGCTGTCGGTCTTCGCCAGGGTGATCAGGGGCTCGGCCACTCGGCGCAGCTCCTTGGCCTTGGGCACCGTGGTCTTGATGACCTCGTGACGGAACAACGAGGCGGCCATGTTCTGCATGGTTGCCTTACGATGCGAGCTGTTGCGGCTCAGTTGCCGCCCGCTATTACGATGACGCATGGGTCTTATTCCCGTTCAGAAAAGCTGTGTGGCGGCCTCAGCCGGCCTTCTTGTCCTGATCCTTGAGTCCCGGCGGCGGCCAGTTCTCAAGGCGCATGCCCATGGACAGCCCATGGGAAGCCAGCACGTCCTTGATCTCGGTTAGCGACTTCTTGCCCAGGTTCGGGGTCTTGAGCAGCTCCACCTCGGTGCGCTGAATCAGGTCACCGATGTAGTAAATGTTCTCCGCCTTCAGGCAGTTGGCGGAACGCACAGTCAGCTCCAGATCGTCCACCGGGCGCAGCAGGATGGGATCGATCTCCATCTGCTTGCTTTCGGCAACGGCGCTCTCGTCACCCTGCAGTTCCACAAAGGCCGCAAGCTGGCTCTGCAGCACGCCCGCTGCCTGGCGGATCGCGTCGTCGGCGTCCACGGTGCCGTTGGTCTCGAGCTCGATAATCAGCCGGTCCATGTCGGTACGCTGTTCCACACGCGCGCTTTCCACCTTGTAGGCCACGCGACGGATGGGGCTGAAGCTGGCATCCAGCATGAGCCGCCCGATGGGGCGGTCCTCGTCGGCGCCCCTGCGCACGGTGACGGGCTGGTAGCCTCGGCCACGGCCCACCTTCAGGCTCATGGAGAGGTCGCCATTCTTGGTCAGGTGCGCGATCACGTGCTCCGGATTGACGATCTCCACGTCATGGTCCAGCGTGATGTCACCAGCGGTCACCACCCCCGGACCCTTCTTCTTCAGAGTCAGCGTGGCCTCGTCCCGGTTGTGCATCTTCAGCGCGATGCCCTTGAGGTTCAGCAGGATGTCGACCACGTCCTCCTGCACCCCTTCAAGAGAGGTGTATTCGTGGAGTACGCCCTCGATCTCCGCCTCGATCACGGCCGCACCCGGGATGGAGGACAGCAGGATCCGGCGCAGGGCATTGCCCAGCGTATGGCCGAAACCGCGCTCAAGAGGCTCGAGCACCACCTTCGCCTGCTTGGGGCTGACGCTGGCGACCTCGATGTGGCGAGGCTTCAGGAGTTCGTTGACTTTGGTCTGCATTGAAGACCTCGTAATGGGTTAGTTCTGTCGTGAGGAGTGAAGTAGTGTGAGGCGCGAGGCGTGGACTGAGGGAACAGGCCTCCTTTCACCTATCGCCTGACGCCTCACCTCTCCACCCATGCCTGCCGGTGCTGCCACAGCATCATTGCGGCCCGGCGACACCCGCAAGCCGGGAATCGTTACTTGGAATACAGCTCCACCACCAGGGATTCATTGATCTCCGCGGGCAGGTCGCTGCGTTCCGGAACGCTCTTGAAGACGCCTTCCATCTTCTTGGTATCCACGTCAATCCAGCCCGGAAAACCGAACTGTTCGGCCAGCGTCAGGGAATCCTGAATCCGCACCTGCTTGCGGGCCTTTTCGCGCACGGACACCACGTCGGAAGGCTTCACCTGGTAGGACGCGATGTTTACCGTCTGACCGTTCACCTGGATCGCCTTGTGGCTCACCAGTTGACGCGCTTCGGAGCGGGTGGCACCGAAACCCATGCGATAGACCACGTTATCCAGACGGCGTTCCAGCAATTGCAGCAGGTTGTCGCCAGTGGAGCCCTTCAGACGCGAAGCGGTCTTGTAGTAATTGCGAAACTGACGCTCCAGCACACCATAGATCCGGCGCAGCTTCTGCTTCTCGCGAAGCTGCATGCCGTAGTCCGACAGGCGCGTACGGCGGTCGCCATGCTGCCCCGGGGCCTTGTCCAGCTTGCATTTGGTGTCCAGGGAACGGCCGCGGCCCTTGAGGAAAAGGTCGGTGCCTTCCCGGCGGCTCAGTTTGCACTTGGGTCCGATGTATCTTGCCATCTGATAAAGCTCCGGACTAAACGCGCCGCTTCTTGGGCGGGCGGCAGCCGTTGTGAGGAATCGGGGTGATGTCGCTGATGTTCAGGATCTTGAACCCGGCGTTGTTCAGTGCCCGCACCGCGGACTCGCGGCCGGGGCCGGGGCCGCGCACCAGCACTTCCAGGTTCTTGAGGCCGTACTCCTGAGCCGCCGTGCCCGCGCGCTCCGCGGCCACCTGGGCGGCGAACGGGGTGCTCTTGCGCGAGCCGCGGAAACCGGAACCTCCGGAGGTCGCCCAGGACAGCGTATTGCCCTGACGGTCCGTGATGGTCACGATCGTGTTGTTGAAGGTGGCATAGATATGCGCAATACCGTCGGAAACGGATTTCTTGACCTTCTTTCGGGTCCGGGTCGGAGCCTGTGCCATATGATGATATGTCCTGTCGGAAACCAGTCGATTACTTGCGGATCGGACGACGCGGGCCCTTGCGGGTGCGCGCATTGGTCCGGGTACGCTGCCCGCGCAGGGGCAGGCCGCGACGATGCCGCAGACCCCGGTAGCAACCCAGGTCCATCAGCCGTTTGATATTCATGGAAACCTCGCGGCGGAGATCACCTTCCACCGGGAACTGCCCCACCGCAGCACGAAGCTTCTCCACTTCCTCTTCGGTGAGGTCACGGATCTTCATATCCGGCTTGACGCCCGTGACTTCGCAGATCTTCTGCGCACGGGTGGGGCCGATGCCGTAGATCGCGGTCAACGCGATCACGGTGTGCTTGTTGTCGGGGATGTTGACACCTGCAACACGAGCCATTCGTAAATCTCCACGAACCGGCGGAAAAGCCCGGTATTTTATCCAGTTAGGCCTGGCGAATCAATCCTCAACCCTGGCGCTGCTTGTGGCGGGGATCCTTGCAGATCACGCGCACCACGCCGTTGCGCCGGATCACCTTGCAATGGCGGCAGATCGTCTTCACAGAGGCACGTACTTTCATCTCTCTATCCTCAGTCAGGGCAGGCCGGTCAGCGCAGCATGCCCGATTTACCATAACCCTTCAGGTTTGCCTTCTTCATGAGCCCCTCGTACTGATGCGACATCAGGTGGGCCTGAAGCTGGGCCATGAAATCCATGACCACGATGACGATGATCAGCAGGGACGTGCCACCGAAGTAGAACGGCACATTCCAGTACAGGATCATGAACTCGGGCAGCAGGCAGACGGCCGTGATGTAGATGGCCCCTACCGCGGTCAACCGGGTCATGACCCCGTCGATATAACGCTCCGTCTGCATCCCTGGACGGATTCCGGGGATGAACGCCCCGGATTTCTTCAGGTTGTCGGCCGTCTCCCGCGAATTGAACACCAGCGCGGTGTAGAAAAAGCAGAAGAAGATGATCGCGGCCGCATAAAACATCACGTACAGCGGCTGTCCCGGACCCAGGGTCGTGGACAGGTCACGAAGCCAGGTCATGCCCTCGGTCTGCCCGAACCACTGCCCCAGCGTCGCCGGAAACAAGATGATACTGGAGGCGAAGATCGGGGGTATGACGCCCGCCATATTCAGTTTCAGGGGCAGGTGACTGCTCTGCCCGCCGTATACCTTGCGGCCCACCTGCCGCTTGGCGTAATTCACCGTAATCCTGCGCTGACCCCGCTCGACGAACACCACGAAGGCCGTCACCGCCAGCGCCATGATCAGCAGCAGCATCACGAAGGCCGGCGACAACTCGCCGGTCCGGGCCAGCTCGAGGGTCCCGCCAACCGCCGCAGGCAGCCCCGCCACGATCCCCGCAAAGATAATGATGGAGATCCCGTTGCCGATACCCCGCTCGGTAATCTGCTCACCGAGCCACATGAGAAAGATCGTGCCCGTCACCAGTGTCACCACGGTGGTGAAGATGAACACCGGGCCAGGGTTGATCGCCATGCTCATGCCGCCGATCTGCTGGCCGTTCAGGGCGATGCCGATGCCGATACTCTGAAACAACGCCAGGGCCACCGTGCCATAGCGCGTGTACTGGGTGATCTTGCGCCGCCCGGCCTCACCTTCCTTCTTGAGCTGCTGCAGGGTCGGCACCGTGGCGGCCAGCAGCTGCATGATAATGGCGGCCGAAATATACGGCATCACGCCCAGCGCCATGATGCTCAGCCGCTCCAGGGCCCCGCCCGAGAACATGTTGAACATGTCCAGGATGGTACCGCTCTGCTGCTCGAAGAACTGCGCCATGGCCAGAGGATTGATCCCCGGCACCGGAATAAAGGTTCCGACGCGGTAGACCACCAGCGCCAGCAGCACGAAGATCAGGCGCTGCCGCAGTTCCGTGAGCTTGCCGATCCCGCCCAACGAGCCGGCCATGCCTGCGCGGGGATTGGCCACTTATTCCTCGATCTTGCCGCCGGCGGCCTCGATGGCCTCCCGAGCACCCTTGGTGACGGCAACACCCTTGAGAGTCACGGCCTTTTCCAGTTTGCCGGAAGCGATCACCTTGGCCTTGAGCGTCCGGGCAGGCACCACCCCCGCCGCGATCAGCGCGGCCAGGTCCACCGTCCCTTCCAGCCCCGCCAGCTCGTGAAGGCGTACCTCCGCGCTGCGCTCCGACTGGCGGGAGGCAAAGCCCACCTTCGGCAGACGGCGCTGCAGCGGCATCTGGCCGCCCTCGAAACCCACCTTGTGGTAGCCACCGGAACGGGATTTCTGACCCTTGTGGCCGCGCCCGCCGGTCTTGCCCAGGCCCGAACCGATGCCGCGGCCGCGGCGCTTGCCGTCAGGCCGGCTGCCGGGGGCCGGAGAAATGGAATTCAGTCGCATCTCAGGCTTCCTCCACCTTGAGCATGTAGGAGACCTTGTTGATCATCCCGCGGTTCTCCGGCGTGTCCATGACCACCACCGGATTGTGAATGCGGCGCACTCCCAGCCCGCGCACACAGGCAATGTGCTGCTTGAGCCGGCCGTTGAGGCTGCGCACCAGCGTCACCTTGAGTTCTTTCGCCTTGGCCATGTCAATTACCCCAGGATCTCGTCCAGTTTCTTGCCGCGCTTGGAGGCCACCATCTCCGGGTCATGCACCGCGTCCAGCCCGTTGAGGGTGGCCTGAACCACGTTGATGGGGTTGCGCGAGCCGATGCACTTGGCCAGCACGTTACGCACACCGGCCACTTCCAGCACGGCGCGCATGGCACCGCCGGCGATAACACCGGTACCTTCGGATGCCGGCTGCATGAACACCTTGGCGGCGCCATGACGGGCCATCACGGAATAATGCAGGGTGCCGTCCTTGAGCGGCACGCTGCGCATGTTCTTGCGGGCGGACTCCATGGCCTTCTGAATGGCCAGGGGCACTTCCCGGGCCTTCCCGTAGCCGAAACCCACCTTCCCGTTACCGTCACCCACCACGCTCAGGGCGGTGAAACGGAACTGCCGGCCGCCTTTCACCACCTTGGCGACACGGTTCACGGTGATCAGCTTCTCCTGAAGACCGTCGGTTTCGTTGCTTTGCTGAAAACTTGCCATGGGGTCACCCTTTTAGAATTGCAGGCCGCCTTCGCGGGCGGCATCGGCCAGCGCCTTGACGCGGCCATGGTATTTGAAGCCGGAGCGATCAAATGCCACTTCGCTCACGCCCTTGGCCTTGGCACGCTCCGCAATGAGCTTACCCACTGCCACCGCGGCATCCGCGTTCCCGGTGCCCTTTAGATCCTTGCGCACATCGGCTTCCACCGTGGAGGCGCAGGCCACCACTTCGGAACCCGAGGGCGCAATCACCTGGGCATAGATGTGACGCGGAGTCCGATGCACGCAAAGACGGTGAACACCGTGCTTGCGGATCTGGTGGCGAGCGCGCGCCGCGCGGCGCATACGAGCTTCTTTCTTATCCATTCCGGGTCACCTTACATCACTTCTTCTTGGCTTCCTTGCGAATGATCTGCTCATTCGCATATTTCACACCCTTGCCCTTGTAGGGCTCAGGGGGACGGAAGGCACGGATCTCGGCGGCCACCTGGCCCACCTGCTGTTTGTCCACACCCTTGACCACGATCTCAGTCTGAGAGGGCGTCTCGATGGTGATGCCCTCGGGCACCGGGTACTCGACCGGATGGGAAAAACCCAGGCTCAGATTGAGCTGCTTCCCCTGGGCCTGGGCACGGTAACCCACACCCACCAGTTCCAGTTTGCGTTCGAAACCCTGGCTCACACCCACCACCATGTTGTTGAGCACGGCGCGCATGGTGCCGGCCATAGCGTAGTGGCTCTCGTTGCCGTCGCGGGGCGCGAGCACCAGGGTATTGCCGTCCTGGGTCACCTCCACGGTTTCATGGACGTCCCAGGCAAGATTGCCCTTGGGGCCCTTCACCGCCACGTTGTTGCCGCTGACCGTCACGTTCACGCCGGAGGGCAGTTCAATCGGTTTTTTCGCTACTCGGGACATGACTGATATCCGCTTAAGACACGATGCACAGAATTTCGCCGCCCTGCCCCATGGCACGGGCTGCACGGTCGCTCATCACACCCTTGGATGTGGACACGATCGCGATACCGAGACCGCCAATCACCTTTGGCAACTGGTCCTTGGCCTTGTACACCCGCAGACCGGGGCGGCTGACACGCTGTATGGTCTCGATGACCGGCCTGCCCTGGAAATACTTCAGTCTCAGGGTCAGCTCCGGCTTGCCGCCGGCACCATCCACGCTGACGTCCGCGATGTAACCTTCCTCCTGCAGGACCCTGGCGATGGACTCCTTCAACTTCGAGGAGGGCATGCGCACCTCGGTCTTGTTGGCCCTCTGACCGTTACGAAGACGGGTCAGCATGTCGGCGACGGGATCGGTCATGCTCATATTCGTTATTCCTCTTACCAGCTCGCCTTGACCAGACCGGGGATATCCCCGCGCATGGCTGCTTCACGAAGCTTGTTGCGGCCCAGGCCGAACTTGCGGTAGTAGCCCTTGGGCCGTCCCGTCAGATGGCAGCGATTGCGCTGGCGTGCCGGGGAGGCGTCACGAGGCAGTTTCTGCAAGGCGATGACCGCCTGCATACGCTCCTCATATGCCGATTCCGGATTGCTGATCGTTGCCTTGAGCTCGGCCCGCTTGGCAGCATACTTGTGCACCAGCTTGGCGCGCTTGCGCTCACGTTCCAACATGGACGTCTTGGCCATTTAACAAACCTCTTCAGTGCTTGAACGGGAAGTTGAACGCCGACAACAGCGCCCGGCCTTCCTCATCATTCCTTGCCGTGGTGGTGATGGTGATGTTCATCCCACGCAGGGTATCGATCTTGTCGTACTCCACCTCGGGGAAGATGATCTGCTCCTTGACCCCCAGGTTGTAGTTGCCGCGGCCATCAAAACCCTTCGGGCTCAAGCCGCGGAAATCGCGCACACGCGGCAGCGCGATACTCACCAGGCGGTCCAGAAACTCATACATGTTCTCCCGGCGCAGTGTCACCTTGCAGCCAATGGGATAACCGTCACGGATCTTGAACCCGGCAATGGATTTGCGCGCCTTGGTCACCACCGGCTTCTGGCCGGCGATGGCCGTCATGTCGGATACGGCGTTCTCGATGACCTTCTTATCAGCGACCGCCTCACCCAGCCCCATATTCAGGGTGATCTTGGTGATCCGGGGCACTTCCATCACGCTGCCGAACTGGAACTGATCCATCAGCTGCTTGACCACGGTGTCGCGGTAGTAATCTCTCAGCCTTGCCATCTCAGCCACCTGTTAAACGTCCACAACTTCGTTGTCGGACTTGAAGTAACGCACCTTGCGCCCGTCTTCCAGGGTCCTGAAGCCAACACGGTCGCCCTTGCCCTTGGCCGGATTGAAGAGCATCACGTTGGAGATGTGCAGGGGCATCTCCTTCTCGATGATGCCGCCGGGTTTTCCGGCACCCGGGTTCGGCTTCTGGTGCTTCTTCGCCATATTCACGTTCTGCACAACGACACGGTCGTTCGCCAGCACTTTGACCACGTTGCCGCGACGCCCCTTGTCCTTGCCTGCGGTGACGATGACGTCGTCACCCTGCCTGATTCTCTGCATGACTCAATACCTCGAATTCAAAGCACTTCGGGTGCGAGCGAGATGATCTTCATGAACTTCTCGCCGCGCAGCTCGCGGGTCACGGGCCCGAAGATCCGGGTGCCGATGGGCTGGAGCTGGTTGTTGAGCAGCACCGCCGCATTGCGGTCAAAACGCACCACGGAACCATCGGGACGACGCACGCCCTTGGCGGTACGCACCACCACGGCATTGTAAACCTCGCCCTTCTTCACCTTGCCGCGCGGGATGGCGTCCTTGACGCTCACCTTGATGATGTCGCCCACACCGGCGTAGCGGCGATGGGACCCACCCAGCACCTTGATGCACTGGACCTTGCGCGCGCCGCTGTTGTCCGCCGCATCCAGAACCGTTTGCATCTGAATCATGGTCTTATCTCACTTGTCCGTTGCCACGCACGCCGGTTCAGTCGGCGGCCTTCTCAAGCACCTTCAACAACCGGAAGGCCTTGCTCTTGGACATGGGCCGGCATTGCTGCACCATCACCGTGTCGCCCATGCGTGCTTCGTTGTTCTCGTCGTGCACGTGCAGCTTGGTGGACCGACGGATGTACTTACCGTACAGCGGATGACGGACCTTACGCTCGATCAGGATGGTGCGGGTCTTGTCCATCTTGTCACTGATGACTCGACCGGTGATCGCGCGCTGCGCTTTTGCTTCCTGTTCGCTCATATGCTTACTCACCTGCCACGGCACGTTCATTCATAATGGTCCTGATCCGGGCAATATCCTTGCGGATCTTGCTGAACCGGTCGGGTCGGGCCAACTGCCCTGCACCACGCTGCATGCGCAGTCCAAACTGTTCGCGCAGCAGTTCGAGCAATTCCGTATGCAGCTCCTCGTCGTTCTTCTCTCGCAGCTCTTGAGCCTTCATCACATCACCTGCCGGGTCACAAACTGGGTCTTGATGGGCAGCTTGGCGGCAGCCAGACGGAATGCCTCGCGGGCAATCTCTTCGCTCACGCCTTCCATTTCATACAGGATCCGGCCGGGCTGAATCTTGCATACCCAGTACTCCACGTTGCCCTTGCCCTTGCCCATGCGCACTTCCAGGGGCTTCTTGGTCACGGGCACGTCCGGGAACACGCGGATCCATACCTTGCCGCCACGCTTGATGTGGCGGGTCATGGCACGACGGGCGGCCTCGATCTGGCGGGCGGTAAGTCTGCCACGATCCTGAGCACGCAGCGCGTACTCACCGAAGCTGACCTTGCCGCCCGAGAAGGCCAGACCACGGTTCTTGCCCGTGAACTGCTTGCGGAACTTGGTCCTCTTGGGCTGCAACATCTCGCAAAC
Source organism: Thioalkalivibrio thiocyanodenitrificans ARhD 1 (assembly GCF_000378965.1). Taxonomy (NCBI): domain Bacteria; kingdom Pseudomonadati; phylum Pseudomonadota; class Gammaproteobacteria; order Chromatiales; family Ectothiorhodospiraceae; genus Thioalkalivibrio; species Thioalkalivibrio thiocyanodenitrificans. Next base: position 1,267,744 of record NZ_KB900536.1, read on the forward strand.
TCCTTAGTTCACCGCGGCCTTGCCTTCATGGCCGCCGTCGGTCTTCTGATCGAAATCAAACACTTCGCCCTTGAACACCCAGACCTTGACGCCGATGACGCCATAAGTGGTGCGGGCCTCGGCGAATCCATAATCAATATCGGCACGCAGCGTGTGCAGGGGCACCCGGCCTTCCCGGTACCACTCGCTGCGGGCAATCTCCGCACCGTTCAACCGGCCGGCGACGTGGACCTTTACGCCCAGGGCCCCCAGGCGCATCGCGTTGCCCACTGCGCGCTTCATGGCGCGGCGGAACATGATGCGGCGCTCAAGCTGCTGCGCAATCCCTTCGGCCACCAGCTGGGCGTCCACCTCGGGCTTGCGGATCTCTTCGATATTGATCTTGACGCTGTTCAGATCCAGACCCAGTCGACGGGCCACTTCCTTGCGCAGCGCTTCGATATCCTCGCCCTTCTTGCCGATCACGATGCCGGGTCGGGCCGTATGAATCGTGATGAAAGCCTGGCGTGCCGGCCGGGCGATGTCGATGCGGCTTACGGAGGCCTGGGACAGACGTTCCTTCAGGAACTCCCGGATCGCCAGATCCTTCGCCAGAACATCAGCAAACTCACGTCCGTCGGCGTACCAGGTGGAGGTCCACTGACTGGATATGCCAAGGCGGAACCCGACCGGATGTACTTTCTGACCCATCTCTGACCCCTTTACTTTTCGCCCACCGCCACGGTGATGTGGCTGGTACGCTTCAGAATACGGTTGGCGCGACCCTTGGCCCGGGCATGGATACGCTTGAGCGTCGGCCCCTGGTCGATGCAGATTCGCGAGACCCTGAGTTCGTCCACGTCGGCACCTTCATTGTGCTCGGCATTGGCGATGGCCGACTCAAGCACCTTTTTGACCATGGCGGCCCCCTTCTTCGGGCTGAAGGTCAGCTCCTGCAGGGCGCGTTCCACCGGCATGCCGCGGATCTGGTCGGCCACCAGACGGCATTTCTGTGGAGAAATGCGCGCAAAGCGGAGCCGAGCGACGGTTTCGATAGCCATCTCGGTTACCTCGCCTTCTTGTTCGCCACGTGACCCTTGAAGGTCCGCGTCGCGGCGAATTCACCGAGCTTGTGACCGACCATGTTCTCATTCACAAGCACCGGCACGTGCTGGCGGCCATTGTGAACCGCAATGGTCAGACCCACCATCTGCGGCATGACCATGGAACGGCGCGACCAGGTCTTGATCGGACGCTTGTCATTGTTCGCCGCAGCGGTCTCCACCTTCTGAAGCAGGTGGTGATCAATAAACGGACCTTTCTTGAGTGAGCGTGGCACTGGCCTATTCCCTCGTTACTTCTTGTTCCGACGACGCACGATCAGTTGATCGGTGCGCTTGTTCTTGCGTGTCTTGTAACCCTTGGTGGGTACGCCCCATGGCGTGACCGGATGCCGCCCGAAGTTGCGGCCCTCACCACCTCCGTGGGGATGATCCACCGGGTTCATGGCGGTGCCGCGTACGGTCGGGCGCACACCCTTCCAGCGCTTGGCGCCGGCCTTGCCGAACTTGCGCAGGCTGTGCTCGCTGTTGCTGACCTCGCCCACGGTGGCACGGCAGTCGGCGGGCACCTTGCGCATCTCGCCGGAGCGCAGTCGCAGCGTGGCATACTGGCCTTCACGGGCCACCAGCTGAACGGCTGCGCCGGCGCTGCGGGCCATCTGGGCACCCTTGCCGGGCTTCATCTCGATGCAATGCACGACGGTACCCACCGGGATGTTGCGCAAGGGCAGGCAGTTACCGGCGCGGATGGGCGCGGTGGACCCGGAGATCACCGGATCGCCTGCGGCGACACCCTTGGGCGCGATCATGTAACGGCGCTCGCCATCGGCATACAGCACCAGCGCGATGTGCGCACTGCGGTTCGGATCGTACTCCAGGCGCTCGACGCGGCCCGGAACACCGTCCTTGTCCCGCTTGAAGTCGATGGTCCGATAGCGTTGCTTGTGACCGCCGCCCACGTGCCGGGTGGTGATCCGACCCTGGTTGTTGCGCCCCCCGGTACGTGTCTTCTTCTCGAGCAACGGACCATAGGGCTCGCCCTTGTGCAGTCCCTCGGTCACCACGCTCACCACGAACCGGCGTCCGGCAGACGTGGGCTTGGATTTGACGATTGCCATGATTGGGTACCCTTACTCGCTTCCGGCCGGCGCGATATCCTGGCCTTCAGCCAGTGTCACGTAAGCCTTTTTCCAATTGGCGCGGCGCCCCTGGCGCGCACCAAAACGTTTGCTCTTGCCCTTCATGTTGACCACGCGCACGGAGGTCACCTCAACCTCGAAGAGCTTCTCCACGGCGGCCTTGACCTCGTCGCGGGTGGCATCCGTGGCCACCCTGAATACTTGCTGGTTGGCCGCGTCCGCCAGCAGAGTGGCCTTCTCGGACACGTGCGGCCCAACCAGGACCTTCAGCAGTCGCTCTTCATTCATGCCAGCCACTCCTCAACCTGCTTCAGGGCCGGCACCGTGATCAGCACGGCCTCGGAACCCACCAGACTTACCGGATCCAGGCCGCCCACCTCGGTCACGTCGACGCTGCGCAGATTGCGCGCGGACAGATACAGGTTGGCGTCGGCCTCGTGGGTGACGATCAGCCCACCCGACAGACCCAGCGCGGAGAGCTTCTCCGTCAGACCCTTGGTCTTGGGGGCATCCACGCCGAAGGCGTCTACCACCACCAGGCGGTCCTGGCGCACCAGCTCGGAGAAGATGGAGCGCATGGCGGCCCGGTACATCTTCTTGTTGAGTTTCTGGCTGTAATCCCGCGGGCGGGCCGCAAAGGCCTTGCCACCGCTGCGCCACAGCGGGCTGCGGATGGTGCCGGCGCGAGCACGGCCGGTTCCCTTCTGGCGCCATGGCTTGGCGCCGCCACCGCGTACGTCGGAGCGGCCTTTCTGGGCCTTGGTACCGGCACGGCCGCCGGCCATGTAGGCCACGACCGCCTGGTGCACCAGGGCCTCGTTGAATTCGCGGCCGAAGGCCTCGTCGGAGACCTCCACGTCCTTCTGGGTGTCTTTGATGGAAAGCTTCATGACCTTCAACCTTTCGCCTTGATGCCGGGGCGCACAAACACGTTGCCGCCGATCGAACCGGGCACCGCCCCCTTGATGAGCAGCAGGTTGCGCTCCGCGTCAACCCGAACCACTTCCAGGTTCTGCACGGTGCAGCGCTCGTTGCCCATGTGGCCGGCCATCTTCTTGCCCTTGAACACCCGGCCCGGGGTCTGATTCTGACCGATGGAGCCCGGCGCGCGATGGGACAGGGAGTTGCCGTGGGTGGCGTCCTGCATGCTGAAATTGTGCCGCTTGACCACGCCCTGGAAGCCCTTGCCCTTGCTGGTGCCGGTCACGTCCACGATCTGGCCGGCCTCAAACAGCTCCACCTTGAGCTCGGCACCCGCCTCCAGATCGGCGCCCTGATCGCCCTCCAGGCGGAATTCCCACAGGCCGCGTCCGGCCTCGACCCCCGCCTTGGCGAAATGCCCGGCGCGGGCCTTGTTGACCCGGGACGCCTTGCGGGAGCCGGCGGTCACCTGCAACGCCCGATACCCGTCGCGCTCTTCGGTCTTGACCTGGGCGACACGGTTCGGCTCCACCTCGATCACCGTCACCGGCAGAGAGGCGCCATCTTCGGTGAAGACGCGGGTCATGCCCAGCTTGCGACCGACCAATCCGATTGCCATGACACTACCTCGTTAAACAAGCCCGCCCGGGGCCGGACGCGCAGTATGGTTCCCAAAGTTCCAAAATCGTGGCCCGGCACAAGCCAGCCTGTACCGGGCCACGGAAAGCAGACAATTATGTCAGAAAAATTGCCGTTAGTTAAGCTTAATTTGCACGTCCACGCCTGCCGCCAGATCCAGCTTCATCAGGGCATCCACCGTCTTGTCCGTGGGGTCCATGATGTCCATGAGGCGCTTGTGGGTCCGGATCTCGTACTGGTCCCGGGCGTCCTTGTTGACGTGGGGGGACACCAGGATCGTAAAGCGCTCCATCTTGGTCGGCAGCGGGATCGGGCCCTTGACCCGGGCACCGGTACGCTTGGCCGTCTCCACGATCTCAGTGGCGGAACGGTCGATCAGCCGATGATCAAAGGCCTTGAGCCGGATGCGGATTCTCTGCTTTGCCATGTCTCGAATTCTCAGGTTAGGTGTCAGGTGTCAGGCGTGAGGCGTGGCTTTTACACCTCACCCCTCACGCCTGACCCCTTACGTCATTCAATAATCTTGGCGACAACGCCGGCGCCCACGGTGCGGCCGCCTTCGCGGATCGCGAAACGCAGACCGTCCTCCATGGCGATCGGGTTGATCAGCGACACCGTCATCTTCACGTTGTCACCCGGCATCACCATCTCCACACCCTCCGGCAGGTCCACCGAACCCGTCACGTCCGTGGTGCGGAAATAAAACTGCGGACGATATCCGTTGAAAAACGGCGTGTGACGACCACCCTCCTCCTTGGACAGCACATACACCTCCGCCTCAAACTTCGTGTGCGGCGTGATCGAACCGGGCTTGCACAGCACCTGACCACGCTCCACGTCATCGCGCTTCGTGCCGCGCAGCAGCACACCCACGTTGTCTCCCGCCTGACCCTGGTCCAGCAGCTTGCGGAACATCTCCACACCCGTGACCGTCGTCTTGACCGTATCCCGGATACCCACGATCTCGATCTCGTCGCCCACCTTCACGATCCCGCGCTCGATTCGACCCGTCACCACCGTGCCGCGACCGGAGATCGAGAACACATCCTCCACAGGCATCAAAAACGCACCGTCAATCGCACGCTCAGGCTCGGGAATAAAGCTGTCCAGCGCCTCGATCAGCTTGTCGATCGAGGGCGCGCCAATCTCGGACTCGTCGCCCTCCAGCGCCTTGAGCGCGGATCCCACAATGATCGGCGTATCATCACCCGGGAAATCATAGGACGACAGCAGATCACGAACCTCCATCTCCACCAGCTCCAGAAGCTCCGGATCGTCCACCATGTCCGCCTTGTTCATGTACACCACAATGTAGGGAACACCCACCTGGCGCGCCAGCAGAATGTGCTCGCGCGTCTGCGGCATCGGACCATCAGCCGCCGATACCACCAGGATCGCTCCGTCCATCTGCGCCGCACCAGTGATCATGTTCTTCACATAGTCGGCATGTCCCGGGCAGTCCACGTGCGCATAGTGGCGCGTGTCCGACTCGTACTCCACGTGCGCCGTGGCAATCGTGATCCCGCGCGCACGCTCCTCGGGGGCATTGTCAATCTGGTCGTAGGCACGAGACTCACCACCAAACTTCTTCGCCTGACACACCGTCAGCGCCGCCGTCAGCGTCGTCTTGCCATGGTCCACGTGACCAATGGTCCCTACGTTGACATGCGGCTTCTTACGCTCGAATTTTTCCTTGGACACGATGACAACCCCTTCTCGATGATTCGATTAGATTCAGGACGCCTTCTTGACGGCGTCAACCACTGTGGACGGCGCCTCGGCATACTTGGCAAACTCCATGGAGTAGGTGGCGCGCCCCTGGCTCATGGAACGCAGGGTGGTGGAGTAGCCGAACATCTCGGACAGCGGCACCTCGGCACGCAGGATCTTCAGCCCGTGGCTGTCGTCCATGCCCTGGATGATGCCGCGGCGGCGGTTCAGGTCGCCCATCACATCGCCCATGTAATCCTCGGGCGTCTCCACTTCCACCTTCATGATGGGTTCAAGCAGCACGGCGCCCGCCTTGAGCGCCCCTTCCTTGAAGCCCATGGAACCGGCGATCTTGAACGCCATCTCCGAGGAGTCCACGTCGTGGTAGGAGCCGTCGTACAGGGTCACCTTGACGTCCACCACGGGGAAACCCGCCAGCACACCGTTCTGCATCTGTTCCTGTACGCCCTTGTCCACGGCCGGGATGTACTCCTTGGGCACCACGCCGCCGACGATGGCGTTCTCGAACTCGTAGCCGGCGCCGGCCTCCCTGGGCTCGATGCGCAGCCAGACATGGCCATACTGGCCACGACCGCCGGACTGACGCACGAACTTGCCTTCCTGCTCCACGGTCTTGCGGATGGTCTCGCGGTAGGCCACCTGGGGCTTGCCCACGTTGGCGTCCACCTTGAACTCGCGCCTCATGCGATCAACGATGATCTCCAGGTGCAGTTCACCCATGCCGGAGATAATGGTCTGACCCGACTCCTCGTCCGTATGGACACGGAAGGAGGGGTCTTCCTGGGCCAGCTTGTTAAGCGCGATACCCATCTTCTCCTGGTCACCCTTGGTCTTGGGCTCCACGGCCACCGAGATCACCGGATCCGGGAACTCCATACGCTCAAGGATCACCGGCTTGTCGAGCGCGGACAGGGTGGTGCCGGTGCTGATGTCCTTCAGACCCACACAGGCGCCGATATCCCCGGCCCGCAACTCCTTGATTTCTTCCCGGTTGTTGGCGTGCATCTGCAGGATGCGCCCGACCCGCTCCTTGCCGCTGTTCTGGGAATTGTAGAGCGTGTCTCCCGAGTTCAGCACACCGGAATAGACGCGAATGAAGGTCAGGGTGCCCACGAAGGGGTCGGTGGCAATCTTGAAGGCCAGCGCCGAGAACGGCTCTTCATCGCCGGCACGGCGCTCCACGGGCTCCTCGGTATTGGCGTCCAGCCCCTTGATGGGGGGCACGTCGATGGGCGAGGGCATGTAGTCGATCACCGCGTCCAGCATGGCCTGTACGCCCTTGTTCTTGAAGGCCGTGCCGCACAGCATGGGCACAATCTCCAGGTCACAGGTACGCCGGCGCAGACCCTGCTTGATCTCCGCCTCGGAGAGATCGCCCTCTTCCAGATACTTGTTCATCAGCTCTTCGCTGGACTCGGCAGCGGCCTCGAGCATGTTCTCACGCCACTTCTCCGCGTCGGCCTGGAGTTCGGCCGGGATGTCCTTCATTTCGAAGGTGACGCCCAGATCCGCCTCGTTCCAGTAGATGGCCTTCATCTTGACCAGGTCCACCACGCCCTTGAAGTTCTCCTCGGCGCCGACGGGAATCTGGATCGGCACCGGGTTGGCGTGCAGGCGCAGGCGCATCTGGTCATGAACCTTGAAGAAGTCGGCGCCGGAGCGATCCATCTTGTTCACGAACGCAAGCCGCGGTACACCGTACTTGGTGGCCTGACGCCACACGGTCTCGGACTGCGGCTGCACGCCGCCCACGGCGCAATACACCATGCAGGCGCCGTCGAGTACGCGCATGGAACGCTCCACCTCAATGGTGAAGTCCACATGCCCCGGGGTATCAATGATATTGACGCGGTGCTCCGGGTACTGCTTGTCCATGCCGGACCAGAAGCAGGTGGTGGCCGCCGAGGTGATGGTGATACCCCGCTCCTGCTCCTGCTCCATCCAGTCCATGACGGCCGCGCCGTCATGGACCTCACCCACCTTGTGGGAAATGCCCGTGTAGAACAGCACGCGCTCCGTCGTCGTGGTCTTGCCGGCATCAATGTGCGCACTGATGCCGATGTTGCGGTATCGCTCGATGGGGGTTTTGCGTGCCACGGGGAAATCCTCGAAAATTCTGTGTCTGAAGCGGGTGCCTTACCAGCGGTAGTGCGAGAAGGCCTTGTTGGCCTCCGCCATACGGTGGGTGTCCTCGCGCTTCTTGACCGCGGAGCCCTTGCTGTCCGCGGCATCCATCAGTTCGCCGGCAAGCTTGAGCGCCATGGACTTTTCGCCGCGCTTGCGGGCGGCGTCCACGAGCCAGCGCATGGCCAGCGCATTCTGGCGCACCGAGCGCACCTCCACGGGCACCTGGTAGGTGGCACCGCCCACACGGCGGGACTTCACCTCCACCCGGGGGCGGACGTTGTCCAGGGCCTGCTCCAGCACCTGGATGCCGTCGCCCTTCTTGCTTTCGATCTGGGTCAGGGCGCCGTAGAGCACCTGCTCCGCCACGGACTTCTTGCCGTCCTTCATGACGGTATTGATGAACTTGGCGAGCAGATCGCTCTTGTACTTGGGATCGGGCAGGATCTGACGCTTGGGGGCTTCGCTTCTTCTGGACATGGTCTATGTACTCGGAAATCGGGCCGTCAGGCCTTCTTGGGGCGCTTGGCACCATACTTGGAGCGGGCCTGCTTGCGGTTCTGGACACCCTGGGTGTCCAAGCTGCCGCGCACCGTGTGGTAGCGCACACCCGGCAGGTCCTTTACACGGCCGCCACGGATCAGCACCACCGAATGCTCCTGAAGGTTGTGACCCTCGCCGCCGATGTAGCTGCTGACCTCGTAGCCGTTGGTCAAACGCACACGTGCCACCTTGCGAAGCGCCGAGTTCGGCTTTTTCGGGGTCGTGGTGTACACGCGCGTACACACGCCACGGCGCTGCGGACAGGCCTGCAGCGCTGGCACCGCGCTCTTTTCCACCTTCCGTTTGCGCGGCTTGCGCACCAACTGATTGATTGTTGCCATGAACTGTTTTCTCCTACCCAAAAACAACGACAGGCCGGACCGTACCGGCCTGTCGAGGGTGCGAAAGTTTAGGGAACAGGGCCGTCCGCTGTCAAGCTAAACGGCGGCCCGCCTTTACAGCACTACTCGGCCGGTGTACCGGTTTCCGCGTCGGCGGGGGCCTCCGCGAGCTCGGGGACATCCTGCACCATCATGGAGAAATCGCCCCCGTGGCGCTTGCGGCGCCGCTCCTTGTGGTATGCCAGGCCGGTACCTGCCGGGATCAGCCGGCCCACAATGACGTTTTCCTTCAGGCCCCGCAGGTCATCCCGGGCCCCGCGGGTGGCGGACTCGGTCAGCACCCGGGTGGTCTCCTGGAAGGAGGCCGCGGAGATAAAGGATTCGGTCACGAGCGATGCCTTGGTGATGCCCAGCAGCACCCGCTCGTACCTGGCCTGTTCCTTGTCGGGACCCAGGCGCTCGTGCTCTTCCATGACCCTGGCGCGGTCCACCTGCTCGCCGGTCAGGAACCGGGTGTCGCCCGGATCGGTGATCTCCACCTTGCGCAGCATCTGGCGGCAGATCACCTCGATGTGCTTGTCGTTGATCTTGACACCCTGCAGGCGGTAAACGTCCTGGATCTCCTTGACCATGTACTCGGCCAGCGGGGTGACGCCCAGCAGGCGCAGGATATCGTGGGGATTCGGCTCGCCATCGGCGATCACCTCGCCCTTCTCCACGTGCTCGCCCTCGAAGACGTTCACGTGCCGCCACTTGGGGATCAGCTCCTCGTGGGTATCGCCCTGGTCGTCGGTGATCACCAGGCGCTGCTTGCCCTTGGTGTCCTTGCCGAAGCTGACCGTGCCGGTACGCTCGGCCAGGATGGCGGGTTCCTTGGGCTTGCGGGCCTCGAAAAGATCGGCCACCCGGGGCAGACCGCCGGTGATATCGCGGGTCTTCGAGGACTCCTGGGGGATACGGGCCACCACGTCGCCAACCGCCACGGTGGCGCCGTCTTCCAGACTCATGATGGCCCCCGCGGGCAATGCGTAGTGAGCCGGGATGTCGGTGCCGGCCAGCTTGAGGTCCTTGCCCTTTTCGTCCACCAGACGGACCGTGGGACGCAGGTCCTTGCCGGCGGACCCGCGGGACTTGGGATCCATGACCACGGTCGAGGAAAGCCCGGTGATCTCGTCCACCTGCTTGTTGACGGTCACACCCTCGATGAAGTCGTTCAGCTGGATGCGCCCGGCCACCTCGGTGATGATCGGGTGGGTGTGCGGATCCCAGGTGGCCACCTCCTGCCCGGACTCCACGGTGTCACCGTCGTTGACCGAGATCACTGCACCATAAGGCACCTTGTATCGTTCACGTTCACGGCCCTGGTCATCGACGACACCCAGCTCGCCGGAACGGGACACGGCCACGAGGTTGCCCTGCTTGTTGGGCACCGTCTTGATGTTGTGCAGACGGATGATGCCCTTGGCCCGGGCGGAGATGGCGCTGATGGCCACCGACCGACTGGCGGCACCCCCGATGTGGAAGGTGCGCATGGTCAGCTGGGTGCCGGGCTCGCCGATGGACTGCGCGGCAATCACGCCGACCGCCTCGCCGTCATTGACCTGATGCCCGCGGGCAAGGTCACGGCCGTAGCACATGGAGCAGATGCCGTAGCGGGTCGCGCAGGAGATGGCGGAACGGACCACCACCTCGTCCACGCCGGACGCCTCCATGAGGTCGACTGCGTCCTCGTCCAGCAGGGTGCCGGCGGGCAACAGACTGGAACCATCGGCCATGATGATGTCCTGGGCCAATACGCGGCCAAGCACACGCTCGCGCAGCGGCTCCACCACGTCACCGCCCTCGATGATAGGCTTCAGAACGATACCCTTGTCGGTGCCGCAATCAACCTCGGTCACCACCAGGTCCTGGGCCACGTCCACCAGACGGCGGGTGAGATAACCGGAGTTGGCTGTCTTGAGCGCCGTGTCCGCCAGCCCCTTGCGCGCGCCGTGGGTAGAGATGAAGTACTGCAGCACGTTAAGCCCCTCACGGAAGTTGGCCGTGATGGGAGTCTCGATGATGGAACCGTCCGGCTTGGCCATCAGCCCGCGCATACCGGCCAACTGACGGATCTGGGCAGCGGAGCCTCGGGCACCGGAATCGGCCATCATGAAGATGGAGTTGAAAGACGGCTGCTTGACGGTGTTGCCCTCGGCATCCACCACCTCGTCCTTGCCCAGCTTGTCCATCATGGCCTTGGCCACCTGGTCATTGGTGTGCGACCAGATATCCACCACCTTGTTGTAGCGCTCCCCCTTGGTCACAAGGCCCGAGGCGTACTGATCCTCGATCTCCTTCACCTGGCCTTCCGCATTTGTGAGGATTCCGGTCTTCTCCTCGGGGATCACCATGTCGTTGATGCCGAAGGAAACGCCCGCACGGGTGGAATACTTGAAGCCCGTGTACATGAGCTGGTCGGCAAACACCACCGTCTCCTTGAGACCCACGCGCCGGTAGCAGGCATTGATGAGCCCGGAGATGGCCTTCTTGTTGAGATCGCGATTGACCAACTCGAAGGGAAGGCCGGCGGGCAGGATCTGCGAGAGCAAGGCGCGGCCCACGGTGGTCTTCACCCGGATGAAGCTTTCGCTCAGTTCTCCCTCATCGTTCGGAGTCACTTCACGAATGCGCACCTCGACCCGGGCATGCAGCTCCACCTGACCGGATTCATAGGCACGGTGAACTTCCTCTACGTCGGCGAAGTGCATGCCTTCGCCCCGGGCGTTCACCCGTTCCCGCGACATGTAGTAAAGCCCCAACACAATGTCCTGCGAAGGCACGATGATGGGATCACCATGGGCCGGGGAGAGGATGTTGTTGGTGGACATCATCAACGCACGGGCTTCCAGCTGCGCCTCCAGGGAGAGAGGCACGTGTACGGCCATCTGGTCACCGTCGAAGTCGGCGTTGAAGGCGGCGCACACCAGCGGGTGCAGCTGGATGGCCTTGCCCTCGATGAGCACCGGCTCGAAGGCCTGGATACCCAACCGGTGCAGGGTGGGCGCGCGGTTGAGCATCACCGGATGCTCGCGGATCACCTCGTCCAGGATATCCCACACTTCCGGGCCCTCCCGCTCCACCAGCTTCTTGGCGGCCTTGATGGTGGTCGCCAGGCCCCGGCGGTGCAGCTTGCCGAAGATAAACGGCTTGAACAGCTCCAGCGCCATCTTCTTGGGCAGGCCGCACTGATGCAGGCGCAGGGTCGGGCCCACCACGATCACGGAACGGCCGGAGTAGTCCACGCGCTTGCCCAGCAGGTTCTGGCGGAAACGGCCCTGCTTGCCCTTGATCATGTCGGCAAGCGACTTGAGCGGGCGCTTGTTGGTGCCGGTGATAGCCCGGCCACGGCGCCCGTTGTCCAACAGCGCGTCCACGGACTCCTGCAGCATGCGCTTCTCGTTACGCACGATGATGTCCGGGGCGTTGAGCTCCAGCAGGCGCTTCAGGCGGTTGTTGCGGTTGATCACCCGGCGGTAGAGATCGTTCAGGTCCGAGGTCGCGAACCGGCCACCGTCGAGCGGCACCAGCGGACGCAGGTCCGGGGGCAGCACGGGCAGGACCTTGAGGATCATCCACTCGGGCTTGTTGCCGGAATCCAGGAAGGATTCGATCAGCTTCAGGCGCTTGGCGATACGCTTGATCTTGGTCTCGGAACTGGTCTCGTTGACCTCCGTACGCAGCCTGGCCGCCTCGCTCTGAAGATCGATGGAAATCAGCAGTTCGTAGACCGCCTCGGCCCCCATGCGGGCGTCGAACTCATCCCCGTGCTCCTCGATGGCCTCCAGATACTGCTCGTCGGTGAGCAGCTGACCCCGCTCGAGCGTGGTCAGGCCAGGATCGATCACCACGAAGGCCTCAAAGTAGAGCACGCGTTCGATGTCACGCAGCGTCATGTCCAGCAACAGGCCGATGCGCGAGGGCAGGCTCTTCAAGAACCAGATGTGGGCCACGGGGCTGGCCAGCTCGATGTGGCCCATGCGCTCCCGGCGCACCTTGGTCTGAGTCACCTCCACGCCGCACTTCTCGCACACCACGCCACGGTGCTTGAGTCGCTTGTACTTGCCGCACAGGCACTCGTAGTCCTTGATCGGGCCGAAGATCTTGGCGCAGAAGAGACCGTCACGCTCAGGCTTGAAGGTACGGTAATTGATGGTTTCGGGCTTTTTCACCTCACCGAAGGACCAGGAGCGGATCAGCTCGGGCGAGGACAGCCCGATGCGGATGGCATCGAACTCTTCCACGTGGCCCTGCTGCTTCAAGAGATTGAGAAGGTCTTTCATGTAATCACCTCAATTCGGTAGGCGCGGTACGGTTTGCAGATCGGGGCCGGGATCGCCGGCCCCAGTACTGCCCCTACTGTTAGTCCTGTTCCAGCTCGATATTGATGGCCAGCGACCGGATCTCCTTCATGAGCACATTGAAGGACTCGGGGATGTTCGCCTCCATCCGGTGATCGCCGTCGACGATGTTCTTGTACATCTTGTTGCGGCCCTGCACATCGTCGGACTTGACCGTGAGCATCTCCTGCAGCGTGTACGCCGCACCGTAGGCCTCCAGCGCCCAGACCTCCATCTCGCCGAACCGCTGGCCGCCGAACTGCGCCTTGCCGCCCAACGGCTGCTGCGTGACCAGACTGTACGGTCCGGTGGAACGGGCATGCATCTTGTCATCCACCAGGTGGTTGAGCTTGAGCATGTGCATGTAGCCCACGGTCACGGGACGGTCGAAGGCATCGCCGGTTCGCCCGTCGAAGAGTGTGGTCTGCCCCGTCTCAGGCAGATCAGCGAGCTTGAGCATGGCCTTGATCTCGTCTTCCTCGGCGCCGTCGAACACAGGCGTCGCCATGGGCACACCCTTCTCCAGATTGGCGCACAACCTCAGGATCTCCTCATCGGAGAACCCGGAGAGATCCACCTTCCGGTCACGGTGGTTGTAGATCTTGTCCAGGAACTTGCGAAGTTCGTCGAGCTTCGCCTTGGCCTCGACCATGCGGGCGATCTTCTGCCCCAGGCCCTTGGCGGCCCAGCCCAGATGGGTCTCGAGCACCTGGCCCACGTTCATGCGTGATGGTACGCCGAGCGGGTTCAGCACGATGTCCACGGGGGTGCCGTCGTCCAGATAAGGCATGTCTTCCACGGGCACGATCATGGAGACCACACCCTTGTTGCCGTGGCGGCCGGCCATCTTGTCACCAGGCTGCATGCGACGCTTCACGGCCAGGTAGACCTTGACCATCTTCAGCACGCCCGGGGCGAGGTCATCACCGGCGGTGAGCTTCTCCTTCTGTTCCTTGAAGCGGGTCTCGAACGCCTCCTGCTGCTCCTTGAGCTGCGCGGCCATCCGCTCGATCTGCTCATTGACATCCTCGGTACGCATGCGTACCTCGAACCACTTCTCGCGGGGCACTTCGGTGAGGTAGGTCTTCGTCACCTTGGTGCCGTCCTTGAGCCTGTTGGGACCGCCGGCGGCCAGCTTGCCCACCAGCAGCTTCTCCACGCGGTCGTAGATATCATCCTCGTAGATGCGAAGCTGATCCTTCAGGTCCTTGCGCACCGCGGCCAGCGCCGCCTCCTCGATCTGCAGCGCCCGCTTGTCCTTCTCCACGCCGTCCCGGGTGAACACCCGCACATCGATCACGGTGCCTTCCATGCCGGAGGGGACCCGAAGCGAGGTATCCTTCACGTCGGAGGCCTTCTCGCCGAAGATGGCGCGCAGCAGCTTCTCCTCCGGGGTGAGCTGGGTCTCGCCCTTGGGCGTGACCTTGCCAACGAGGATATCGTTGGGCTTGACCTCGGCGCCCACGTATACGATGCCCGACTCGTCCAGTTTGGAGAGCAGGCTCTCGGAGACGTTGGGGATATCCGCGCTGATCTCCTCGGAACCAAGCTTGGTGTCACGGGCGACGCAGGTGAGTTCCTCGATGTGGATGGAGGTGAAGCGGTCTTCCTGCACCACCCGCTCGGAGATGAGGATCGAGTCCTCGAAGTTGTAGCCGTTCCAGGGCATGAACGCGACCATCATGTTCTGCCCCAGGGCCAGTTCGCCCAGATCAGTGGAGGAACCGTCGGCCAGCACGTCACCCCTGGCCAGCTCATCGCCCACATTCACCAGCGGACGCTGATTGATGCAGGTGTTCTGGTTGGACCGGGTGTACTTGGTCAGGTTGTAGATGTCCACGCCGGGTTCGCCGGGCTCGGTCTCGTCGTCGTTGACACGAACCACGATGCGGGCCGCGTCCACGGAGTCCACCACGCCGCCGCGACGGGCCACGATCGAGGAGCCCGAGTCAATGGCCACGGTGCGCTCAATACCGGTACCCACCACGGCGGTTTCGGCGCGCAGGCAGGGCACGGCCTGGCGCTGCATGTTCGAGCCCATCAGCGCACGGTTGGCGTCGTCGTGCTCCAGGAAGGGAATCAGCGCGGCGGCCACAGACACGATCTGCTTGGGCGAGATATCCATGAACTCGATCTTGTCCGGGGTGGACATGGTGAACTCATTGGCATGGCGGCACGACACCAGCGCATCCACCAGCCTGCCCTTGGGATCGAGGCTCGCGTTGGCCTGTGCGATGACGTACTGGCCTTCCTCGATGGCCGACAGGTACACGATCTCGTCGGTCACTTTGCCGTTGTGCACACGCCGGTAAGGGGTTTCAAGGAAACCGTATTCGTTGGTGCGCGCATACACCGCCAGCGAGTTGATGAGACCGATGTTCGGACCTTCCGGCGTCTCGATGGGGCAGACACGGCCATAGTGGGTCGGGTGTACATCGCGCACCTCGAAACCGGCCCGTTCACGGGTCAGACCGCCGGGACCCAGTGCCGAGATACGGCGCTTGTGAGTTACCTCGGAGAGCGGGTTGTTCTGATCCATGAACTGCGACAACTGGCTGGAGCCGAAGAACTCCTTCACCGCCGCAGCCACGGGCTTGGCGTTGATCAGTTCCTGGGGCATCAGGCCCTCGCTCTCGGCCACACTCAGGCGCTCCTTCACAGCACGTTCGACACGCACCAGGCCCACGCGGAATACATTCTCCGCCATTTCGCCCACGGAGCGGATACGGCGGTTGCCCAGATGGTCGATGTCGTCCACCTGCCCGTTGCCGTTGCGGATATCGATCAGCGTCTTCAGCACCGCCAGGATGTCATCCTGGTCCAGCACGCCGGAACCCGTGATCTCCTCGCGGCCCACCCGGCGGTTGAACTTCATGCGGCCCACCGCGGAGAGGTCGTAACGGTCCTCGGTGAAAAAGAGGTTGTTGAACAGATTCTCGGCCGCCTCCTTGGTGGGCGGCTCACCGGGACGCATCATGCGGTAGATCTCCACCTGGGCCTCAAGCTGGGACCGGGTGGGATCAATATTCAGGGTCGAGGAGATGTAAGGCCCGTGGTCCAGGTCATTGGTGTAGAGCGTGCGGAACGATTTGATTCCCGCGGCACGGATCTTCTTCAGCAACTCCTCGGACAGCTCGTCGTTGGCATTGGCGACCAGCTCACCGCTGTCGGTATCCACAACATTGTGGGCCAGCATCTTGCCAACCAGGTACTCGGCCGGCACGTCAATGGACTTGATGCCGGCGGCCTCCAACTCGCGCACGTGGCGGGCCGTAATGCGCCGACCGCTTTCCACAACGATCTTGTTCTTGATCTTGAAATCAAAGGCGGCCACTTCACCGCGCAGGCGCTCGGGGATCAGCTCCATGTCGAACCCGTCTTTGGTGAACTTTACGCCTGTTGTCTCAAAGAAGGTGTCGAGGATCTCCTCGGTCTCCATGCCCAGGGCGCGCAGCAGCACCGTCGCCGGCAGCTTGCGGCGGCGGTCGATGCGCACGAAGATGGAGTCCTTCGGGTCGAACTCGAAATCCAGCCATGACCCCCGGTAGGGAATCACGCGGGCATTGAACAACAGCTTTCCCGAGCTGTGGGTCTTGCCCTTGTCATGGTCGAAGAACACGCCGGGCGAGCGGTGCAGCTGGGAAACGATGACACGCTCGGTGCCGTTGATGACGAAGGTGCCGTTCTCGGTCATGAGCGGGAGTTCGCCCATGTAGACCTCCTGCTCCTTGATGTCCTTGACCGGACGGGAACCGGCAGGGGCATCCTTGTCGTAAATGACAAGGCGCAGCAGCACGCGCAGCGGCGCGGCATAGGTCAGGCCGCGAAGCTGGCACTCTTTGACGTCAAACACCGGCTTGCCCAGCCGGTAGCTCACATACTCGAGCTCAACGGTTCCGGAATAGCTTACAATCGGGAACACCGTCTTGAACGCCGCGTGCAATCCCACGTCCTGACGATCATCCTCGGCACGCTCGGCCTGAAGGAACTGGCTGTACGACTCCAGCTGGGTGGTCAACAGGTAAGGGACATCCAGGATCTGGGGGCGTTTGCCGAAATCCTTGCGAATGCGTTTCTTTTCGGTGTAGCTGTAAGCCATTGTGATTCCTCACACTAGAATCCGGTGCACGGCCGCTCGCGGGGACGAGCGTCGGTGCAAGCAGGAAGAGGCCGGCGGTGAAAACACCGCCAGCCTCCAAACGTCACGCGAATGTCTCGCGAAACAATTACTGACCAATTACTTGAGTTCGACGCTGGCCCCGGCTTCCTCCAGCTCCTTCTTGATCTTCTCGGCCTCTTCCTTGTTGGCGCCTTCCTTCACGGTGGAAGGGGCACCCTCGACCATATCCTTGGCTTCCTTCAGGCCCAGACCGGTGATGCCGCGCACCACCTTGATCACGCCAACCTTGTTGGCGCCGAAGCTGGTCATCACCACGTCGAACTCGTCCTTGGCCTCGGCGGCAGCCTCGCCACCGGCGGCGCCGGCCACGGGCGCGGCGGCCACGGCGGCGGCCGCGGACACGCCGAACTTCTCTTCCATGGCGGAGATCAGGTCAACGACCTCCAGCACGGTCATGTTGGAAATGGTTTCCAGAATGTCTTCTTTCGAAACAGCCATGATGCTCTCCTAATGGGTATTACCCGATTCAAATAATGCGGCAGCCGTCAGGCGCTCGCCTGCTTCTGATCGCGAATGGCGGCGACGGTACGAACCAGCTTGCCCGGAACCTCGTTGAGGGTGCGCGCGAACTTGTCGAGCGGGGCCCTCATCACAGCCATCAGCATGCTGATGGCCTGGTCACGGGTCGGCAGGCTCGCCAACCGTTCCAGCTCGCCGGGGCCGAGAAGCTGTCCACTCACGGACACCAGCTTGACCTCCAGCTTGCTGTGCTCCTTGGCGAAATCCTTCACCAGACGCGCGGCGGCACCGGGATCTTCCTGCGAGAAGGCGAGGACCAGCGGCCCCACGAATCCTTCCTGCATGCAGGCGAAATCGGTCCCTTCCACCGCGCGGCGGGCCAGGGAATTCTTCACCACCCTCAGATAGACGCCGGTGTCACGCGCCCTGGCGCGCAGCTCGGTCATCTCACTGACGGTGAGTCCGCGATACTCTGCAGCAACCGCGGAATAAGCACTCGCAGCCACCGCGGCGACTTCGGAGACAATTTGCTTCTTGTCTTCGAGATTCAGTGCCACGATACCTACCTCCTGTTTGACGACGGGGCCGAAACGCCACCGCCGCTGAGTCAACCGACCGGACCTGAAATCGGTCCGGTCACCTTACGGCGCCCCTCTGCAGGAAGTCCTGAATCGGGTGACACCGTCTGCGCAGGCCGGAAGCCCATTAAGCCGGGATCGTTTCCCGGCACCTGCGGTCTTGGACGGCTGCCGGAAGGATCGGAACCCCGCCGGCAGTCCTACCCAAACTGTTGCGGGCGCAATCAACAAGCACCCGCGTCAATAAACTACAAACTGGCCTGATCCACACTGATGCCCGGCCCCATGGTGGTGGAGACGGTCACCTTCTTCATGTAGATGCCCTTGGCCGCGGAAGGCTTGGCCTTCTGCAGGTCGGCCAGCAGCGCGTTAAGGTTCTCCGCCAGCGCCTCCGGCTGGAAACCCACGTTGCCGATGGTGCAGTGGATGATGCCGGCCTTGTCGGTGCGGTAGCGCACCTGGCCGGACTTGGCGTTCTTCACGGCAGTGGCCACATCGGTGGTCACCGTGCCCACCTTGGGATTCGGCATCAGCCCGCGGGGACCCAGAATCTGACCCAGCTGACCCACCACGCGCATGGCATCCGGGGTAGCGATGACCACGTCGAAATCCATGTTGCCCTTCTTCACCTCTTCCGCCAGATCATCCATGCCGACGATGTCGGCACCGGCCTCTTTCGCCGCATCGGCGTTGGCGCCCTGGGTGAACACCGCCACGCGCACGGTCTTACCGGTGCCGTTGGGCAGCACGGTGGAACCGCGCACCACCTGATCGGACTTGCGCGGATCCACGCCCAGGTTGACGCTCACATCAACAGACTCCGCGAACTTCACCGAGGAGAGATCCTTGAGGATCTGCAGGGCCTCGGTCACCGGATACAGCTTGCCGGGTTCCACTTTCTCGCGAATGGCCCGCATGCGCTTGCTCAGCTTTGCCATGTCAGACACCCTCCACTTCAAGGCCCATGCTGCGGGCGCTGCCGGCGATGGTGCGCACCGCCGCATCCATATCCGCCGCAGTCAGGTCCGGCTGCTTCGTTCTGGCGATCTCTTCGAGCTGCTCCCGGGTGACCGTACCCACCTTGTTGGTGTTGGGTGTGGCAGAACCGGAAGTGATGCCGGCGGCCTTCTTCAGCAGGATGGAGGCCGGCGGAGTCTTGGTGATGAAGGTGAAACTACGGTCCGTATACACGGTAATCACCACCGGAATCGGCAGACCCGGCTCGACACCCTGGGTCTGGGCATTGAAGGCCTTGCAGAATTCCATGATGTTGACACCGCGCTGACCCAGCGCCGGACCGACCGGCGGGCTCGGGTTGGCCTGACCGGCCTTGACCTGCAGCTTGATGTAAGCGTCGATTTTCTTTGCCATTACAAACTCCTAGTGTGGGTACAAGCGCCGCGAGGCTCCCCTGTAAATCAGTGGCAAGTCTCAAGTGGCTAGTGGCAAGGGAACCCCTTGAGACTAGCCACTTGCCACTTGCTACCGCCTTTAAGCCTTCTCCACCTGGTGGAACTCGAGTTCCACCGGCGTGGATCGGCCGAAAATCTGCACCGCCACCAGCAGGCGGTTCTTGTCGTAATTCACTTCCTCGACAACGCCATTGAAGTCGTTGAACGGTCCATCGGTCACCCGCACCACCTCGCCGGGCTCGAACAGGACCTTCGGCCGCGGCTTCTCGGCACCTTCCTGCATGCGCTGCAGTATGGTGTCGGCCTCCTTGTCACTGATGGGGGACGGCTTGTCCGCGGAAGCGCCGATGAAGCCGAGCACCTTGGGGACATCCTTGACGAGGTGCCAGGTCTCGTCGTCCATCTCCATCTGCACCAGCACATAGCCGGGAAAGAACTTTCGCTCACTCTTGCGTTTCTGTCCCTCACGCATCTCGACGACTTCCTCGGTAGGCACCAGGATCTCGCCGAACTTGTCCTGCATACCAAAACGCTCAATACGCTCCTGCAGGGAGCGCTTCACGTGATTCTCGAAGCCCGAGTAGGCGTGCACCACATACCAACGCAAAGCCATGTGTATTCCTTACCCTCCGGTACCGATGAACATGCGCACACCCCAGGCGAGGAACATATCGAGCAGCCACAGGAATATGCCCACCAGGATCACCACCACGATGACGATGAGCGTGGTCTGCGTCGCCTCGGCCCGGGTCGGCCATACCATCTTGCGCACCTCGGTGCGTGATTCCCGGAGAAAGCCGGCCAGGGACTGCCCCAAGGCCGTGGTGAACACGATACCTGCCGCCACGATCGCCACCGCCAGAAGGCCCAGCACCCGGAACAGCAGCGACTCGTCGGCATACCAGTAGAAGGCAAGCACGCCCAGCACCAGCAGAGCGACCGCAAAGGCCAGCTTGATGGTATCGAACCCGGATCCCTCTATCTCGTCCGTCTTTGCCATGGGTTACCTGAATGGACCTGTTTCGTTCAGCACGATGCCGATGAAGTGGCAGGCCAGGAGGGACTCGAACCCCCAACCTGCGGTTTTGGAGACCGCTGCTCTGCCAATTGAGCTACTGGCCTGGAAAAAATACGGTGAGGCGTGAGGCGTGGCTTTTACACCTCACCCCTCACGCCTGACCCCTTACGTCATTCAATAATCTTGGCGACAACGCCGGCGCCCACGGTGCGGCCGCCTTCGCGGATCGCGAAACGCAGACCGTCCTCCATGGCGATCGGGTTGATCAGCGACACCGTCATCTTCACGTTGTCACCCGGCATCACCATCTCCACACCCTCCGGCAGGTCCACCGAACCCGTCACGTCCGTGGTGCGGAAATAAAACTGCGGACGATATCCGTTGAAAAACGGCGTGTGACGACCACCCTCCTCCTTGGACAGCACATACACCTCCGCCTCAAACTTCGTGTGCGGCGTGATCGAACCGGGCTTGCACAGCACCTGACCACGCTCCACGTCATCGCGCTTCGTGCCGCGCAGCAGCACACCCACGTTGTCTCCCGCCTGACCCTGGTCCAGCAGCTTGCGGAACATCTCCACACCCGTGACCGTCGTCTTGACCGTATCCCGGATACCCACGATCTCGATCTCGTCGCCCACCTTCACGATCCCGCGCTCGATTCGACCCGTCACCACCGTGCCGCGACCGGAGATCGAGAACACATCCTCCACAGGCATCAAAAACGCACCGTCAATCGCACGCTCAGGCTCGGGAATAAAGCTGTCCAGCGCCTCGATCAGCTTGTCGATCGAGGGCGCGCCAATCTCGGACTCGTCGCCCTCCAGCGCCTTGAGCGCGGATCCCACAATGATCGGCGTATCATCACCCGGGAAATCATAGGACGACAGCAGATCACGAACCTCCATCTCCACCAGCTCCAGAAGCTCCGGATCGTCCACCATGTCCGCCTTGTTCATGTACACCACAATGTAGGGAACACCCACCTGGCGCGCCAGCAGAATGTGCTCGCGCGTCTGCGGCATCGGACCATCAGCCGCCGATACCACCAGGATCGCTCCGTCCATCTGCGCCGCACCAGTGATCATGTTCTTCACATAGTCGGCATGTCCCGGGCAGTCCACGTGCGCATAGTGGCGCGTGTCCGACTCGTACTCCACGTGCGCCGTGGCAATCGTGATCCCGCGCGCACGCTCCTCGGGGGCATTGTCAATCTGGTCGTAGGCACGAGACTCACCACCAAACTTCTTCGCCTGACACACCGTCAGCGCCGCCGTCAGCGTCGTCTTGCCATGGTCCACGTGACCAATGGTCCCTACGTTGACATGCGGCTTCTTACGCTCGAATTTTTCCTTGGACATGGTCTAACACCCCGGTTGACGTTCTAGATTGTGGCCAAATCCCAAAACTTATGGAGCCCATAACCGGACTTGAACCGGTGACCTCTTCCTTACCAAGGAAGTGCTCTACCGACTGAGCTATATGGGCCGACTCTCAACTCTTTAACAACCAACTGCGCGGTTCAATGGAGCGGGTGATGGGAATCGAACCCACATCATCAGCTTGGAAGGCTGAGGTTCTACCATTGAACTACACCCGCGTCTTGCACTCCCCGCCTCGCCGGCGACGCCCGGCGCGGGAGACATGCGCCACGGGCCGCCGCGCTCTGCGCGGCGCTCGGCTGCCGGATCGTCCCGTGCTTCGACACGTCCGGCGGCCCTGAAATCTTTGGTGGAGGGGGAAGGATTCGAACCTTCGAAGGCTGAGCCAGCAGATTTACAGTCTGCCCCCTTTGACCGCTCGGGAACCCCTCCAAAGCGAAAGCCGCCAATTGTGCGCCAGGGGTACTATAGTGTCAACCTGAATCGGGCCTTGTGGGGGGTGGGCGGGACTCTCCGGAGTTTAATGAAGGCCTGGCCGCCATCTGTTAGCATTCGCGCTGTCGCACACGCCGCCGATGGCCGGGCCCACGCCCGGCGCGCCATCACCGCACGGTTAACCCAGAGGGAACCGGGGCGGCCGATCCCCGTTGGTCACCAGGCCGGTCTGCCCGGCGGGCCGGCTCAGCGGGCAACTGTGCATCCGCGGCAAGTAAACATCAACAGGGACAGCCAGTTATGAAAGTGACCATCTATGGATCCGGCTACGTGGGGCTGGTCACCGGGGCCTGCCTTGCCCAGGTGGGTAACCATGTTCTGTGTGTGGACATCAATCATGCCAAGATCGAGGGACTCCGGCAGGGACGCATTCCCATCTACGAACCCGGTCTGGAGGACATGGTCAGGGACAATATGCTGGCAGACCGGCTGTCCTTCGGCACGGACCCGGCCGAGGGGGTGCGCCACGGCCTGTTCCAGATCATCGCGGTGGGCACCCCACCGGGCGAGGACGGCTCGGCCGATCTGACTCATGTGCTCACCGTGGCCCGTTGCATCGCGGAGCACTTGTCCGAGTACCGCATCGTGGTGACCAAGTCCACAGTGCCCGTGGGCACTGCTGACCGGGTGCGGGAGACCATCAGCGGGACCCTCGCCGCCCGTGACGGCGACGGGAAGTTCGACGTGGTATCCAATCCCGAGTTCCTCAAGGAGGGGGCAGCCATCGAGGACTTCATGAAGCCCGATCGGGTGGTGGTTGGCACCGACAACCCGCGGACCGCCGAGCTCATGCGTGCGCTCTACGCCCCCTTCAACCGCAGCCATGACCGGGTATTGTGCATGGACGTGCGCTCCGCGGAACTGACCAAGTACGCCGCCAACGCCATGCTCGCCACCAAGATCAGCTTCATGAACGAACTGTCCAATCTGGCCGAACGTCTGGGTGCCGATATCGAGCAGGTGCGCCAGGGCATCGGCGCTGACCCGCGCATCGGCTACCACTTCATCTACCCGGGCTGCGGCTACGGAGGCTCCTGCTTTCCCAAGGACGTCCGGGCCCTTGAGCATACCGCCCGCCAGGTAGGCTACGAGGCCCGTCTGCTGGAGGCGGTGGAAGCCGTCAACAATCGCCAGAAACACCGGCTGTTCGAGAAGATCTCGGCCCGATTCGGCGGAAATCTCTCCGGGTGCACCGTTGCGCTGTGGGGTCTGGCTTTCAAGCCCAATACCGACGACATGCGCGAAGCCTCCAGTCGGGTGCTCATGGAAGCGCTGTGGGACGCCGGAGCCCGGGTTCGGGCCTTCGACCCGGTGGCCGGACAGGAATGCCGACGGATCTACGATGAGCGCGACGATCTGGTGCTCTGCGAAACACCGGAAGAGGCCCTGCAGGGAGCAGACACCCTGGCCATCGTCACCGAGTGGACCGTGTTCCGCAGTCCCGATTTCGAGCTGATCCGCAAGGAGTTGAGACACCCCGTCATCTTCGACGGCCGCAACCTCTACGACCCGCGCCAAATGGAGGATATGGGTTTTGAGTACTACGCCGTCGGACGAGGCAGTAGCATCTGAAGTACAAGCGCCCTTGAGGAACGCAACCGATGCACCAGAGAGGAATTCTCGTCACCGGTGGTGCCGGTTACATCGGCAGTCATGTGGCCCTCATGCTGTCGGAGGCCGGCGAGCAGGTGGTGGTGCTGGACAATCTCTCCACGGGGTTTCGGGATGCCGTATTGAACAGCACCTTTGTTCAGGGGGACGTGGCGGACCGGGAGCTGGTGTCCGGACTGATCAGGACATACGACATCGACACGGTGATGCACTTCGCCGCCCACACCATAGTCCCTGAGTCGGTAGCTGACCCCCTCAAGTATTACCGCAACAATACCTGCGCCACCCGCACCCTGCTGGAATGCTGCCGCGATGCGGCGGTGAAACACTTCGTGTTCTCTTCCTCCGCCCAGGTCTACGGCATCTGCGGGGACGGACTGGCCCGGGAAGAGGCGCCTGCCGCCCCCCTCAACCCGTACGGTGCGTCCAAGCTCATGAGCGAATGGATGCTGCGTGACCTGTCCGCCGCATCGGGACTTCGCCACGTGGCGCTGCGCTATTTCAACGTGGCCGGTTCGGACCCGCAGGGGCGCCTCGGACAATCCACACGGGAGGCCACTTTGCTCATCAAGGTGGCCTGCGAGGTGGCGCTGGGGAAGCGCCCGGAGTTGACCATCTTCGGCACCGACTATCCCACCCCGGACGGTACCGGCGTGCGCGACTATATCCACGTGACGGACCTGGCCGTTGCCCACGTGCGGGCACTGGATTACCTGCGCGACGGCGGCCCCTCGGGCACCTACAACGCAGGCTACGGACGCGGATTCAGTGTACGTGAGGTGGTCGCCGCGGTGGAGCGGGCCCTGGGCGCAAAACTCCCGTTGCGCGAAGCGGCGCGCCGTGCGGGGGACCCGCCCCGGTTGATCGCCATGAACGACGCCATCCGGCGTACGCTTGGCTGGAAGCCTGAACTGGACAACCTGGACATTATCGTGCGCACTTCATTGAACTGGGAACGGCGAATCAAACCCTGACACGGCATTGACCGGCGCCAACCGATGCGCGCCCGAACCGGCGGCCGGCGGGCCGTCCACCGTCGCCTTATCCCGCCGGCCACGCATCCCGGGTCGCCGCTTCACGGGTGGCGTCCGGAACCGGCCGGGTGTCTGCGCCGGGGACCACCCACCACCACAACCCGGCGTAGAGCGTACCGGCCGCCAATCCTGCCAGAATCGGCGCGGCCGTGTCCGGACGCAGACCCGCCATGAACAGCTTGCTCGCCTCGAGTATCACGGCGAGCAATGCCGCTCCCCCGGCGGCCCGGAGCCACCGCCTGACCCGCGGCCCGCCATGGGCACGCAGATCCCACAGCCACAGACCCAGACCCAGGAATGCATACATGCCAAGGTGCATCAATACGCTCTGGATCGCCGCCGACTCCGGCACGAAGTAGTGGTAGTAGAAAGGCAGCCAGCGCATGGATTCCCACTGCGCCACGGCCGCCTCCCAGTTATCGATCCCTCTGACACCGCTCACCGCCAGCAATACCACCACGAGCAGATAGATCGGCAGAGCCGCCAATAGCAGCGGGCGCAGATTCATGTGGATGCCACGCCAGGGGATACGATCCCTCAGCACCCACACCGAGGCCCCCAACACCGCACCCAGAGCACGTAACGCCACCGAGGCTCCTTCGGCAATCCCGGAGACGGTGAGCATCTGCCCCACCTCCACCAACAGACCCAGGACAGCACCCGCGCCAAGTGCGGCAAGCAGGCGCCGCATGGGTCCGCCGGAAAGCCGATAGGCCACCCACAGTCCCAGGGGCGCCACCAGCAGCACCTCCAGCCCGCGCATGGCCACACAGCGGACCCCCCACCAGCAGCCGTCGGCCGCCGCTACCCATCCCCATTGATGGGAGATAAGCTTGGCGGACAACTCCCGGGCCGAGACGATAAGATCGAAGGGCAGCAGGCTGACAAACACATAAGCGGCCACGTAGACCGCCACCCACGCACCGAGCCCGCTGCGCCGATGCAGGAGACCCCTGGCCGATCCACGCACCGCCGGGATACGCGAAACCAGCCAGGCCAGCACCCCCACGACGCCCCCTGTCGCATTGGCACTGATGTCCGTGAGCGACGAACCACGGTTGGGAATCCACATCTGGAAGAACTCCACCGTGGACGTCACCGCCAGACAGAAGAACATCACCGGCAGCGCGCCGATCACGTGCAGCCAGGGATTGCGCACCCGATGCAGCCACCAGGCCGCCCAGAAGAACCCCAGTGGCACGAACATGAGCAGGTTGGACGCCCACTGCTGGCGTGCCCGGGGGCCGCTGCCGTCAAAGCGGATATTCTGATATCGCGTCCAGGCGTCAGACAGGCTGATGGATACGCTGAAATCAAAGGGCAGCAGCGTAAGATAGACCACCACCCCCAGATAACCCAGGGCCGCCAGTCGCCAGGTACGTGTGGAGATGGGATTCAAGATGGACGGGAAGGCGGGTTCGGTGATCGTTGCAGCGCGTTAACGCCCGGACCCGCACAGGATAACCGGCTTTGGGTCCGGCAGGTAACAAAACCAGCCCGTCCTGCTCCGGCCCGGGACATGGCCCTACCGCACACAACACATGACACCGGCCCCATCAACCTGATACCAGGCCGAAAGGGAGAGTCGGATCGGTTCGCGCAGACCCGGCGATCGGCGCCCGGGCGCCACGGCGGCGTTCCGATTCACCACACTCAGCCCGGCAGGCCGCCAGCCCGCCGGAATGCGGACCCGGTCAGCCGCGAAGGGGCGATGCCCGGGGAATCCTCAGTACCGGTAACGGGCGCGCACACCGGCGGTGTGGTCCCTGAAGTCGGACCGGAAGGCACCGGCATAGTCGACGGAAATCGTCAGTCCTGACCGGTTGACCAGATCAACACCCGCATTCGCGCGGATTGTGGTACCTGCCTGCTTCACGCCCGGGATGTGAACCGGTTCCGCGGAATCGACGAAGGTCAGATTCGCGGAACTCTCGTCACGCACAAGGTCATAACCCACCGACGCACCGCCGCGCAGGCGCAGGGTCGAGCTGTCACCGCCCGCCATCTCCCCGGCCATCCGAACCCCGATCTCCGGCTCGACGCGGGCGATGCTGTCCGGATCCTCGCGTCGTTCGATCTCTCCACCGAACCGGAACGAATTGACGCTCACATGGGAGGCAGTCAGCCGTGTGAACGGCGTCAGCGTGCCAGTCTCGCCCACAGGCATGTCATAGCCGCCGGTCAACCGGCCGTGGAGACTGTGTCCGCTGTAACTGGCCCGTTGACGGTCGCCGGGACCCGCCAGAAATCGCGTGTCACGATGTTCATGGCGACCAAGCGAGGCCTGCCAATGCAGAAACCACGCCTCGTTGGTCGGGAACATCCCGCCATAGTGCGTTACGACAAAACTGTCGACATCGAGGTCGTTGGCATGCCGATCACCCTTGAAATCGACATCCGTGCTCCCGTAGGTAAAGGCAAGGCCCAGCACCACATCGGAATTTATCCACCTGTCCGCGCCAACGCTCAGGCCGAACGTATCCATATCGTAACCGCTGACGCCATCGCGGCGGCCCTGATCCGCGCGCGAGGCAAAGATCTGAGCCCACGCACCATCCCGGGCCCCTGCCAGTGAACCATCATGCACGTCCGCCGTGACAACCGGCGTATGACCGACGGACGCCAGGCGCGGCAGGTCGCCGTACCCGGCATTCTCGCGATCAGCCTCCAGGATGCGAAATCGTCGATCAAGCGCGGGCCCCATCAGACCATACACATGCAGGGCCGACATCTGCCGGGCACCGGTGGTGTCGGCGGTGACCTGCTCGGCCAGCAACCGGAGGTCATCATCACTGCCGGAATCCAGTACATGGAAGGCCCCTGGCCCGAACCAGCCGGCATTCTCAAACAACGACCCCAGAACCGGCTGTGCGGGCGGCGAGAGGTCGAGTTGCCCGATCAGTTGCGCCGCGCCATTGCTGGTGCCGCCCAGCACCACCAACGCATGGTCGCGCGCTTCCAGGTCGAAGAAGAACAGCCTCGATTCCGGCGCTTCGAAAGTCTCCGGCAACGCGACCTCGCTGCCCTCGACGCCGGCGATCACCGGCATCTCCGCACCTTCCTCCGCCAGCGCCTGCCAGATGGCCTGGTTATCCAGTTCGCCGGCCTGAACGCTCAGCGCCGCTCCCGCCTCGACGATCACACGGTCGGCCGTAATACGGCCGACGGCCAGCGCATCCTCGCCATCGAGGAACAGACTGGTGCGCAGTTCACCGCCACTCGCATCGTCACTGCCGAGCCGGAAGGTCGCCTGCTCCCCGATATCGAGCCGCGTCGTGCCCACGTCCAGCAGGCCGCCGCTGCCACCGACCACATGGAAATCCCTCACCGACCACTGAAGCGGATCACCCCCGCCGGCATGCACCACCAGTTCCCGCCCGTCACCCACGGTCAGCCTGCCGGTCTCCACGGTCGTATCCGTCAGATGGGTATGGCCTGCCGACATGCTGAAGTGATTGTCGACCTCGATTGCGCCCCCGACCCCGACGAGGTCGCCATGGAGAACGAGATCGTCACCCACACGGAGCGTCGCATGGACGATCTCCGTATCGAGGCCGTCTCCGAGCACCAGGGACGTATCCACCGACACCCTGTTGACCGCTTCGCCATCGCCCTGGATCCTCAGCCGAGCCGGGTCCCCTTCGCGACGTGCCTCAATGGTTGCCTGACCACGCTGAAAGTCGGCATCGGCGGACTGCAGCCCAAGCCACGTGCCGGTACCAATATCGAGACTGTCGAACCTGATGTCCATCCGGCTGTCCGCCAGCGTCAAAGCGGCTTCGTCGCCAAGCGCAAGGCTGTTGCCGTCGATGTTGGGCGGCGGGCCCAACTGTGGGCCGGCACCGGCGATGGTCAGGGCGCTGCCATCCCTGAGCCCGACGAACGCCGCATCTCCCAGCGCAAGCCGGGCGTTGCCGTGACGCCCTGCGGTGGCCTCGATGCCCAGTCCGGACTCCCCGGTGACACTGATCTCCGCGCCTGCGCCGACCTCCACGGTGGCCGTCCCGCCATGGACTCCGCTGGTGGCGTGACCGCCAGAGACCGTGAAGCGGCTGCCGTCCTCCACCGCCACAGCGGCGTCGGCGCCCAGGGCGAGAGCAGCAGTACCGCCTGTCCGACCCTGAGCGACGTCCCGGCTTGTCGAAACCCCGGCAGCACCCTGCCGCGTATTCTGTCGAATGAAGGCGGTTCCACCATGGCCACCACGCATGATCAGTGCGCTGTCGCCGGTCACCGAGACGGCAGCGCCCTCCTCCAGTCTAAGAGCCACACGGCCACCGCCGCCGCCGACGGCCCTGGCCTCCTGCGTGATCATCGCTGCGTCGTCCACGCCATCGAGTCCCTGCCGGGCAATCTGCGTAACCATGGCCCCGCCGCCGGCGCCGGTCTCGAGACGGATATCGCCGCCTTCACTGACGGACAGGCCGGCATGACGCCCGATGTCCATGCTCAGCAAGCCCCCCTGCCCCCCGCGCGCCGTGGCATCCTGACTGATCATCGCCACGTTGCCGTGACCGCCGATCTCTTGCTCGGCGGTCTGACGTACTTCGGCGCTTCCGCCGCGTCCGGTGGTCGCGCTGAATGTGCCCCCGGTACCAAGGTCAAGGGCATCCCCGTGAATGTCGAAGGCCATGTTTCCGCCGTGACCGCCAGTGGCTGTGGCGGCCAGGTCCTGTGCAGCCACCCCGTTCTGGACAACGGCACCACCCGATTGCGTGATCCGCGCTCCCGAACTGCCCTGGCCAACGGTCAGCCGGCCGCCTGATCTGTCCCCGAACAGCGCACCGGGTGATGACCCCTGAATCCGGCCGGACCCCCCACCATGAGCGCCTGCATCGGCCTGCAGATTCAGGACCGAGGCCTGATCGCCGGCCAGACCGATCCCGGACTGGGCCTGTTCAATCCGGCTGCCGGCGAGCGCCTGCGCGCTCGCATCCATGCTGATGACGACGTCACCACCACCAGGACCACTCGCGTCACCACCAATGGCAACGGCTTCCTGCGTCTGCCGGACCAGGCTGCCATCGACGGCCTCACCTTGCAGATTCATGACAACCAGAGCATCTCCGCCCGTACCGCCCGCCCCGCCGGGACCACCCGCACCACCGACACCGTCGCCGCTGGCACCTCCACCATTGCCCCCGGCACCACCGGCGCCACCCGCACCCGCCGTGGCCACGGCATCCTGGGCCTGTGTCACCGTGCCCCCGCGGGTGACCTCACCTTCGGCCGTCTGGACGACAACGGCCGTCCCGCCATGGCCCCCCGCACCACCATCACCGCCAGCCCCGGCCACGCCCAAGTCACCGGCGTCTCCACCATGGCCACCGGCACCACCGGCACCCCCCGAACCCGCTATCGCCAGCGCCTCCTGGGCCTGTGTCACCGTGCCTCCGCCGGTCACCTTCCCGTCGGCCGTCTGGACAACGATGGCCGTACCACCGTCGCCCCCGGCACCCCCGGCGCCACCCGCCCCGCCAATGCCTTCCCCACTGGCGTCACCACCGGCACCACCGGCACCGCCCGTACTCTCATTGGCCGCGATCGCCGACCCGTCCTGGGACTGTGTCACCGTGCCCCCGTTGGTGACCTGACCTTCTACCGTCTGGGCAACAATGGCCGTTTCGCCATCACCCCCGGCACCCCCGGCACCACCCGCCCCGCCGACGCCGTCCTCGCTGGCGTCGCCACCAGCACCACCGGCACCGCCCGTACTGTTGTTGGCCGCGATCGCCACCCCGTCCTGGGACTGTGTCACCGTGCCCCCGTTGGTGACCTGACCTTCTACCGTCTGGGCAACAATGGCCGTTTCGCCATCACCCCCGGCACCCCCGGCACCACCCGCCCCGCCGACGCCGAAGCCACTGGCATCACCGCCATCACCCCCGACGCCGCCCGTACTCTCACTGGCCGAGATCGACACCGCCTCCTGAAGCTGCGTGACCGTACCCTCCTCAATGACATTTGCTGAGGCCATCTGCTGGACAATGGCCGTTGCGAAGTCGCCGCCGTCACCGCCATCGCCGCCCGCCCCGCCGACGCCGTCGCCACTGACCTGACCGCCATCGCCGCTGTCACCGCCCGTACTCACGCTGACCGAGATCGACACCGCATCCTGGATCTGCGTGATGACCGCAACCCCTGCTTGCGCGGCCCACGGGGCGACCACCCAGGGGACGATGACAGCGCCGAGGGAAATGGCGACCATGCGGGCCCTGCGGGCCACCTTGGCGTTACGGGGGGTCAAGGACATGCTTGTGATCCTGTTGCCGGCGAGGGATACGGCCGACTCAGCGGGCCGTTATCACGCGTGTTGGCACAGCGACGTGCCGAATGGGTATACACATGGATTGGCGGGCTCATGCGAGCCTTTTGTGATCTATCGCACATTTTAAGACCGCAGTCTATGTGCGAACGCATCCCGGGACAAGCGCCGATGGACGCATGCACCGAACCTGTTCGGTGAGGAAAGCGGGAAGATTCCGGCAGCGGGACAGTACGCGTCGAGCACCCGGAACAGCAGGACAGGGGCGATGGTTACGCCCGGTTTTCACTGACAAGCCCCAGGCTGTCCCGAAGGACGGATTGGACAAGCCGGGGGAGAGAATCGGAGCTGGCGACAGGAGTCGAACCTGCGACCCGCTGATTACAAATCAGCTGCTCTACCAACTGAGCTACGCCAGCAGAATCGAACGCGAAATACTACTCCAGCAACCGCGGGCGGGCAATCATCGCCCGGTGACGTCGACTTCCGCGGGGCACGGGCGATCCATGCGACCCAATCCGTTCGGTATAAACACGGAGCCGATCCGGTCCTCGGGTATCACCAGATCCAGCCAGTAGACGGTCTGAGTACGAAAGCGCGCCTCGATGCGGGGCGCATACCCAAGGGCCTCCACCTGACGCACACGGCGCACGGCACGCGCATGCTCCGAGAAGAGACCGAGGGACAGCGCATTGCGCTGCTCCCCCTCATTCAGGACATACAGATCCTCAAGCCCCCGCCCGGTGAGCGTCCTGGCCAGTTGCAGCGCCGCCTGGCGGTTGGCCTGGGGCGGCAGGAACACCCAGTAGGCGGACACCACCTCCCGGGACGAAGTGCGCAAACCGGCCAGGGCACCCTGCTCCTCCAGAACCGCCTGCAGGGACCCCGCAGCGTCAGGATCCATGAGCGGCCCGACGGTCTCGCAACGCAGGCCCGCGCCAACCGGTTCGTAAACCGATTGCTCGTCCCGCTCTGACAGGAGTACGAGACGAGCCGCGCCCGGATGACTGTTGACCTCGGTGGACGGAAATACCGGTGCGGCGGGCTCCCGGTGAAACGTATGCCAGTAGAGAAACGCCAGATTCAGGGCGATCAGCAGGAGCGCCAGGGATCGCATGCGTCACCCTCCATGATGAAAAATGCGCCCTGAAACACCAGCCAGGGACGCCACGCATAGGACAACCTGCCATGAGCATCGATCAGGGCA
Organism: Thioalkalivibrio thiocyanodenitrificans ARhD 1; assembly: GCF_000378965.1. Classification (NCBI taxonomy): domain Bacteria; kingdom Pseudomonadati; phylum Pseudomonadota; class Gammaproteobacteria; order Chromatiales; family Ectothiorhodospiraceae; genus Thioalkalivibrio; species Thioalkalivibrio thiocyanodenitrificans. Next base: position 1,300,242 of record NZ_KB900536.1, read on the forward strand.
GCATCCCCGCCGGTCAACACCCGCGCGGGAACTGCCGGGCCCATGACTTCAGTCACTCGCTCGCACAACCCGTCCACGGCACTGGCGAGCCCCAACACCGTACCCGAAGCGATCTGGTCGACGGTATTGGCCGCCAGGGACGAGATACGGCGCTCGTCCACATCGGGCAGTGCCGCGGTTCCCGCACAGAGACTGCGCCGCATCAGCGACAAGCCGGGCAGAATCAGCCCGCCCAGATGCCGCCCGTGTTCGTCCAGGGCATCGATGGTCACCGCTGTGCCACAGTCCACCACCACCAGCGGCCCCTCGAACAGGCGGTGCGCAGCCACCATGGCCGCGTAACGGTCCGTACCCAGGGCCTCCACCTGCGCGTAGGCAGGCCAGACGCCATGGGCGCCACGGCCCGTACGCACCACAAACGGTGACGGCAGACCCTGCCGGACACACCAACCGGACACCTGATCGGCAAACGCCGCATCCCGCACACTGACCAGCGCAACCCGCTCGGGTGCCCCCTCAGCGACAATCCGGCCGGCCAGTTCCGAGAGCCCCTCTTCGTCGGGTGACACCGCGCCGGTTACCGGCTCTGCCCCCCTTTCCACAATCGCCCACTTGAGCCGACTGTTGCCGGCATCCAGCAGGAGCTTCATGATGCCAGCCTCCGCACCCGCACCTCACCGGAGTGCAGCAGCCACTGCGCTTCGCCGTTCGCCACCCGCAGACGCCCTGCTTCATCCACACCCGATGCCAGTCCATCGATCACACCATCGGGACACTCAACCCGCACCGGCTCGCCGGCCAGCACATCGAACGCCGCCCACTGTCTGCCCAATTGGCCGGGATCCTGTGCGGGAAACGCGCAAAGCGCGTCCGCCAGGACCTCCAGCAGCAGGGCCGCAAGGCGGTTGCGCTCCGGCAGCGATCCGGGCAGCACCGACGCCAGGTCGGTCCAGGGTTGATCGATGGGGGCAGAGGGCGGCAACCGCACGTTGAGCCCCAACCCGATGACCAACCAGGACTGATCCGAACTTCGGCGCTGCTCCACCAGGATGCCGCCCAGCTTGCGTCCGGACACCAGCAGGTCGTTTGGCCATTTCACGCCGATCCCGTCCACACCCATCTCGCGCAACAAACCGGCTATCGCTATCCCCAGGGCCAGGGTGACACGAGGCGGCACGTCGACCCATCGCGACGTATCCCAGCGCATGCTCATCGCAATGCCGGACCCAAAGGGCATGTGCCACTGACGCCCGCGCCGGCCACGACCGGCCGTCTGGTACTCGGCGAGGCACGCGAGGTTGCGAATCGACGGCGACTGCGCGGACACCCAGGCATTGGTGGAATCGATGACCGGGAACACCCGGACTTCCAGACGTTCCCTGACGCCGTCGGGGAGCTCGGACATAATACGTTCCGCGTCGAGCAACGCCGGAGCGTCGCCCGGCCATCGCCACTTTCCGGTCGTTGGTTCCTCCAGGACCAGGCCCCAGTCCGCCATGACCTGCTGCGCGGCCGCCAGACGCCGCTGCGGCAGGCCGAGCCGGGGCCATCCGGCAGGTTGGTCGCCATGCCAGGCCAGGCAGCGAATCAGCGCGATCGCATCCTGTTCTGCCTGAAGATCTCGCGAAAATTCTGACGGCATAGGTTCCTGGCTGGACGGATGGTATTACCGCACCCTTCTTGAGCTGGCGGCCTGTACGCTATGATCGTGTCCTCAGGGGAGGAACACAATGCGGCTGATTCAAAGAAGGGGCATTTTCTGGTTGCTGCTTGCGGCGGCAGGCCTGGCCCTTCAGTCGCCGGCCGTACCGGCACAAGGCCAGATTCATATCCATCGGGGTGCCGACGGGACCCGCCTGTTTACCGACCGGCGCATCATGGGGCCCGATTACACCTACATCGGCACGTATGGACGTCCCACGGCTTCACATGCCTGTCAGGGCATCACGCCGCGGATCCTGGCCGAGCGGGCCCGCCCTTATGCCAATACGGTCCGTGATTTCGCCAACCAGTATGGTGTGGACCCGGAGTTGGTGCATGCGGTCATCACGGTGGAATCCTGCTTCGACCGTCACGCCGTGTCCCGGGTGGGCGCCCAGGGCCTGATGCAACTCATGCCCGCCACTGCCCGGGAACTCGGGGTACGGGACAGCTTCGACGCCACGCAAAACATACGCGGCGGCATCCGCTACCTGCAACAGATGCTCCAGCGGTTCGACCAGGACACCACCCTCGCACTCGCCGCGTACAATGCAGGACCCGGCGCGGTACAGCGCCACCAGGGCGTTCCGCCGTTCCGTGAAACCCAGAACTATATCGTCCGCGTGATGGACCACTACCAACGCCTGTCCGACGCGGGCGGCGCGTCTCGTTGACGCGCCTTCGGTAGATCCATCACCCCCTGTGCAGTTCCATGCCATGCCCGAGGTCTCCGGTTGATGGAACCTGTCGCCCGGCGGTTTCCCATGCCCATAAAAAAACCCCGTGGTCTGCTCGACCACGGGGTTTTGGAGTAAGTGCCTGGCAGTGACCTACTTTCGCATGGGGAAGCCCCAAACTATCATCGGCGCTGAGCGGTTTCACTTCCGAGTTCGGGATGGGATCGGGTGGTTCCCACTCGCCATTGCCGCCAGGCAAACTTGTACCGCGTACCGGTTAAATCCGATACACAGAATTCGGAAAAGCATCCAGGCGCAGTGTTATGTCGATTTCGGACCATATACACACCCAAACCGTTTGGGGTTGTATGGTCAAGCCGCACGGGCAATTAGTACTGGTTAGCTTCACACATTACTGCGCTTCCACATCCAGCCTATCAACGTCGTAGTCTCCGACGGCCCTTCAGGGACCTCGAGGGTCCAGGGAAATCTCATCTTGAGGTGGGCTTCCCGCTTAGATGCTTTCAGCGGTTATCCCTTCCGTACTTAGCTACCCGGCAATGCCACTGGCGTGACAACCGGAACACCAGAGGTACGTCCACTCCGGTCCTCTCGTACTAGGAGCAGATCCTCTCAAATTTCCGACGCCCACGGCAGATAGGGACCGAACTGTCTCACGACGTTCTAAACCCAGCTCGCGTACCACTTTAAATGGCGAACAGCCATACCCTTGGGACCTGCTTCAGCCCCAGGATGTGATGAGCCGACATCGAGGTGCCAAACACTGCCGTCGATATGGACTCTTGGGCAGTATCAGCCTGTTATCCCCGGAGTACCTTTTATCCGTTGAGCGATGGCCCTTCCATACAGAACCACCGGATCACTAAGACCTGCTTTCGCACCTGCTCGACTTGTCTGTCTCGCAGTCAAGCACCCTTTTGCCTTTGCACTCAGTGCGCGATTTCCGACCGCGCTGAGGGTACCTTCGCACTCCTCCGTTACTCTTTGGGAGGAGACCGCCCCAGTCAAACTACCCACCACACACTGTCTCTGTCCCGGATAACGGGACTAGGTTAGAACTTCAAACATGCCAGGGTGGTATTTCAAGGTTGGCTCCACGACGACTGGCGTCGCCGCTTCAAAGCCTCCCACCTATCCTACACAAGCAGGTTCAAAGTTCAGTGTGAAGCTGTAGTAAAGGTTCACGGGGTCTTTCCGTCTAGCCGCGGGTACACTGCATCTTCACAGCGATTTCAATTTCACTGAGTCTCGGGTGGAGACAGTGCCGCCATCGTTACGCCATTCGTGCAGGTCGGAACTTACCCGACAAGGAATTTCGCTACCTTAGGACCGTTATAGTTACGGCCGCCGTTTACCGGGGCTTCGATCAAGAGCTTCGCCGAAGCTAACCCCATCAATTAACCTTCCGGCACCGGGCAGGCGTCACACCCTATACGTCCTCTTTCGAGTTTGCAGAGTGCTGTGTTTTTAATAAACAGTCGCAGCGGCCTGGTCTCTGCGACCCTCAGCAGCTCAGGGAGCAAGTCCCGTCACCACCAAGGGCGTACCTTCTCCCGAAGTTACGGTACCATTTTGCCTAGTTCCTTCACCCGAGTTCTCTCAAGCGCCTTGGGATTCTCACCCTGCCCACCTGTGTCGGTTTCGGGTACGGTCCCGTGATACCTGAAGCTTAGAGGATTTTCTTGGAAGCATGGCATCGATCACTTCGCTCCACGTAGGAACTCGTCATCACGTCTCGGGATTGTGAAACCGGATTTTCCTGGAATCACTCCCTACTCGCTTAAACCGGGACAACCAACGCCCGGCTGATCTAGCCTTCTCCGTCCCCCCGTCGCAGTATCACGAGGTACAGGAATATTAGCCTGTTTCCCATCGATTACGCATTTCTGCCTCACCTTAGGGGCCGACTAACCCTGCGCCGATTAACGTTGCGCAGGAAACC